>NZ_RHQR01000015.1:0-80250 GCF_003936645.1 Pseudomonas sp. p106
AAGCCGGCTCCCACAGGGTCTGCGCAGCTCTTGAAGTCTGCGCTGTACCTGTGGGAGCCGGCTTGCCGGCGATGGGCTGCGCAGCAGCCCTAATAAAGCTAATTTTTTTGTGCCTACCCCGGCCCCGCCTCAAACCGGCTTGCTAACCTCGCCCGGGTCAGCCGGTTCGGCCTTCTCTTCCGCCTCGGTATCTTCAGCCGCCACCGGCGCCTGCATCACCTCCTGCACGGTCTGTTCATCCACCCGCGGGTCGAGCGCCGCCGACAATGGCGAACCCGCCGCCGGCATAGCCACGTGCCCCAGCGGCGCATCCTGTACCTGGTGCAGCCCGGTCACCGCCTTCGGGCGAATCCGCCACACCAGCACCAGCGCGAAGAACACGAAGAAGGCATACAGCATCTGCGCGCCCAGCACCTTCATCAGCACCCCCGCCGCCAGCGGCCCGATGCACGCACCCACGCCGTAGGTGACCAGCAGCATGGCGGTCAGCGAGACACGCCGCTCGCTTTCCACGTGGTCATTGGAAAATGCGACAGCCAGGGGATAAAGGCAGAACTGCAGCAGCGAAATCAGAAAGCCGATGCCGAACAGCAACTCCAACGGCACATCGGGCAAGATCGCCAGCGGCGCCGCCGCCAGCGCCAGGCCCACAGCCACGCTGCGGATCAGCACGGCCCGGTCATAACGGTCGGACAACCAGCCCAACGGCCACTGCACCAGCAGCCCGGCAAAGATGCAGCTACCCATGAACAAGCCGATCTGTTCGGTAGAAAGCCCCTGGCTGGACGCATACAGCGGCGCCAGGCCGTAGAAGGAGCCGACGATCAAACCCGAACCGAGCACGGTGCTCAGCGACTGCGGCACGCGCTTGATGAAGAATTTAGGCTCCATCGGTGCCGGGCGCAGCGGCGCCGGGTGAATGCGCCGGGTCATCGCCACCGGCACCAGGCACAGGGCGAAGCACATCGCGACCAGCATCAACAGCTCAGGGCCAAGCTCGGGGTGCACCACCAGAATCAGCTGACCGAGCACCAGCCCCAGGTAGGAGGCAATCATGTAGCCGCCGAACACCGCGCCGCGGTGCTTGGCGTCGGCCTGCTCGTTGAGCCAGCTTTCGATGACCATGTACTGGCACATCATGCCCAGGCCAACGAGCATCCGCAGCCCGACCCAGGCCGGTAGCCAGTTGGTCATGCCATGGCCCAGCACTGCCGCGCAGACGATTCCGGCGCAGGTGGTATAGGCCCGGATGTGCCCTACCCGGCCGATCAGTCGGTGGCCAACCTTGCCACCAACAGCCAGGCCGAAATAGTTGGCCGCCATCAAGGCACCGACCCATAGGCTGTCGACATGATCGGCCGCCAGGCGCAGTGCCAGGTAAGTACTGAGCAGACCCGAGCCGATAAGCATCATCAAGGCAGCGAAATACAACGACTGAAACGGCTTCCAGATGTTTCGCATACGTCCCGTCGGGCTCCCTGGTCAGGTGGCGTTGGCTTGCTGGCAAGCATAAAAGCAAATCAGCCACGGCGCAGTCCCCTGCCTGCGAAATAGCAGAACAGGGGCGCGCGCAGTAGCGTTCGTGTCGCGCTCAGGCTTGTGCCGCCAACACTCGCCGCTCCCACGGCGTGATCTCGTTGTAGAAATCAGTCAACTCGAGCGTCTTGGTTGCAGCGTAACCTTCGATGAACTCAGCCCCGAACAGTTCCCGGGCCAAGGCGCTGCGCTTGAGGCGCTCCAGCGCCGCATGCAGGGTGCATGGCAGGCTCAGGTGCTCAGGCACCTCGAACTCACCCTGGATGGCCGGTGCAGGCTCCAGGCGCTGCTCGATGCCGTGCAGGCCGGCTGCCAGGCTGGCAGCAATGGCCAGGTAGGGGTTTGCATCTGCACCCGGCAGGCGGTTCTCGACCCGCCGCGCTACGGGGGCGCTGGCCGGAATACGCAGCCCCGCAGCGCGGTTATCCTCCGACCAGCAGGCATTGTTCGGCGACGCATAGGGATGGCACAGCCGCTGGTACGAGTTGACATTGGGCGCGAACAGCGCAGTGAAATCGGCCATGCACGCCTGCAGGCCGCCTATGAAATGATGGAAGGTCTGGCTCGGCCGCCCCTGGTCATCGCTGAACACGTTTCGCCCCGTGGCGATCTCCACCAGGCTCTGATGAATATGCATGGAGCTACCCGGCGTAAGCGCCAGGGGCTTGGCCATGCACACCACTGTAAGGCCATGCTTGAGCGCGACTTCCTTGAGCAGGTGCTTGAACAGGAAGGTCTGGTCGGCCAGCAACAAGGGGTCACCGTGCAGCAGGTTGATTTCGAACTGGCTGACGCCCATTTCATGCATGAAGGTGTCGCGCGGCAGGCCCAGCGCCGCCATGCACTGATAAACCTCCTGAAAGAACGGCCGCAGGCCGTTGTTGGAACTGACACTGAATGCCGAGTGGCCGAGCTCGCGGCGGCCATCCTTGCCCAACGGCGGCAAAAATGGCTGTACAGGGTCACTGTTGGGCGCAAAGACGAAGAACTCCAGCTCGGTTGCAACGACCGGCGCCAGGCCCAAAGCGGCGTAGCGGGCGATCACCGCTTTGAGCAGCCCGCGGGTGGACAGCCCTGACGGCCGGCCATCGAGCTCATTGGCATCGCAGATCGCCAGCGCCAGGCCCTCCTCGCTCCAGGGCAAGCGGTGGATCTGCGCAGGCTCCGCCACCAGGGCCAGATCGCCATCGTCGCTGCCGTAGTATTTCGCTGGCGGGTAGCCCCCCATGATGCATTGCAACAAGACGCCACGTGCCATCTGCAGGCGCCTGCCTTCGAGGAAGCCTTCGGCAGTCATGACCTTGCCACGGGGGACACCGTTAAGGTCGGGAGTGACACATTCGATCTGGTCGATGCCCTGGAGGTGCTCGGCGAGCGAGCGCGGGGCTGCGGTGGTCATGACGCTTGTCCTTGTTGTTATGGGCTGGCAACAACATAGGCTGGGGGTGTTTAAAATATCAAGCACCTGCATCCGCAACGATGCAGTTCTTGCCCCCTCACTCGCGCAGGGTCATGCCATTGGACGGCAATGGCAGCGCCGTTTTATACCGCACCTGCTTCAAGGCAAAGCTAGACCGTATGTTCGCCACCCCCGGCAGTCGTGTCAGGTAATCGAGAAACCGCTCCAGCGCCTGGATGCTCGGCAACAGCACCCGTAACAAATAATCGGGGTCGCCAGTCATCAGGTAGCACTCCATCACCTCCGGCCGCTCGGCTATTTCTTCCTCGAAGCGGTGCAGCGCCTGCTCTACCTGCTTCTCCAGGCTGACATGGATGAACACATTGACATCCAGCCCCAGCACCTCTGGCGACAGCAAGGTCACCTGCTGGCGGATCACACCCAGCTCTTCCATGGCCTTGACCCGGTTGAAACAGGGTGTGGGCGACAGGTTCACCGACCGCGCAAGTTCTGCGTTGGTGATGCGGGCGTTGTCCTGAAGGCTGTTGAGAATGCCGATATCGGTACGATCGAGTTTGCGCATGAGACAAAATCACCGTTTTTTTGTGTTTATGCGGAATGTTTATCTGCGCCGCTCGCTAAAGGCAATCAACTTGAGAGAAAAATTCTCCCGGCGTGTCACTACTATGTAATTGACGCTGACCTGCCAGTCACAAGCCGGTGATCAGCGGCGGCCGCTTCAGAGCTCACAAAAACAACATCCGAGCGAGCGTAAAAAGCATGAACGAGTACGCCCCCCTGCGTTTGCATGTGCCCGAGCCTACCGGCCGGCCAGGCTGCCAGACCGATTTTTCCTACCTGCGCCTGAACGACGCGGGTCAAGTCCGTAAACCGCCCATCGATGTCGATGCTGCCGACACTGCCGACCTGTCCAACAGCCTGGTCCGCGTGCTCGACGAGCACGGCGATGCGCTTGGCCCATGGGCCGAAGACATCGATCCGCAGCTACTGCGCCAAGGCATGCGTGCCATGCTCAAGACGCGGATATTCGACAGCCGCATGGTGGTCGCCCAGCGCCAGAAGAAGATGTCCTTCTACATGCAGAGCCTGGGCGAAGAAGCCATCGGCAGCGCCCAGGCGCTGGCGCTGAACCGCACCGACATGTGCTTCCCCACCTACCGCCAGCAGAGCATCCTGATGGCCCGCGACGTGTCGCTGGTGGAAATGATCTGCCAGCTGTTGTCCAACGAACGCGACCCGCTCAAAGGCCGCCAACTGCCGATCATGTATTCGGTGCGCGAAGCCGGCTTCTTCACCATCAGCGGCAACCTGGCGACGCAGTTCGTACAGGCGGTCGGCTGGGCCATGGCCTCGGCGATCAAGGGCGATACCAAGATCGCCTCGGCCTGGATCGGCGACGGCGCCACGGCCGAGTCGGACTTCCACACCGCGCTGACCTTCGCCCACGTATACCGCGCCCCGGTCATCCTCAACGTGGTCAACAACCAGTGGGCGATCTCCACCTTCCAGGCCATCGCCGGCGGCGAATCGACCACCTTCGCCGGCCGTGGCGTGGGTTGCGGTATCGCCTCCCTGCGTGTGGACGGCAACGATTTCGTCGCTGTATATGCCGCCTCGCGCTGGGCCGCCGAACGCGCCCGCCGCGGCCTGGGCCCGTGCCTGATCGAGTGGGTCACCTACCGCGCCGGCCCGCACTCAACCTCCGACGACCCGTCCAAATACCGCCCTGCCGACGACTGGAGCCACTTCCCGCTGGGCGACCCGATCGCCCGCCTGAAGCAGCACCTGATCAAGATCGGCCACTGGTCCGAGGAAGAACACCAGGCCGTCACCGCAGAGTTCGAAGCGGCCGTCATCGCCGCGCAAAAGGAAGCCGAACAATACGGCACCCTGGCCAACGGCCACATCCCGAGTGCAGCCTCGATGTTCGAGGACGTGTACAAGGAAATGCCCGACCACCTGCGCCGTCAGCGCCAGGAACTGGGGGTTTGAGATGAACGACCACAACAACAGCATCAAACCGGAAACCGCCATGGCCACCACTACCATGACCATGATCCAGGCCCTGCGCTCGGCCATGGACGTCATGCTTGAGCGCGACGACAACGTGGTGATCTACGGCCAGGACGTGGGTTACTTCGGCGGCGTGTTCCGCTGCACCGAGGGCCTGCAGACCAAGTACGGCAAGTCGCGCGTGTTCGACGCGCCGATCTCCGAGAGCGGTATCGTCGGCACCGCCGTGGGCATGGGTGCCTATGGCCTGCGGCCGGTGGTGGAAATCCAGTTCGCCGATTACTTCTACCCCGCCTCGGACCAGATCGTCTCGGAAATGGCGCGCCTGCGCTATCGCTCGGCCGGCGAATTCATCTCGCCACTGACCCTGCGCATGCCTTGCGGTGGCGGCATTTACGGTGGCCAGACCCACAGCCAGAGCCCCGAAGCGATGTTCACTCAGGTGTGCGGCCTGCGCACGGTGATGCCCTCCAACCCGTACGACGCCAAAGGCCTGCTGATCGCCTCGATCGAATGCGATGACCCGGTGATCTTCCTGGAGCCCAAGCGCTTGTACAACGGCCCGTTCGACGGCCACCACGACCGCCCGGTGACGCCGTGGTCCAAGCACCCGCAAAGTGCCGTGCCAGACGGTTACTACACCGTGCCGCTGGACAAAGCGGCCATCACCCGCCCAGGCAACGACGTCACCGTATTGACCTACGGCACCACCGTCTACGTGGCCCAGGTGGCCGCCGAGGAAACCGGTGTGGATGCCGAAGTGATTGACCTGCGCAGCCTCTGGCCGCTGGACCTGGACACCATCGTCGCGTCGGTGAAAAAGACCGGCCGCTGCGTGGTGGTGCATGAAGCCACCCGTACCTGCGGCTTCGGCGCCGAACTGGTAGCGCTGGTGCAGGAGCATTGCTTCCATCACCTCGAAGCGCCCATCGAGCGCGTCACCGGTTGGGACACGCCCTACCCTCACGCACAGGAATGGGCGTATTTCCCAGGCCCTTCGCGGGTAGGCGCGGCATTGAAACGGGTCATGGAGGTCTGAATGGGCACGCACGTCATCAAGATGCCGGACATTGGCGAAGGCATCGCGCAAGTCGAACTGGGCGAATGGTTCGTCAAGGGCGGCGATGTAATCCCCGAAGACCAGGTGGTGGCCGATGTCATGACTGACAAGGCCACCGTGGAAATCCCTTCGCCGGTCAGCGGCAAGGTGCTGGCCCTGGGCGGCCAGCCGGGTGAAGTGATGGCGGTCGGCAGCGAGCTGATCCGCATCGAAGTGGAAGGCAGCGGCAACCATGTGGATGTGCCGCAGGCCAAACCGGTAGAAGCCCCGGCAGCCCCAGCAGCCGCCAAGGCAGAACCGCGTGTCGAACCGCAACCGGTAGCCAGCCCGGCTGTCTCGGCGCACACCGCCGCGCCGATCGTGGCGCGCCAGGCCGACGAAAAACCTCTGGCCTCGCCTGCCGTGCGCAAGCGCGCCCTGGATGCCGGCATCGAACTGCGTTACGTGCATGGCAGCGGCCCGGCCGGGCGCATCCTGCACGAAGACCTGGATGCATTCATCAGCAAGCCGCAGAGCCCTGCGGGCCAGGCGCCAGGAGGCTACGCGAAACGCACCGACAGCGAACAGGTGCAAGTGATCGGCCTGCGCCGCAAGATCGCCCAGCGCATGCAGGATGCCAAGCGCCGTGTGGCGCACTTCAGTTATGTCGAGGAAATCGACGTCACCGCACTCGAAGCCCTGCGCCAAGAGCTCAACAGCAAGTACGGCGACAGCCGCGGCAAGCTGACCCTGCTGCCATTCCTGGTCCGCGCCCTGGTCGTGGCACTGCGCGACTTCCCGCAGATCAACGCGACCTACGACGACGAAGCCCAGGTCATCACCCGCCATGGTGCGGTGCATGTGGGGGTCGCCACACAGGGCGACAACGGGCTGATGGTACCGGTGCTGCGCCACGCCGAAGCGGGCAGCCTGTGGGGCAACGCCGGCGAGATTTCCCGGCTGGCGAGCGCCGCACGCAACAACAAGGCCAGCCGCGAGGAACTGTCCGGCTCCACCATCACCCTGACCAGCCTGGGCGCCTTGGGTGGCATCGTCAGCACACCGGTGGTCAACACACCGGAAGTGGCGATCGTCGGGGTCAACCGTATCGTCGAGCGGCCGATGGTGATCGATGGCCAGATCGTTATTCGCAAGATGATGAACCTGTCCAGCTCGTTCGACCACCGTGTGGTCGATGGCATGGATGCCGCGCTGTTCATCCAGGCTGTACGTGGCCTGCTTGAACAACCCGCCTGCCTGTTCGTGGAGTGAGCATGCAACAGACTATCGACACCACCCTGCTGATCATCGGCGGCGGCCCTGGCGGCTACGTGGCCGCCATCCGCGCCGGGCAATTGGGCATCCCCACCGTGCTGGTGGAAGGCCAGGCGCTGGGCGGCACCTGCCTGAACATCGGCTGCATCCCGTCCAAGGCACTGATCCATGTGGCCGAGCAGTTCCATCAGACATCCCGCTACACCGAGCCGTCCGAACTTGGCATCAGCGTCTCCACGCCACGCCTGGACATCGGCCGCAGCGTGGACTGGAAGGACGGCATCGTTGACCGACTGACCACTGGCGTCGCTGCACTCCTGAAAAAACACGGGGTCAAGGTCATCCATGGCTGGGCGAAGATCCTCGACGGCAAGCACGTCGACGTCGATGGCCAGCGCATCCAGTGCGAGCACCTGCTGCTGGCCACCGGCTCGAACAGCGTCGAACTGCCCATGCTGCCGCTGGGCGGGCCGATCATCTCTTCGACCGAAGCCCTGGCCCCTCAAACACTGCCCCAGCATCTGGTGGTGGTTGGCGGCGGCTATATCGGCCTGGAGCTAGGCATCGCCTACCGCAAATTGGGCGCGCAGGTGAGCGTGGTGGAGGCGCGTGAGCGCATCTTGCCGACCTACGACAGCGAGCTGACCGCGCCGGTGGCCGAATCGCTGAAGAAGCTGGGCATCGCTGTGCACCTTGGGCACAGCGTCGAAGGTTACGACAGCGGTTGCTTGCTGGCCCGCGATGCTCAAGGTGCACAGCTGCGCCTGGAGGCCGACCGGGTGCTGGTGGCCGTTGGCCGCCGCCCGCGCACGCACGGCTTCAACCTGGAAAGCCTCGAACTGAAGATGAACGGTGCGGCCATCGCCATCGACGATCGCTGCCAGACCAGCATGCGCAACGTCTGGGCCATCGGTGACGTGGCCGGCGAACCGATGCTGGCACACCGTGCAATGGCGCAAGGTGAAATGGTCGCCGAAATCATTGCCGGCAAGGCACGACGGTTCGAGCCCTGCGCAATTGCAGCAGTGTGTTTTACAGACCCGGAAGTCGTTGTGGTCGGCAAGACCCCGGAACAGGCCAGCCAGCAAGGGCTGGACTGCATCGTCGCGCAGTTCCCCTTCGCCGCCAATGGCCGCGCCATGAGCCTGGAGTCGAAAACCGGCTTTGTGCGCGTGGTGGCGCGGCGTGACAATCACGTGATCCTGGGTTGGCAGGCGGTTGGCGTGGCGGTTTCAGAGCTGTCCACAGCGTTTGCCCAGTCATTGGAAATGGGCGCGCGGCTGGAGGATATCGCGGGCACTATCCACGCTCATCCGACCCTGGGCGAAGCGGTGCAGGAAGCGGCATTGCGCGCGCTGGGCCACGCCCTGCACATCTGACACTGAAGCGGCTGCGGCCGATTTGGCCCGCGGCGCCCTCGGCGCTGCGGGCTTTTTTCATTCGGCGATGCTGCATTGGCCTGCAGACATGCCGATGATCAGTTCAAACGCGGAAGTAGCCCACCGACGAATCGAACGGCAGGCGCTTGAGTTCGATCTTGTTCAGATCCAGCACGTCACGCAGCGCGGCAGTTTCGCCAGGGAAGTTGCGGTAGGCGACTTCGTCCAGCACCACGATCGCGCCTTTAGGCATGTAAGGCAGGAAAGTCTCCAGCGCCACCTTGGTGGACGAATACAGGTCCGTGTCGAGGATCAGCATGGCCACTACCAGATCGGGGCGGGTTTTCACAAAGGCAGGCACGGTTTCCAGAATGTCGCCCTTGACGATCTCGCAGCGCGGGATCCGATTGACCGGGCGAATCAGATCGTTGGCCTCGATCATGTCCTGAATCAGGGTCTCGTCGGTGTCGGAGAACATGCTTTCGTTGATATCGGCTGGATCCTGCTCGGCATCGATGCTGGCAAAGCCGCCGAAGGTATCGAAACCGATGATCGAACGGTTGATCGCATAGGGTTCCAGAATCATCGATAGCTGCATGTACAGCATCAACGAGTTGCCTTTGTATACGCCGCACTCGACGATAGCGCCCGGAATGTCCTGCACCATCTTGAACAGTTCGATGCGCGAAAGCGCAGCGGTCACGGCGATACGGTTGGCAAACACGAACGGCGCATCAGCCACGTATTGGGCATCGACACGGCTCAGCACGCTGGCGCGCTTTTCGTTGTACTCGACCTCGGCAGCAGTCAGACGACGCTTGGTCATGGGTTAACTCCCTGGAATTGCGAAAAGTCGCTGGCATTGAAAAAGTCTTTGAAGCCGGCCTCTGCATCCGAACAACCGTTGTCGACATTCGGTGCACCGCGCTTATGCAGCAGGTCTTGCAGGTGGATCAGGCGGAAGTCCACGCTGAACCGTACCTTGTCGGTGAAGTTGGCTACGGTGCCGTGCAGATGGGCACCAGAGAAAATCAGCATTTCGCCACTGTTGGCAGCCACACGCAGTTCGCCGCTGGTATCGATGTCTTCCAGCGGCACCGGGTGTACCCGGGTTTCTTCGGTGATGTTCTGCGAAGCCTTGTGCCGTTGCACATGGATCCAGTCATTGAGGCTCCAATCGGCGGAGCTGTTGCGCACCGGCCGCTCGAAATAGGCCGGGTTGATCATCATGGTCTGTTCGGGCTCGATGCTGTACACCGGCATCCAGGTATTCACCTGGCTTTCCACGCTGCCGTACCAGGTATCGCGGTGGGGCTTGTATGCGTAACTCACACCTGCATGCAGGTATTCGTAGTTGGGCACTACACGCACACGAGGCACGTCGAAGATATAGTCCTTGGGGTCGGCCCCGATCTCGCGAATGAAATCGCGGATCAACGCCTTGGCCTGCGGGCCATTGGTAAACTGCCGCTTGAGCGCCGTGACGCGCTCTACGAAAGTCTCCACCGGCATCATTTTGTGCAGCGACTGGTGGTCGGTTTCGCCATCAAAGGCGGCGGTGATGCTCTGCCGGGCCAATGCACACAGCTCATGTGCATTGCCAAGGCCGGTTTCCAGGAAGATATCACCCCTGAACAGCGAGCCCCGGTAGTCCGGCTTGTTCTTCACCTGATTGACATAAAAATTCATACTTGCCCCTTCAGGACCTCATTGAGACCAATGCCCACCACGATCTGTGTCGACTGGCAGCGGTGCATGGATTGAAGCGGACGCAAGGCGACGCATCCAGCCGCTGAGGGCGGGAACTCCAACCATGGCGATACAGGTGCATTGCCTGTATCCAGTGCTTCAGTGATCGGCATGCCGGCAGGAAACTTTAAGCGTGCGTGCAGCCGATGCAGGCCATATGTCGGCTATTGGTGGCCTTCGCTGGCATACACGCCGCGTACCTGTTCCACGCTCGGAAAGTGCTCGGTAATCAACCCGCGCTGTATAGTCTTGTGCTGGGTGAACGGATACTCACGCTCGATGAACGTGGGCTCACTGGCATTTTCATAGCGCCCACTCACGGAAATCCGCAAACGTTCATCCCCTTCACGGGAAGACCGATGAATGGTGAAGTTCGACATCAAGCAAACGCCGCCCTTGCCGACACAGACAGGAACGAAGTCATCTTCCTTGAAGTGCTTTTCGTCGACCCTCAACACATGCTGTTCCTGGTCGCCGCTAAGCAGGCCCAGCAAATGGCTGCCGGGCATCACCTCCATGGTGAACAACTGCGGGTCGATGTCCATGAACGGGATCCAGGTGGTGATGGTATCCAGGCTGCCCTGGACTGAAGTCCAGTCCTGGTGCACGTCGAACCCCTGATAACCTCCCGGGATAAGCAATTTTTTCGACATCAGATGCAACACAGGGGTGGTCTGGAACAACGGGGTGACGACGCCCAGGTCGGCAGCCGCGTCGCGCAGGCGCTCGGCGGTCATCAGCCGGTAGACGCCGTACAGCTTGGAGCACATGCGCAGCGTCGCCAGATAGAGAGGAACGCTCGCCCCCAGCAGTGCGGCCATGTTCAGGTGCAGGGCTTCAAGGGTAGGGCCACCAGCGACAGGCAGAGCCATGCGGTCCAACTGTTGGGAAAATGCCAGATTGAAGTGGGCAAGGGTTTCATCGAGATGAAGCGGGTCGAAAATGCCGTCGGCAACCAAGTAACCCTGCTCGCGATAAAAGTGGATTTGATTTCGATCAAGAATCTTTCCCATCGGCCCGGTGCCCTTTTTTGTTACGCAAGCGGAGGTGCTATCGTGGCCAGCAGTATACACAGCGTACGCTCAGCTCCGGTTGACCTGACTCATCCTCGAACACCCTGGATACCCTGATGCCAAAAGTTGTCATTTTCGGAGTGCTGGACACCGCCCAACTGGCGCACTACTACCTGAAAAAAGACCCTGCAGTGGACGTGGTCGGCTTTACCGTGCACGAACGCTACCTGCCAGAATCGAGAATGTTCGAAGGGCTGCCGGTGGTGCCCTTCGAAACCCTGCAGGACTATTTCCCAAGCACCGACTACAAGCTGTTTGCGCCCATGACCGGGCGCAAGATGAACCGCCTACGTGAGTCGGTCTACATTCAGGGCAAGGAAAAGGGCTACGACTTCATTAGCTATGTCAGCCCCAATGCCACGGTGAACGACAACGTCATCGGTGAAAACTGCTTCATTCTCGAAGACAACACACTGCAACCTTTCACCACCATCGGCAACAATGTGGTGATGTGGAGCGGCAACCACATCGGCCACCATGGCGAGATCCGCGACCATGTGTTCTTTGCTTCCCATGTGGTCCTCTCCGGGCATTGCCTGGTTGAGCCCTACGCCTGGTTCGGCGTCAACGCGACCATCACCAACAATTGCACCATCGGCGCAGGTACCTGCGTTGCCATGGGTGCGCTGATTTCAAAAGACACTCAACCCTGGCAGCTCTACATCGGCGCACCCGCGCGCGCGGTAAAGAGCAGTCAGGAACTGGATTTTTAGGTAGAGCATGGCCTGGAAAAAACTCGGTAGAACTTTCGACCCCGATAAAGACTGGGTCGGCTCCCACGCCCAAGTGCCCACCGCGCTGGTGCTGGACGATGTGATTCGGGTATTCATCTCCACCCGCAACAGCGCAGGCAAAAGCCTGTGCTACGCGGTAGACCTGGACAAGCAGGACCCGCGCACCGTCGTTGCCCGCCACCGGGAACCTTGCCTGGGTTTCGGCGCTCCCGGCACCTTCGATGACGAAGGCGTGATGCCCAGCTACGCCCTGAAAAAAGATGGCCGCACCTACCTGTACTACAGCGGATGGAACCAGCGCCTGACCGTGCCCTACCACAATGCCATGGGCGTCGCGGTTTCTGATGACGACGGGCTGCACTTCGAAAAACTGTTCGAAGGCCCGATCATGGATCGCACTGCCACCGAGCCCTACCTGGCCGTGACGCCCACCGTGCTGTTCGACCAAGGCCTGTGGAAGATGTGGTACGTGTCCGGTACACGCTGGCTGGAGGTGGACGGCAAATACGAGCCGTTGTACGTGATCAAGTACGCCGAATCCAAAGACGGATTCGAGTTCACCCGCTTCGCGCCGCAATGCCTTGAATCGCGCTTTGAGACCGAAGCCTTTTCCCGCCCCTGCGTCATCAAGGAAAACGGGATTTACAAGATGTGGTACTGCTCCCGCGCATCGCAGGACTACCGCAACGGCGCAGGCTCGTACCGCATCCGCTACGCAGAGTCGCCCGACGGCAGGACCTGGACCCGCCATGACGATGCGGGTATCGCACCGTCAGCCGAAGGCTGGGACTCGCTGATGACCTGCTACCCGTTCATCTTCCAGAGCGGCGAGCGCACCTACATGCTGTACAACGGCAACCGTTTCGGGACCAGCGGCTTCGGCCTGGCCCAGTGGAGTGATGATGAATAACGAACAGCTTCAAAACGAAGTCTACAAACTCGAATCCACCGCATCGGATTTGCAGTACGCCTTTCGTGACAAGTTGCGCGACATGTACCTGAACAGCCCGCTCTCTGACGACGACGTGCTTTTCAATATCGGCCTGTATACCCGCAGCTCAGTATTGGTGAAGTTCATCGTCTTGAGCGACCTGTACAAACGCTTCAAGCATATCCCGGGGATGATCTGCGAGTTTGGCACCTGGTACGGCCACAACCTGGTGCTGCTGGAAAACCTGAGGGCCATGTACGAACCGTTCAACAAACAGCGGCAGATCGTCGGCTTCGACACCTTTGAAGGCTATTGCGCACCGGGTGAAAAAGACTGCAAGGAAAGCGGTGTGTGGGTTGAGAACTCCTACTCCACCAAAGCCAGCTACAAGGATTACCTGAGCGAACTGCTGCAGGTGCACGAAGGCAACAACGTGCTGGGACACAAGCGCGGAGTACATCAACTGGTTGCGGGGGACGTCTGTCAGACCGCGCCCGAATTCTTCAAGAACAACGGCTCGGCCATCGTCGCCTTCGCCTACTTCGACATGGGTCTGTACGAGCCAACACTGGCAGCGCTCAAGGCGATCAAGCCACACCTGGTCTCCGGCAGCATGCTACTGATGGACGAACTGACATGGGCTCAAGCACCCGGCGAAGCGCTGGCCTTCAAAGAAGTCTTCACCCCTTCCGAATACACCCTGGAGAAGTGCGAGCTGTACCCCTCCAAATGCATCGTCACGATCAGGTGAAACGCCCATGATTTCCAGTGAGGTATTCGACCGGCGCATGGCGGAGCAAGGCTGGGTTATCTTCGAGAGCGCCATCCCGATCGCTATCGTCGAGCAGATGCGTGAAGACATCCACAAGGCCTATGCAATCTGCCGCGACTACCAGATCAAGAACGGCATCGATCAGGACACCAGTTACACCGTGCACCACCTGATCGGCCAGTTTGGCAGTTTTCTCGACTGCCTGAAGGCCTACCCTATCTATGCCTTCATCGAGCGCTATTTCGGTGGGCAGTTCATCCTCAACTCCTATGGCGGGGCCATCAACACCCGCGACAGCCAGTCTTACGCCCAGCGCGTTCACCGGGATATCCGTTCTTTTTCCGGTGATATGCCGTTGCTGCTGAACACACTGGTGATGCTCGACGACTTCACCGCCGCCAATGGCGCGACCTGGATGCTCTCCGGTTCGCACAAGGCCGAAGCCAAGCCGACTGACGACTATTTCATGGCCCACGCCGAACAGGCTATCGCACCGGCCGGCAGCATCCTGATGTTCAATTCCAATGTCTGGCACGCCGGCGGCAGCAACGTTACCGACCGTGTGCGCCGCTCGGTCACGCCGATGTTTTCCAAGCCGTTCATCAAGCAGCAATTCGACTACCCGCGGGCCCTGGGTTATGACCTGGGGCCAAACCTCGACCCGATGATGCGCCAGGTCATCGGCTATAACGCGCGGGTACCCGCAACGCTGGACGAGTGGTATCAGCCACCGGCCAGGCGCATGTATCACTCCAACCAGGGTTAACCATGTCACGCGACCTGAACACCGAGTACCAGGACACGGAAAACCGCCTGTACGCCTACGATTTCGACTACATCCACCGCGACTACATGCTCAAGGCGCTCAAC
The DNA here is from genome assembly GCF_003936645.1 of Pseudomonas sp. p106. Taxonomy (NCBI): domain Bacteria; kingdom Pseudomonadati; phylum Pseudomonadota; class Gammaproteobacteria; order Pseudomonadales; family Pseudomonadaceae; genus Pseudomonas; species Pseudomonas sp. p106. Next base: position 14,792 of record NZ_RHQR01000015.1, read on the forward strand.
GGGCAGTTTCGCCCTGGAAATGCGCTGGAAATGGGATGCTATCACGGCGAGTTCACCAAAAAGTTGCTGCAGGTCTTCGATGACGTGACCGTGCTTGAAGGGGCCACCGACCTGATCGAAGTCGCCCGCAAGAACGTTGGCGATGCGCGCGCAACCTTCATCCTGGGTCGGTTCGAAGACACTACCCTGGAGCGTCGCTTCGACAACATCTTCCTGATCCATACCCTCGAACATCTCACCGAGCCACAGCCGGTACTCAAGAAGATACGCGAGTGGCTGGCGCCGGGCGGCCGGCTGTTCATCGTCGTGCCCAATGCCAATGCGGCGTCGCGGCAGATCGCGGTGAGCATGGGGCTGATCGATTTCAATGCGGCTGTTACCGATGGCGAGCGCAAGCACGGCCACCGTTGCACCTACAGCCTCGACACCCTGGAGCACGAGGCGTTGCAGGCCGGTTTCCAGGTGACCCAGCGCGGCGGCATCCTGTTCAAGCCGATGGCCAACTTTCAGTTCGATGCAGCCTTGCGTGCCGGCATCATCGACCAGGCGTTCTTCGAAGGCTGTTACAAGATGGGAATGAAATACCCGGACCTCACTGCGAGTATCTATGTAGTCTGCCAGGCTTGAACCTCAGAGGTAATCGTAGGCCGCCAAGTGCGGCCCGATGCCCTCGGCGCCGACCTCCATCAGGGCATCGATGATCGACAGGTACGGTGTGAAACCCTCGCAGCGTTGGCGATAGGCCAGTACCCGCATACCGATGAAACGCAGATCGATATTGACGTCGGCGAACCTCTCCGGCTCATAGAGCGAGCGCCCGCCCTGGGCATTGATATAGCAGGTTGCACCTTCATGGCGGCAGATATCCAGAATCCGCGCCTGCGCCGTAAGTTGAGCGTTGCCGTAGACCTGGCTGCTGGTAACGATCCGCGTCGTTTGGCCCATGAAGTTGGCCAACACCTGAATTTGATGACTCAGAAAACCCGCGAGGTTGTTGTCTTCGTGCGCCAGAATACGCTCGACCACTGGAAATACCTGATCGAAACAGGGTGCCTTGCGGTAGGCCATTTCCACGCTGCGCAGCATGCGTCGTTGCCACTGGGCAGCAGGTGCAATTTCTATTTCGTTGATCTTGCGGTTTTGCGAGGCCTGCAACAACGGCAGCGTGATCATCCCTGGCGCCCCGTTGATCAGGATGCGATTGCGGTTGATCCACCCCCGCGTGATGAAGTTAACGTCATCGTAGACCACGAAGCAGTCTGCGGCCGTCAATAGTTGCCAGTAGCCAATGTAGGGAAACAGGTACGGCTGCATGATCGCCACCCTGGTCATGCACCGGCCCCGGCGATCAACCCGATAATGAAGTCCACGGTGCCGAAATCCAGGTCAGGATAGATCGGTAGGCAGATCACCTGCTCCACCGCCTGATGCGCTACCGGCAGGTTGTCGGCGCTGGACGATGGATACCCACGGTACATCGGCAGGCCACTGATCAGGGGCTGGAAATAACGCCGCCCATGGATGTTGTGGGCGGCGAGGAGCGAGAACAGTGCATCACGGCCAAGGGTAAACTCAGGCCCTACCAGTATCGGGAAGTACGCATGATTGGCGACTGCCTCGCCCCTGCCCTCGATACAGCGAATACCCGCAATCCCCGCAAGCCCTTCGCGATAACGCTGGTCGATCAGCCGCCGCTTCCCCAGCGCTTCATCCAGGCCCTCCAGTTGCAACAGGCCAAAGGCTGCGTGAATTTCGCTGAGCTTGCCGTTGGTGCCGGTCAGTTCTACGGTGCTTCCGTCGGCAGACAGACCAAAGTTCTTCAACTGGTCGATGCGCCGCTTGGTCGCCTCGTCGCGACAGATGACAGCGCCGCCCTCGAAGGTACTGAACACCTTGGTAGCGTGGAAGCTCAGGGTCACGAGGTCGCCGTGGCGCAGCAGGCTGCCGTTTGTATCCTGAACACCAAAAGCATGTGCCGCGTCATAGATCACCTGCAGGCCATGGCGCTCGGCAATCGCGCGTATCGCCTCCACATCGCAGGGATGGCCGTAGCAGTGTACCGGCAGGATGGCTGTGGTCTGGTCGGTGATGGCCGCTTCGATGCGTGCTGGGTCAAGGTTCAGGGTGTGCGGGTCGATATCGACGAACACCGGCGTCAGATTGTTCCATAGCAGCGAATGGGCAGTGGCAACAAAGGAGTACGGCGTGGTGATCACCTCACCGCTGAGCCCGGCCGCCTGCAACGCCGTGATCAGCGCCTGGGTACCGTTGCAGAATAGCGAAATGTGTTCCACGCCCAGATAAGCGCACAACGCCGCTTCCAGACGCTGGTGCATGGCTGCGCCATTGGTCAGCATGCGGCTGTCCCAAATTTCCCGCAGGTATGGCAAGAAAGCCTCCAGCTCGGGCAATGCGGGCTGGGTCACGAAAACGGGGGGCCGACCATTCATGAGCGGTGTTCCTGCGGCCGGCGGCGGTGGCCGGCCTTGTGTTGTTCAGGCGTGGGCATACTGCGCAATGTCAGAGCGCCTTGTCGAATTCATGCCGCGCCCAGAAGTCGCGCATGATTGCCCAGCAGCGTCGGGATTCACCTTGTGCTGCGGCGCCGTAGAGCACCTGGCATTGCTCGCCGTGAATGCGGAAGCTACTCAGTGGCTGGACCAGATAAACGGTGTTGCCGCGCAGTGCGAGGTTGAGAAAAATCGCCACGTCGGAGGCCCAGGCGATGGGTTGTTCGTCTACCGACATGAAGTCCGGAGTGATTTCCAGCATATCGGCGCGGCGAAACATGACCGTGCTCGGCTCGCCAACGAAATTGATCTGCGACTGCATGAGTGCGGTGCCCAGCGACAGGCCTTCGATCATCGCATCGTCTGCCACGGGGGCTTGGGTTGCGGCGATATCGGCCAGCGGCTCGCCGTACTGGTCGATGCGCTGGCGCTTGGAGGTTACCAGCGTAACGTCTGGATAACTGCGGAAGCTGTCGAGCATCCGCTCCACGCATTCGAGTTCCAGCAGGTCGTCGTCGTTGAGAAACTTGATGAATTCGCCGCGCGCCTCTTTCAGGCAAAGGACATGGTTAAGACGGCCAATGTCCTTTCCAGCATCTGGGTTGCGCACATAACGCACGCGCGGGTCGTCCTGGCTCAGGTCGGCGCAGATCCTTTCGATCTCATCAGTCGGGCAGTCGTCGCACACCAGGATTTCCAGGTTGCGGTAGGTCTGGTTCAGCGCGCTGCCCAAGGCGTCGTAGAGGTGTTCGGTCTTGTAGGTCGGCATGACGATGCTGACCAGCGGCTGGGCATCGGCCGCCAATTGGCGCTGCGGCTTGCAAAACTCAAGCACCAACTGGCCCGGCACCGTAGCGTCCAGCCCACTCAGGTGCGGATCGCTGCTGTTGCCTTCTGCGGTGATAGCTACCGGTTCCAGGCCGACCATCTTGCAGATCCGCGTCAGCTCCTCGGCGTCGAAGGTCCAGGCATGCTGGCGCAGGGCCTTGTTCAGCCATTCGGCGCGACCGATGCCTGGCGCCTCAGGGCGTGTGCGGTTATTCAGATAATCGTCGACCAACGCTTCCAGGTCGGCGCAGACGAGACGGATAACCCCGCCGGGCTGCAGGACTCGACGGCATTCGTGCAGCAAGCGAATACCTTGGTTACGCCCGAGTCGCTCCAGAAGATGAGCACTGTAGATTCCTGGCACCGTGCCTTGTTCCCACGGCAAAGCCTGGCCCGGCGTCCATTGCAGATCGGCCCCTGTGGGCTCCACATCAATATTGATAAAGCCTTGGCGAGGATGATCGGCGCAACCTAGGTTCAAATAGATGGGGAGCATGGTATTCGCTTCGAAGGGGTCAACAAGGGCGTAGTGCAGCAACCCCGTTATCGGCCGCGCGCTTCAAATCATGACCGTTGGTTTCGGGACATTATGCAACAGGCGTAGACCCAAATCGAGAAACCCCATCAGCGTCGCGCAATAGGCACACTACGGCGATGCGATAGGACATTTCTTCAATTGACGTCAGCACACCGTATAATTCTGCCCCCGAAATCCGATGATGCTTTCTCATGAAGAAACTGCTGTACGTCGTTACCCTCGCCCTCTCTGTCATCCCTGCCGCCTTCGCCAATCCCCCCGCAACGTTTACCGAAGCCAAGGTTGTCGCCAAGCAGAAAATCTTCCTCGACCAGGCAAACAGCCCAATGGGCGAACTGTACTGTGGCTGTAAATGGACCTGGGTCGGCAAATCCGGTGGCCGGGTCGACGCCAAATCCTGCGGCTACGAAACCCGCAAAGTACAGACCCGCGCCGAACGTACCGAATGGGAGCACATCGTGCCGGCCTGGACTTTTGGCCACCAGCGCAAATGCTGGCAGAACGGCGGTCGCGAGCATTGCGTCAATGAAGACCCTACCTTCCGCGCCATGGAAGCCGACCTGTTCAACCTCTATCCGTCCGTGGGTGAAGTGAACGGTGACCGCAGCAATTTCAACTACGGCATGGTTTCAGGCGTTGCGCCCCAGTACGGGCAGTGCACCACCAAGGTCGACTTCCAGCAGAAAACCGCCGAGCCGCGTGACGAAGTCAAAGGGCTGGTTGCGCGTACCACGTTCTACATGTTCGACCGGTACAAGTTGAGCATGTCGAGACAACAGCAGCAGGTGCTTATGGCCTGGGATAAACAGCACCCGGTTTCTGCGTGGGAAAAGCAACGCAATCAGCGAATCGCCGCGATCATGGGGCATTCGAACCCATTCGTCACCGGCGAACGGAAATGGACGCTGGGCTACAAGCCTGCCGGGGCTATGGACGTGGTAGCTTCGGCACCCCCGAAAACGGCTGCGAGAGATATCGGCAAGCCGACCCTGGCGAGTGCGTCGACTGACGGTGCGATCATTGGCAACCGCAACAGTCACGTGTACCACTTGGCCAGCGGTTGCCCCGGTTACAGCCAGGTCGCTCAGAAAAATCAGGTGGCATTTGGCAGTGAAGCAGAAGCGCAGAGTGCAGGTTACCGCAAGGCGGGTAACTGCAAGTAAGCGTATGGAGCGAGAGAAAATATGGCGTCCCAGGGCAGGTTCGAACTGCCAACCTTCCCCTTAGGAGGGGGATGCTCTATCCAATTGAGCTACTGAGACACAAGAACCGGCAGCGAACGCTGCACAGCTGGACGGCGAGCATGTTAACCAGAGGGCAGCCGTTTGTCATGCATCTATCGGGCTTTTTGCACGTAGGGCTTTTCCGATGCTTGTCAAACGGACACCCCCTGTTGACGCAGCAGGTCGAACAATACGCTGACCGCCGTGGCCAGTGACCCGGAGTTGTCCAGCGCATGCACGCCGGGATCGGGACAGCCCTGGAGCCTGGCACTACGCGCCAGGCGCTGATCGATCTCTTGCGGTGTCTCCCTGCCTCTGGCAATCAGGCGCGCACGCAACACCTCTGGGTCAACCTCCAGGCGTACTGCCAGCAGACCGGGATAGCGCCTACGCGCCTCGGGCAGATAGCTACGGGAACCGTTGACCAGCACCGACCGCCCTTGCGCGAGCCAAACGTCCACTTGCTTGGGTATCCCATACTCCAGACCGTTGGCCTGCCAATGCATGGCAAATTCCCCTGCCGCTCGCATCGCTTCGAAGCGCTCTGGCGTGACGCTTTGCGCCGCTTCACCTGTGGCTTCTGCGGAACGTGTGATGACTCGCCGGGCAATTTCCACACCCGCGCCAGCCAGTTGTGCGCGAGCGGCCTCGATCAGGGAATCTTTTCCCGAACCAGAGGGTCCCATCAGATATATCAGCACGCCTGAGGCTTTATCTTGGGAGCTTGCGTCATGTTGCATAGCCACTATGCTCTATGGAAGGAAACCTGCGCATTTTAAGGGTTTTCTCTACCCTTTGCCGCGTTTTACGGGTTTTTGACGGCAAAGGGCTGACGGTAAGGCGAACCTGGAAATGCAAAACTTTTCCAACCAGTACTCATTTCTGATAATTGGTACTGGCAAAAAGCCTTTACCGGGATCACTATTTGTCACAGAATTGACGCCAAGGAAACGGCGACCTTGAGGCAAGATGAGCACCAAATTTTCCAGGCGGTTGAACATTTTGTCGTCGCCACGGTCGTACCTGCATCCCGTGCGGCCAATTTGTGAACCGCTTCCCCTGAACCAAAAACCGGTTAATTTATATGCGCCCAATGAAACAGGCTATTTATTCGAGCCGCACCGCTGACAAGTTCGTCGTCCGCCTGCCAGACGGAATGCGTGAGCGCATTGCCGAGGTAGCGCGCAACCATCACCGCAGCATGAACTCCGAGATCATCGCACGCCTGGAGCAGAGCCTTATCCAGGAAGGTGCGCTGGGCGACGAGCTGAGCATGCGCCTGGACAGCCCCGAGCTGTCCCTGCATGAGCGCGAGTTGCTGCAACGCTTCCGTCAGCTGTCCCACCGACAGCAGAACGCGCTGGTCGCCCTCATCGCTCACGATGTGGAAATGGCAGCCGACGCCTCCTGAGACGCGTAGCGAGAACAAAAAAAGCCAGCGTAAGCTGGCTTTTTTGTTGGGCTGCGCACAGGCCTTGGTGGTGCGGTCGGGCGCATGCCTTGATCACTCTGGCGTGCACCTCCCAATATCAAAGCAGGAACAGCGTAGCCAACCCCAGGAAGATGAAGAACCCACCACTGTCGGTCACGGCAGTGATCATCACGCTAGACCCCATGGCAGGGTCGCGCCCCAGGCGCGTCAGCGTCATCGGGATCAACACCCCCATGAGCGCGGCCAGCAGCAGGTTCAAGGTCATGGCCGCAGTCATCACCAACCCCAACGACCAGCTGTCATACAGCCAGAACGCCACAGCACCGATCACTCCACCCCAGATCAGGCCATTGAGCAGCGACACCGCCAGCTCCTTGCGCATAAGGCGGCTGGTATTGCCCGGCGACACTTGGTCCAACGCCATGGCGCGAACGATCATGGTAATGGTCTGGTTGCCAGAGTTGCCGCCAATACCCGCCACGATCGGCATCAGCGCCGCCAGTGCCACGAGCTTCTCGATCGAGCCCTCGAACAGGCCGATCACACGCGAGGCCAGAAACGCGGTTATCAGGTTGATCGCCAGCCAGGCCCAACGGTTGCGCAATGAACGCCAGACCGAGGCGAAGATGTCTTCCTCCTCGCGCAGGCCAGCCATGTTGAGAACTTCACTCTCGCTCTCTTCACGAATCAGGTCGACCATTTCATCGATGGTCAAACGGCCGATCAGGCGGTCGCTCTTGTCCACCACCGGCGCCGAAACCAGGTCATAACGCTCGAAAGCCTGCGCCGCATCGTAGGCATCTTCGTCGGGGTGGAAGGAGACCGGATCAATCGCCATGACCTCCGCGACCTTCTTGTCCGGATCGTTGACCAACAGACGCTTGATCGGCAACACACCCTTGAGGATGCCGTCGTAGTCGACTACGAACAGTTTGTCAGTGTGGTTGGGCAGCTCTTTAAGGCGGCGCAGGTAACGCAGAACCACTTCCAGGCTGACATCTTCACGGATGGTCACCATCTCGAAGTCCATCAGCGCACCGACCTGCTCCTCGTCGTAGCTCAACGCCGAGCGCACACGCTCGCGCTGCTGCGCATCGAGGCTTTCCATCAGCTCGTGAACGACATCACGCGGCAGCTCCGCCGCCAGGTCCGCCAGCTCATCGGCGTCCATTTCCTTGGCCGCAGCGAGGATCTCGTGATCGTCCATGTCGGCGATCAGCGATTGACGAACCGAGTCGGAAACTTCAAGCAAGATGTCGCCGTCACGATCCGAGCGCACCAGCTGCCAGACCGTCAGGCGGTCCTCCAGGGGCAATGCTTCGAGGATATAGGCGATATCTGCAGGGTGCAGGTCGTCGAGCTTGCGCTGCAACTCGACGAGGTTTTGACGGTGGACGAGGTTTTCCACCAGGTCGTGGTGATGACCTTCCTGACGGTGGGTCAGGTCCTCAACCACGCGTTGGCGCTGCAACAGTTCGACCACCTGGGCCAGGCGATCCTGCAGGCTCTCTTGTGCTTTCTTTACTTCTACTTCAGTCATAGGCGAACTCCACTCCCAGCAGCGGAGCACGCCGGGGGAATCAATCGGTCAGATCAGGCTGTAAGAATCTTGTTAAGAAGTAACTACTGGGTAAGTCCATGGTGGTATTCCACAAGCCCCGGCGGGGCTGACGGGCGCAATCATACACTGCCTAAGCTGTCAGATCGCTTAAAATTTTGGCCAGAACAATCGTTTGCGCGATAAAGCTATGACAACGCTCGAAGCCATGTGCGCGACGGCACGAGCCAAAGAAAAAACACATGCGGCGCGCAAAGAAGTGCCGGGCGGGTTTATTTTCAGTCTAGCGGGCATCACTGATAAATCAGTGAACGGCGGAAAACAAAAAGCCCGCTCAATTGAGCGGGCTTCTTGATATATGGCGGACTCAGGAGGATTCGAACCTCCGACCGCTCGGTTCGTAGCCGAGTACTCTATCCAGCTGAGCTATGAGTCCGTAGTTGGTAGTTTTAGACCAGATTACCACTGGTTGCTTGAAGCAGCTTTTTAAGCAAAGCCACTTCAAAAGTGGCGGACTCAGGAGGATTCGAACCTCCGACCGCTCGGTTCGTAGCCGAGTACTCTATCCAGCTGAGCTATGAGTCCGTGTCTTGCCGCGCATTATAGGTCGCTGAAACATTTTTGCAAGAACTTTTTCGTTTAACTTCAACGACTTAGCGTTCTTACCGATTACAGCGCCCTAAGCGAATAATGGCGGTGAAGGGGGGATTCGAACCCCCGATACCCTTATGAGGTATACTCCCTTAGCAGGGGAGCGCCTTCGGCCACTCGGCCACCTCACCGCAACACGAGGCGAATATTAAACAGGCTCTTCCTCGTTTGCAACCCTTTTTTTGAAAAAAACTTCAAAAAAATTAAAGGCTTGGCTCCTCATCCTTCTCTTTCTTGATCCGCAGGTAGATTTCCTCGCGGTGCACAGCCACTTCCTTGGGGGCGCTGACGCCGATGCGCACCTGGTTTCCTTTGACGCCGAGCACCGTCACGGTGATCTCGCCATCTCCAATGATCAGGCTCTCGGCGCACCGACGAGTCAGAATCAACATAGCTTTCTCCTTACGCAAGACATTCAGGGATAACAGTCTGGGAAAAACCGGGCCTGGTCGTGGACGACGACACAGGGGCCCATAGCGCGTCACGCTGGCAGGACAGGGCCTGCGTGACGAGCAGAAACGCGAAGGGCGCGGCAAGCCGCGCCCCTCAAGGCAACGCCTTACTCGCCCTGTCGGGCCGGAGCGTCAAGCTCGAACGCGGTATGCAGCGCGCGAACGGCCAGCTCCAGGTACTTCTCTTCGATGACTACCGACACCTTGATCTCGGAAGTGGAGATCATCTGGATGTTGATGCTCTCCTTGGCCAAGGATTCGAACATGCGGCTGGCAACACCTGCGTGGGAGCGCATGCCAACACCGACGATCGATACCTTGGCGATCTTGGTATCGCCGATCACTTCGCGGGCACCGATTTCACGTGCGGTGTTCTCCAGCACGCTGTGAGCCTTCTCGTACTCGTTGCGGTGCACGGTGAAGGTGAAGTCGGTGGTGTTATCGTGCGAGACGTTCTGCACGATCATGTCCACTTCGATGTTCGAGGCGCTGATCGGGCCGAGGATCTTGAAAGCGACGCCCGGAGTGTCCGGCACGCCGCGAATGGTCAGCTTGGCTTCATCACGGTTGAAGGCGATACCGGAAATGATCGGCTGTTCCATGGATTCCTCTTCATCAATGGTAATGAGGGTACCTGGACCCTCCTTGAAGCTGTGCAGCACGCGCAGCGGAACGTTGTACTTGCCGGCGAACTCCACCGAGCGGATCTGCAGCACCTTGGACCCGAGGCTGGCCATTTCCAGCATCTCTTCGAAGGTGATCTTCTCCAGGCGGCGCGCCTGCGGCACGACGCGCGGGTCTGTGGTGTAGACGCCATCGACGTCGGTGTAGATCTGGCACTCGTCAGCCTTGAGCGCGGCCGCCAGGGCCACGCCAGTGGTATCGGAGCCGCCGCGGCCCAGGGTAGTGATGCTGCCGTGCTCGTCGACCCCCTGGAAACCGGCTACAACCACCACACGCCCTTCCTTGAGGTCGGCGCGAATCTTCTGGTCGTCGATCTGCAGGATGCGTGCTTTGTTGTGCGCGCTGTCGGTGAGGATGCGCACCTGGTTGCCGGTGTAGGACACCGCCGGCACGCCACGCTTGATCAAGGCCATGGCCAGCAGGGCAATGGTGACCTGCTCGCCGGTGGACACGATCACGTCCAGCTCACGCGGAACCGGCTGATCGGTGATCTGCTTGGCCAGGTCGATCAGGCGATTGGTTTCGCCACTCATGGCCGACAGCACAACAACCAGGTCGTCGCCCGCTTCACGGTGTTTCTTGACCTTGTCGGCAACCTGCTCGATCCGCTCGATGGAACCGACAGAGGTGCCGCCAAATTTCTGTACGATCAACGCCATTTCAATGGTGCCTCAGCCCATACAGGGCCTCAAAAAAACCATCCAACATGGAGGGGCCGGTGACTAGACCACCGGCCCCTCCATCTCAAAGTCCCTGCTCTGCGAACGGCACGGCCAGCGCCAGGGCCTGGTCCAGCGCAGCGACGTCGACGCCACCGCCCTGAGCCATGTCCGGACGGCCACCGCCCTTGCCACCCACTGCCGCAGCGGCTTGTTTCATCAGGTCACCAGCCTTGAGTTGGCTGGAGAGGTCTTTGGTCACGCCGGCCACCAGCACGACCTTGCCCTCATGCTCGCTGCCCAGCAGGATCACTGCGTGGCCGAGCTTGTTCTTCAGCTGATCGACCAGGGCCAGCAGGGCCTTGCCATCCTGCCCATCCAGGCGGGCGGCGAGGACCTTGGCACCCTTGACCTCAACAGCCGCACTGGAGAGATCATCCCCTGCGGCGCTGGCGGCCTTGGCCTGCAGCTGTTCCAGCTGCTTCTCCAGCTGACGGTTGCGCTCGAGCACAGCCGACAGCTTGTCGATCAGGTTGTCACGGTTGCCCTTGACCAACTGCGCGGCTTCCTTGACCTGCTCTTCGGCAGCGTTCAGGTAAGCCAGCGCGGCAGCGCCGGTAACCGCTTCGATACGGCGCACGCCAGAGGCCACGCCACCTTCGCTGATGATCTTGAACAGGCTGATATCGCCGGTGCGCTTGGCGTGGATCCCGCCGCACAGCTCGACGGAGAAATCGCCACCCATGCTCAGCACGCGCACGGTATCGCCGTATTTCTCGCCAAACAGGGCCATCGCGCCTTTGCGCTTGGCGGTTTCGATATCAGTGACTTCAGTTTCCACCGGGGTGTTCTTGCGCACTTCACGGTTGACGATGTCTTCCAGAGCCTTGATCTGCGCAGGCGTCACCGCCTCGAAGTGGCTGAAGTCGAAACGCAGACGCTGGCTGTCGACCAGCGAGCCCTTCTGCTGCACGTGCTCGCCCAACACCTGACGCAGCGCTTCGTGCAGCAGGTGAGTGGCCGAGTGATTCAGCGAGGTGGCGTGCTGCACTTCGGCATCGACCTTGGCTTGGACCGGAGAACCGATCACCAGCGCGCCGCTGGCGACCACGCCATGGTGCAGGAAAGCGCCGCCGGTCTTGGTGGTGTCTTGCACGTCAAAGCGTACGGCGCCCGACTGCAGGTAGCCGGTGTCACCAACCTGGCCACCGGACTCGGCATAGAACGGGGTGCGGTCCAGCACCACGACGCCCTGCTCGCCCTCGCCCAACTGGTCGACCGACTGGCCGTCCTTGTACAGCGCAATGACCTTGCCCTGACCTTCGGTGGCGTTGTAGCCGACGAAATCGGTAGCGGTGTCGACCTTGACCAGGCTGTTGTAATCCATGCCGAAGGCGCTGGCGGAACGGGCGCGCTCACGCTGGGCATCCATTTCACGCTCGAAGCCCGCTTCATCGATGGTCAGCTCGCGCTCTCGGGCGATGTCGGCGGTCAGGTCCATCGGGAAGCCGTAGGTGTCGTACAGCTTGAACACCACGTCACCCGGTACTACGTCGCCCTTGAGCTGGGCCAGGTCCTGCTCGAGGATGCGCAGGCCCTGCTCGAGGGTCTTGGCGAACTGTTCTTCTTCGGCCTTGAGCACGCGCTCGATGTGCGCTTGCTGGCTCTTGAGCTCCGGGAACGCCTCGCCCATCTCGGCAGCCAGGGCGGCGACGATCTGGTAGAAGAAGCTGCCCTTGGCGCCCAGCTTGTTACCGTGACGGCAGGCACGACGAATGATGCGGCGCAGCACGTAGCCACGACCTTCGTTGGACGGCAGCACGCCGTCTGCGATCAGGAAGCCGCAAGAGCGGATGTGGTCTGCCACGACTTTCAGCGAAGCCTGACCGTCGTTGCTGCAGCCGATGGCCTTGGCCGCAGCGCTCAGCAGGTTCTGGAACAGGTCGATCTCGTAGTTCGAGTGCACGTGCTGCATGACCGCACTGATGCGCTCCAGGCCCATGCCGGTATCCACCGACGGCGCTGGCAGCGGGTGCAGCACGCCATCGGCAGTGCGGTTGAACTGCATGAAGACGTTGTTCCAGATCTCGATGTAGCGGTCGCCGTCTTCTTCCGGGGAACCGGGTGGGCCGCCCCAGATATCGGCACCGTGGTCGTAGAAGATCTCGGTGCAAGGCCCGCACGGGCCGGTATCGCCCATGGTCCAGAAGTTGTCGGAGGCGTAAGGGGCGCCTTTGTTGTCACCGATGCGCACCATGCGCTCGGCCGGCACGCCGACTTCCTTGGTCCAGATGTCGTAGGCTTCGTCGTCGCTGGCGTAGACGGTGACCCAGAGCTTTTCCTTGGGCAGGTTCAGCCACTTGTCGGAAGTCAGGAAGGTCCAGGCGAAAGTGATCGCATCGCGCTTGAAATAGTCGCCGAAGCTGAAGTTGCCCAGCATCTCGAAGAAGGTATGGTGACGCGCGGTGTAACCGACGTTTTCCAGGTCGTTATGCTTGCCGCCGGCACGCACGCACTTCTGGCTGCTGACCGCACGGGTGTAGGCGCGCTTCTCGGCACCGAGGAAGCAGTCCTTGAACTGGTTCATGCCTGCGTTGGTGAACAGCAGGGTCGGGTCGTTGTTCGGGATCAGCGAACTGGAGGCGACTCGGGTATGGCCCTGCTCTTCGAAGAAGCGAAGGAAGGCTTCACGGATTTCTGCGCTTTTCATAGGTTCTTCCACGGAAACGGCGGCCCCTGGGGGCAAACGCGTCGACGAAACGACGGCAAAGGGCCGCATTATATCGGTCCTGCAATCTCGGTGCAGTGTGTTTATGCGATGCAAAGCGTCGATTGGACGGCTTTTAAGGCTCATGCAAACGAAAATGACATGACCGGATGCTAAATGCAGGCTTTTGCCGCTGGCAAGCCAATTACCGCTCAAGGGAAGGGAAAATGGAACAGGCGGTGAATTAAATGGTTTTCATGGGCAGCATTCAGCGACGACTGGCCGTTGTAGAAGCGCCCTTGCGCGACAAAAGGCCGCTCCTGCAAGGCAATGCGCAATCTCAGCCCAGGCGCTGCCCCGAGTCCGGGACGATGAGAATGCCGGCGCGCAGCCCGTTCTTGACCTTGGGATTGGGAAAGATGATCCGCGCCCCCTCCTCCTCCACCACCCAGCGCATTTCGGCCAGGTCCTCGGCCAGCAGATAACCTTTGCTCAGCTCGGAGAAGTTCTCGATATCCACCGGCAGGTGCAGGCGGAAGCCCTCACTGTGCTTGATGATCTCGCGTGCAACACTGAACAGTTTAAGACCATCGAGCGAATCTTCGGCCTCAGGCTCATTGCCTTCGATGATCTGGATCAGGCGCTCCTCCAGCTTGTCGAGGTTGACCTGCTCGTTCTGCCCGAACGGCCGTGCCTTGCCCAGCTCCAGGGTGAACGCCTCAGCATCTAGCTGCTCATAGGTGAAAGCACTGAAGGTGATCGATGACTTGCTCTGCAGCAGCACCGCCTCCATGCCGGCAGCAGCCAGGCGAGCCAGCTCGCGACGAGAATGCTTGCGCCCCTCTTTGTAGGGGTAAAGGGCAAACTGCTCGATCTTGGAGCCACGAATGGCGGTATGCAGGTCGTAATGCAGGCGGGTACGCTCGGGCTTGCTGAAGAACACCCGGGCGAACTGCTCAAGTTCCGCGGCACGCAATGCCTCGAAACCACTGGAAAGCTCGTGACGACCATTGAACAGGCGGTTGATGTCCTGCTCGATGAAGCGCTCGCCCTTGCGGATGGCCGCAGGGTTGCCGAACAGGAACATCACACGCGAACGCGGCTTGATCTTGCCATTGGCCACGCCATGCAGCAGCCGTTCGAGCAATTCGATCGGCGCCGTTTCATTGCCATGGATACCGGCCGACAGCAGCAGGTCCAACCCGCAATCGTCGCCTTCGGGCGGACGCACCTCAAGTGCGCCCTCCCCCAGCCAGCGTAAACGCACGCCCTTGGGTGTGACTTGGGTCTTCTCGGCCGGCTCATGATCGGTCAGGGTCAGCTCAAGCAATTTGCCAAGGGCGAGCATAGGCGCTTCCTTAGTGGTCGTGGCCGCAGTCGGGGCCATGGACATGGTCATCGTCTTCACCGACTTCTGCCGGTTCCATCTCCAGCTGCAGGCTGACCAGGTTGGTAGCCATCGGGCGCAGCAGCAGGTTGGCGTACTCGGTGTCGTTCTCATCGACGTCGACACCGATCAGCAATTGGCCACGGCCGTCTTGCTGAATCCACACTTCCTTGCCCTGCCAGACAACGGCAAAGCGGGTGCAGGAGGTTTCCAGCTGGGTGCCGTCTACATCTTCAAGGATCAGGCGCAGGGCGTCGGTCATTACAAAATCTCTCTTCAAGGTTGGCGTTGGAACGGATAGACCGAGCCCAACTTCAGAATCTGGGTCAACTCATCCAGCGCCGTACGGCATTCGACCAGCAACTGCGGGTCGGCAAGGTCCGCTTCGCCCAGGCGGTCGCGGTAGTGCTTGTCGACCCACTGCAACAGTGTGTCGTACAGCGGGGCGGTCATGATAACGCCTGGATTGACCGCCGCCAGTTCCGATTCCTTCAAAGCCACGCGCAAGCGCAGGCATGCCGGGCCGCCGCCGTTCTGCATGCTTTGCTTGAGGTCGAACACCTTGACCTCCTTCACCGCGCCACCCTGGCTGGTCAGTTGCTGCAGGTACGCCCAGACGCGCTCATTGTTGCGGCACTCCTCTGGCACCACCAGCAGCATCGAGCCGTCGTCGCGGCTGAGCAGCTGGCTGTTGAACAGGTAGGAACGCACCGCATCCTCTACCGCCACCGCTGCCCGTGGCACACGGATGGCCTGGAAGTTGCCACCCTTGCTGGCCAGTTTAGCCTGCAGCTGGCCAAGCACCGCGTCAGTCTCGAGGAAAGCATCTTCGTGGTAGAACAGCACCTCGCCATTGCCCACCGAAATCACATCGTTGTGGAATACACCCTGATCGATCACTGACGGATTCTGTTGAGCGTAGACCACACCGTCCTCGCTCAGACCGTGAAGCCGTGCTACGGCCTGTGAAGCTTCCAGGGTCTGGCGCGCCGGATACTTCTGCGGCGCGGGATAGCGGCTGTCGAACGCGCTGCGACCGTAGACGAAAAACTCAACGCCCGGCTCGCCGTAGCTGCGGCAGAAGCGCGTATGGTTGGCCGCGCCCTCATCGCCGAACTGCGCCACGGCAGGCAGCGCCGGGTGATGGGCAAAGTGCTGCTCATTGCTGAACATGGCGGCCAGCACACGGCTGGTGGTCGGATGCTCGATGCTGCGGTGGTACTTGCAGTTGAGGTTGGCCGCGGTGAAATGCACGCGGCCATCAGCGGTGTCGGCGCTGGGGCTGACGGTGGCCGCGTTGGCCACCCACATGCTCGATGCCGAACAACTGGCGACCAGCAGCGGCATGGCCTCTTTGGCCGCGCGCTGGATGACTTCGGCATCGCTGCCGCTGAAGCCCAGGCGGCGTAACGCCGCTACGTCGGGGCGCTCCTGCGGCGCCAGCACACCCTGCTTGAAGCCCATGTCGGCCAGCGCTTTCATCTTTGCCAGGCCTTGGCGCGCCGCTTCACGCGGGTTCGAGGCCTGCTGGCTGTTGCTCTGCGAGGCCACGTTACCGTAGGACAGGCCGCCGTAATTGTGGGTAGGCCCCACCAGGCCATCAAAATTCACTTCATAGGATTTCATCGGCTAGGCTCCGTGACCTGTTGTTATAGGGTGACGCCCGGCGTCAGGGTCGCCGGCAGGGCAAGGCTGGCAGTCTCCAGCGAAGCCACGGGGTAAGCGCAGTAATCGGCGGCGTAATAGGCGCTGGCGCGATGGTTGCCACTGGCGCCTACCCCCCCGAACGGCGCGCTGCTGGCGGCACCGGTCAGTTGCTTGTTCCAGTTGACGATGCCGGCGCGGCTACGCAGCCAGAAGTACTGGTAGCGGGCACGGGAGTCTGACAACAGCCCGGCTGCCAGGCCGTACTGGGTGTTGTTGGCCTCGTCGATGGCGGCATCGAAGTCGGTGTAACGAATCACCTGCAGCAGCGGGCCGAAAAACTCTTCGTCGGGCCGGTCGGCCACGGCGGTGACATCGATGATGCCCGGGGTCAGCAGTGCGGCATCGGCATGGGGCTGGGTCATCTCCAGCAACTGGGTAGCGCCCTTGGCGAGCAGCTCAGCCTGCGCCGCGACCAGCGCCCGCGCAGCCTGCAGCGAAATCACCGAACCCATGAAGGGTGCCGGCTGCTGATCAAAAGCGCCGACCGTGATGCCTTTGCACACCTCGACCAACCGCGTGACCAGCGCATCGCCCCAGGCGCCCTGCGGTACCAGCAGGCGGCGAGCACAGGTGCAGCGCTGCCCTGCGGAGATGAACGCCGACTGGATGATCGTGTATACCGCCGCGTCGAGGTCCTTGACCTCATCCACCACCAACGGGTTGTTGCCGCCCATTTCCAGGGCGAGGATCTTGTCCGGACGGCCGGCGAACTGCTGGTGAAGCAGGTTGCCGGTACGGCTGGAGCCAGTGAAGAACAAGCCATCGATACCTGGGTTGGCAGCCAGCGCCACGCCCGTTTCACGTGCGCCCTGCACCAGGTTGAGCACGCCGGCAGGCAGGCCCGCGGCGATCCAGCAATTGACTGTCAGTTCGGCGACCTTGGGGGTCAGCTCGCTGGGCTTGAACACCACACAGTTACCGGCCAGCAGCGCCGGGACAATGTGGCCATTGGGCAAGTGGCCGGGGAAATTGTAGGGGCCGAACACCGCCACCACTCCGTGGGGCTTGTGCCGCAGTACGGCGGTAGCATCGGCCAGCGGGCCGCTTTTCTCACCCGTGCGCTCGCGGTAGCTCTGTATCGAGATCGCGACTTTGTTGACCATGCTGGTGACTTCGGTAGCCGACTCCCACAGCGGCTTGCCGGTTTCCTCGCCGATGCAGTAGGCCAGTGCCTCGGAATGCTGCTTGAGCTGCTCGGCGAACTTTTCCAGCACGTCGATGCGCGCCTCCAGGCTCAGTTGCGCCCAGGCCGGAAAAGCCTGACGCGCGGCCTGCACGGCAGCGTCGACCTGGCCGGCATCGGCGCCCTGCCCTTGCCAGACAACGGCTTGCGTGACCGGGTTGAGCGACTGCAGGGCTTCACCCTGGCCGGCCTGCCAGCTGCCGGCGATGTAATGCGTGGTCATTTACTGGGCCTCCCGGCTTGCCGACAGCGGCACGGCGCGAACGTTGTCGCCAGCGCCCATGCGCAGGCGCTTGGCGGTTTGCGGGTCGACCACCAGGGTGCCCGCAGCCAGACGTGCGGGCGCGGCAGTGATACGGCAGTCATCGCGCTTGCGGTTATGGATGATGTAAGGGGTTGCGTCATCGCCAGGCGTACCGACGGCCAGCACCAGGGTCTGGCTCTCGCGTACGGCACGGATCTTCGAGGTTTCGCACTCGATGGCCGGGCCTGCGTCGAAGATGTCGACATACCCCTGGTAGCTGAAGCCTTCCTGCTTGAGCATGGCCAGGGCAGGCTCGGTGTCGGTGTGCACACGGCCGATGACGCTGCGCGCAGCCTCCGACAGGAAGCAGGTGTACAACGGGAACTTGGGCATCAGCTCGGCAATGAACGACTTGTTGCCCACACCAGTGAGGTAGTCGGCCTGGCTGAACTCCATCTTGAAAAAGTGCCGCCCAAGGCTCTCCCAGAAGGGCGAACGGCCCTGCTCGTCAGACATGCCACGCATTTCGGCGATGATCTTGTTGCCGAACAACTCGGGGAACTCGGCGATGAACAGCATGCGCGCCCGCGACAGCAAGCGGCCATTGAGCCCGGAGCGGTGGTCGCTACGCAGGAACAACGAGCACAGTTCGGAGTTGCCGGTCAGGTCGTTGGCCAGGAACAGGGTGGGGATTTCGCGATAGATGTTCAGCTCCTGCGAGGCGCTGACGGTCAGGCCCACCCGGTAGTTGTACCAGGGCTCGCGCAGGCCGACGGCCCCGGCGATGGCACTGATGCCGACCACCAGGCCTTCGTCGTTCTCCAGCACGAACAGGTAGTCGGTGTCACCGCGCTCGGCTTCACCACGGAAGCTCTTCTCGGCCCAGCCGACACGATGCCCGAGGCGCTCCTCGTTGGCCGGCAAGGTGGTCAGCCCGGTGGTACCGGTGCTGCGTGCCAATTCGATCAGCGCAGGTAAATCGCTGCTGCGTACAGGACGAACGATCATGCTATCTCCTTGTGCGGCAACTGTAGCTACCGCAAAACTCTCTGTTCCCAGACCTCAGACCGCGACCAGGCGCACGCTGGCGCCCTCGCCCACACCCAGCGCCTCGGCAGCCTCTACACTGAGGCTGACCGGCTTGCCCGGCACCCAGTCCAGTTCGACCAGCACCGCGCGGTAATCCTGCAGTTGGCCGTTGCACACCAGGTACGGGCGCCCGCCCTTGGCCGGCAGTTCCTCGAGCTTGACCGGCACCACCCTGCTCTGGGCGATCGAGCGGATGCCCGAGGCACGCGCATGCAAGGTCGGGCCGCCATCGAAGATGTCGATATAGTGCTCGGTCTCGAAGCCCTCACGCATGAGGATGTCGAAAGTGATCTGCGCGCGCGGATGCACCTGGCCCATGGCTTCCTGGGCAGCGTCCGGCAGCAGGGGCACATAGATCGGGTAGTGCGGCATCAGTTCGGCGAGGAAGGTACGGCTCTTCAGGCCGCACAGGCGCTCGGCGTGGGCATAGTTGAGGTCGAAGAAGTTGCGCCCGATGGCATCCCAGAACGGCGACTCGCCTTGCTCGTCGCTGTAACCGACGATTTCGGTGACCACCGAGTCGGCAAAGCGCTCCGGGTGCGAGGCCATGAACAGCAAGCGGCCACGCGAATTCAGCTCGGCCCAGCCACTGTTCACCAGTTCAGGCAGTACATAGAAGCTGGTCAGCAGGCTGTTGCCGGTGAGGTCATGGCACAGCGACAGGACGTGGATCTTGTTGTGGATCTTCAGTTCGCGGGAGGCGTGCACGAAGGTTTCGTTGCGAAAGCTGTAGAACGGCTCGGAGTAGCCTGCCGAGGCGACGATTGCCGAGCAACCGGCCAGCTTGCCGGTGACACTGTCCTCGAGCACGAAGAAGTAGCTTTCTTCGCCATTGAAACTGACTTCGGCAGCGAACGACGTTTCCGAGGCGGCGATCTTGTCGCCCAGACGGGCAGCGTCGTCCGGCAGCGAAGTGACACCAACGGGGCTGTCGGCAGCCATGCGCTGCACTTCGTTAAGATCAGCCATTTGCGCGGGGCGCATCACCAGCATGGTGTCACTCCTTTGGAAAAACTGGCCGCTTTCGCGGCACGGAAAAACGGCGGGCGCGTGTTGAGTCTGCAAGCACGCGCCCGCACTGGAATTCTGCTATCGCCGGCCCGCTCGGGGCCGGCGAAGGGACCGCCGGCGAATCAGGCCTGGGTCAGTTTGGCCACAGCCCGCTCGAAGCGGTCCAGGCCTTCATCGATATCAGCATCTTCGATCACCAGGCTCGGCGCGAAGCGCACCACGTCCGGGCCGGCCTGCAGTACCATCACGCCTTCCTTCTCGGCGGCATTGAGGATGTCCTTGGCCTTGCCCTGCCAGGCTTCGGTCAGCACGCAGCCGATCAACAGGCCGACACCACGCACCTGAGAGAACAGGCCGGCCTGCTGGCCGATCTTCTCCAGACGCACCTTGAAGCGCTCGTGCTTGGCTTTGATACCGGCCAGGGTTTCTGGGGTGTTGATCACATCCAGCACCGCGCAGGCAACGGCACAACCCAACGGGTTACCGCCATAGGTAGTGCCGTGGGTGCCGACCGCCAGATGCTTGGCAAGCTCACTGGTGGTGAGCATGGCGCCGATCGGGAAACCACCACCCAGGCTCTTGGCGCTGGTCAGGATGTCCGGCGTCACGCCGTAGTGCTGATAGGCGTACAGCGAGCCGGTACGACCCACACCGGTCTGCACTTCATCGAAGATCAGCAGGGCGTTGTGTTCGTCACACAGCTTGCGGGCGCCTTCCAGGTACGCCTTGTCGGCCGGGACCACACCGCTCTCGCCCTGGATCGGCTCGATCACCACGGCGCAGGTCTTGTCGGAAATCTGTGCCTTCAGCGCTTCCAGGTCGTTGTAGGGCACATGGCTGATGCCGGTGATCTTCGGGCCGAAACCGTCCGAGTACTTCGGCTGGCCGCCGACACTGACGGTGAACAGGGTGCGACCGTGGAAGCTGTTCACGGCGGAGATGATTTCGTGCTTGTCGGGACCGAAGCGGTCATGGGCCACACGACGGGCCAGCTTGAAGGCGGCCTCGTTGGACTCAGCGCCGGAGTTGCAGAAAAAAGCACGGTCGGCAAAGGTGGCATCGACCAGTTTATGTGCCAGGCGCAGTGCCGGTTCGTTGGTGAAGACGTTGGAAACGTGCCAGAGGGTATTGGCCTGGTCGGTCAGGGCCTTGACCAGTGCCGGGTGGCAGTGGCCCAGGGCGTTTACCGCAATGCCACCGGCAAAGTCGATGAGCTCGCGACCCGACTGGTCCCATACGCGGGAACCCTCGCCTCGCACAGGAATGAAGGCCGCCGGAGAATAGTTGGGGACCATGACCTGGTCGAAATCGGCACGTTGCACCGGGGCTTGCTCAACGGACATCTGAGTCTCCTGAAGAGGAACGCTGGCCTGGAAGTGGCGAGCGATGGGGGGATTGTAAGGACTGATCTGCGCCTGTCCTTGCGGCCAAGCGACAACTTGTTACAGCGCAAAACCCAGTTTTACCCAGGCTTTCGGCAATGCGACAAACACTGTCGCAATCGCGCAGTGTAACGGCAGAGCGGGACTGGGTGAACGGGTGTTCACATAAGAAGACATGCCGGCTGTACCGGCGGCAACCCGATCAGTATGAGAGCCGGCCTGCCGGCGATGGAAGCGCATTGCGCAGGGAAGCTTTCAGCCCTTTTCGGCAGGCGCCGAACTCAATTCGAAGGGGCTGCTGTTACGCCGCTGGTTGCGGTCTTCCCGTGGCGTGGCGCCAAAGAAATTGCGGTAGGCGCTGGAGAAATGCGGGCCGGAGGAGAAACCACAGGAAAGGCCGATCTGGATGATCGATTTGCTGGTCTGCATCAGCATCTGCCGCGCCTTGTTCAGCCGCAACTCCAGGTAATACTGGCTGGGCACGCGATTGAGGTACTGCTTGAAGATGCGCTCCAGTTGCCTGCGCGATACGCATACATGCTGAGCGATTTCGTCGGTGGTCAGCGGCTCTTCGATGTTGGCTTCCATCAACAGCACCGCCTGGGTCAGCTTCGGATGGCTGGAGCCGAGGCGGTTCTGCAGCGGAATGCGCTGGCGCTCCCCCCCCTCACGGATGCGCTCGACCACCAGCTCCTCGGAAACCGCACCAGCCAGCTCAGCCCCGTGATCACGCGCCAGCAATGCCAGCAGCAAGTCGGTTACCGCCATACCGCCGCAAGCGGTCAGGCGATCACGGTCCCAATCGAACAGATGGCTGGTGGCGATGACCTTGGGGAAGCGCTCGGCAAAATCGTCTTGCCAGCGCCAATGCACCGCTGCGCGGTAACCATCGAGCAGGCCGAGCATGGCCAACGGATACACCCCCGCAGACAGCCCGCCAATAATGCAGCCGCTACGGGCCAATTGCTTGAGTGCCGAGGACAGCGCCGGCCCCAGCGCCTGGGGCAACTCGTCAGCGAGCAGGAACAGTTTGTGACAACCCTCCAGGCGCCCGTTCCAGGGCTCGCCCGGCAGGCGCCAGGCACCTTCCTGCGCAGGCTCGGCCTGCAGAAAGGCCAGCTCGTAAACCACGTCAGGATGTACCCGCTGGGCCACCAGCAATACTTCCTCCGCCAGCGCCAACGTCAAGGGCTTGGTGCTTGGCCAGATGAGAAAACCGATTCGCTGGGTGGTCATAGGGTAAGGTCCGAAACCTGAAGTCGTTCGAGTCTGTGGCGCCAGGGCAGACTGCGCACTGCTGCGCAGCATGCCCTATTCTGGTGCGAAGGTGCAGCCTTTACTTCAGGCTGCCAGAGAGAAACTGCTTGAGCCGCTCCGATTGCGGGTTAGCCAGCACTTCGCGCGGGCAGCCGGTCTCTTCGACCAGGCCTTTGTGCAGGAACACCAACTGGTTGGACACCTCGCGGGCAAAGCCCATCTCGTGGGTCACCACCACCATGGTCCGGCCTTCCTGGGCCAGGGCCTGCATGACCTTTAGCACATCGCCGACCAGTTCGGGGTCGAGCGCCGAAGTCGGCTCGTCGAACAGCATCACTTCAGGCTCCATGGCCAACGCTCGGGCAATCGCCACTCGCTGCTGCTCACCGCCGGACATATGCCCCGGGAAGGCATCCTTGCGATGGGCGACGCCCACCTTGGCCAGGTAGTGCTCGGCTTTTTCCAGGGCTTCTTTCTTGTTTACGCCAAGCACGTGCACCGGCGCCTCGATGACGTTTTCCAGCGCGGTCATGTGCGACCACAGGTTGAAGTGCTGGAACACCATCGACAGCCGCGAGCGCATGCGCTGCAACTGGCGCGGGTCGGCAGCCTTGAGCGCGCCGTCCTTGCCGGCGACCAGCTTCAGCTCTTCGTTGTTGAGCAGTATCTTGCCGGCGTGCGGCTGCTCGAGCAGGTTGATGCAGCGCAGGAAGGTCGACTTGCCCGAACCGCTGGAGCCGATAATGCTGATCACATCGCCTGCCTTGGCCGCCAGGGACACACCCTTGAGCACTTCATGGCTGCCGTAGCGCTTGTGCAGGTCTTGGACTTCTAGTTTGTACATGCTGTCGGTTCTCACAGAGCGTTCAGTGCTTGCGCGGCGCCAGGTAGCCGAGCCAGCGGCGTTCGGCCATCTTGAACAGGCGCACCAGGATGAAGGTCAGGCACAGATAGAACACGCCCGCCGTGATGTAGGCCTCGAAAGGCAGGTAGTACTGGGCATTGACCGTACGTGCGGCACCGGTGATGTCGATCAGGGTCACGATCGACGCCAGGCTGGTGGTCTGCAGCATCATGATCACTTCGTTGCTGTACTGCGGCAACGCCCGGCGCAGGGCCGACGGCAGCAGGATGCGACGGTACATCTTCATGCGGGACATACCCATGGCCTTGGCCGCCTCGATCTCGCCGTGCGGGGTGGCCTTGAGGCTGCCGGCGATGATTTCGGCGGTGTAGGCACTGGTGTTGACGGCAAATGCCAGGCACGCACAAAACGTGGCGCTCGATAGCAATGGCCAGAAGATGCTTTCCCGCACCGCCTCGAACTGAGCCAGGCCGTAGTAGATCAGGAACAGCTGCACCAGCATCGGCGTGCCGCGGATCACATAGGTGTAGAGCCAGGCCGTGAGGTTGACCACCGGCTGCTTGGACACCCGCATCAAGCCCAGCGGTACAGCCGCCAGCAGGCCGAAGACCAGCGATATCGCCAGCAGCTTGAGGGTGGTCAGCAGGCCGCCAAGGTACAGCGGCATGGCCTCCCAGATGACGTTGTAATCGAAAATCATAGCTCAGCCACCTTGACGCCCACCGAGTAGCGCTTCTCGAGATACTTCAGTGCCAGCAGCGAGACACTGGTAAGCACCAGGTACAACGCCGCCACCGCCAGGAAGAAGGTGAAGGGTTCGCGGGTGGCGTCTGCCGCCTGCTTGGCCTTGAACATCATGTCCTGCAGGCCGACCACCGAAATCAGTGCCGTCGCCTTGGTCAGTACCAACCAGTTGTTGGTGAAGCCCGGGATCGCCAGGCGGATCATCTGCGGCACCTGAATGCGGAAGAATACCTGCCGGTTGCTCATGCCATAGGCCGCGCCGGCTTCGGCTTGGCCCTTGGGAATACCCAGGAACGCACCTCGGAAGGTTTCTGACAGGTAGGCGCCAAAGATGAAGCCCAGGGTACCGATGCCTGCGACCAGCGGGTTCAGGTCGATGTAGTCGTCATAGCCCACCAGCGGCCCCAAACGGTTGATGATGTCCTGCCCGCCGTAGAAGATCAGCAGGATCAGCACCAGGTCCGGAATACCCCGGATCACCGTGGAATACATATCGCCCAACCAGGCCAGCCAGCGCACCGGCGACAAGCGCAGCGCCACGCCAATCAGGCCGAGCACAATGGCCAGGGCCATCGACGACAGGGCGAGCTGCAGCGTCAGCCACGCCCCGTCGAGGATGACTGCCCCGTAGCCTTTCAACATGATGAGGTCCTCGACCTAAAGAATGAAAAATGGTGCAAACCTCAGAGCCTCTGCTGTTTGCACCATTGCACAGGTGAAACTCGACGTGTTACTTCGAGTCTGGACCGTAGATGTCAAAGTTGAAGTACTTGTCCTGGATCTGCTTGTACTTGCCGTTTGCACGGATCGCGTCGATGGCCTTGTTGATACGCTCGCGGTTGGCATCGTCACCTTTGCGCACGGCGATGCCGATGCCGTCACCGAAGTATTTCGCGTCGGTGAACGAAGGACCAACGAAGGCAAAGCCCTTGCCGGCGTCGGTTTTCAGGAAACCGTCTTCCAGCAGGGTGGCATCAGCCACGGTGCCGTCGAGGCGGCCAGCGGCCACGTCGAGGTAGATTTCGTTCTGGGTGCCGTACGGAACCACGGTGGCACCTTTGGCGCCCAGCACTTCCTTGGCGAAGCGGTCGTGGATCGAGCCGCGCTGCACGCCGATCTTCTTGCCTTTGAGTTCATCCAGGCTGTCGCTGACGGTAGCGCCGTCCTTCATCACCAGGCGCGCTGGGGTCAGGTAGTAGCGCTTGGTGAAATCGACCGATTTCTTGCGGTCATCGGTAATCGACATGGACGACAGGATGGCGTCGATCTTGCGCACCTTCAGCGCCGGGATCAGGCCGTCGAACTCCTGCTCGACCCAGGTGCACTTGGCTTTCATCTCTTCACACAGGGCGTTGCCGATGTCGTAGTCGAAACCGGCGATGCTGCCGTCGGGCTGCTTGAAGGCGAAGGGTGGGTAGGCCGCTTCGATACCGATTTTCAACGGTTTTTCATCAGCCTGCGACACCAGGGAAAACACGGAAAGCGCCAGGGCGCCAAGCAGTGCGAGCTTCTTCATCAGGTAACTCCATCGGTACGGGGCATTACAAGGCAGGAGTAACAACTGCCCGATATGCGAATGGGTACAACGCGAGCCGCGCAGGGTTCGACCAAGGTCGCAGACCACGAGCGAGTGAGTGGCATTTTAACGACAGCCCGGTAGTCGATATTTCTTCAAAGCGACAACTACTTACAGAAGCGCTTGAAACGGCAGCGGGCGAGGTTGACAGCCTTTGCAAGATATGCAAGAGCGCAAGGAAAATAACCTATAGAACTAGCAATTACTGGGCCTATTATTGGCAAAGCCTTGTACGACGGCAAGTGTAGCGTGCTGCACTGCAAGAAATGGCGCCGCGAACGCACCGAAACGGGTCATGAGTGTTCCCGCTCGCCCCGCAGCTGTGCGTAATCGGTGACAGAAGAGTTACCGATGAATGTCGGGTAACAGTAAAGCAAAAACCCCGCCGGTTGCCCGTGCGGGGTTTTCGTTTGAAGCAGGACTGCCCTGCAGTCCCGCTCATTTCATCAGGCCGACGCCAGGTTCATTGCCTTGTGGGTATCAATCAAATGCTGCACCACGCCCGGGTCGGCCAGGGTGGAGATATCACCTAGCGAGCCGTATTCCGCCGTGGCGATCTTGCGAAGGATACGTCGCATGATCTTGCCCGAGCGCGTCTTCGGCAGCCCTGGTGCCCACTGGATAACATCCGGCGAGGCAATCGGGCCGATCTCCTTGCGCACCCAGTTCTTCAGCTCCATGCGCAACTGCTCGGTGGGCTCCACGCCGGCATTGAGGGTCACGTACACATAGATGCCCTGCCCTTTGATATCGTGCGGCACCCCCACCACCGCAGCCTCGGCCACTTTGGCATGGGCGACCATGGCGCTTTCGATCTCTGCGGTACCCATACGGTGGCCGGAAACGTTGAGCACGTCATCCACCCGGCCCGTGATCCAGTAGTAGCCATCCTCGTCACGGCGCGCGCCGTCACCGGTGAAGTACATGCCGCGGAACGTCTTGAAGTAGGTATCGACGAAGCGGTCATGATCGCCATACAGCGAGCGGGACTGGCCCGGCCAGGAATCGAGGATCACCAGGTTGCCCTCGGCGGCACCATCGATCAGGTTGCCCAGGTTGTCCACCAGCGCCGGCACCACACCAAAGAACGGACGGGTCGCAGAACCCGGCTTGAGGCCCGTGGCGCCCGGCAGCGGGCTGATCAGGATGCCGCCGGTCTCGGTCTGCCACCAGGTGTCGACGATCGGGCAACGCTCCTTGCCGACGGTCTTGTAGTACCAGTTCCAGGCCTCAGGGTTGATCGGCTCACCGACCGAACCCAGCAGGCGCAGGCTCGAGCCGTCGGCACCCTCAACGGCCGCCTGCCCTTCGGCCATCATGGCGCGAATCGCTGTAGGTGCGGTGTAGAGGATGTTGACCTTGTGCTTGTCGACGATCTTCGACACCCGGGTAATGTCCGGGTAGTTAGGTACGCCCTCGAACAGTAGCGTGGTCGCACCGTTGGCCAGCGGCCCGTAGACGATGTAGCTGTGGCCGGTGACCCAACCGACGTCAGCGGTGCACCAGTAGACCTCGCCGGGGCGGTAGTCGAATACGCGTTCGTGGGTCAGCGCGGCGTACACCAGGTAACCACCGGTGGTGTGCAGCACGCCCTTGGGCTTGCCGGTGGAGCCGGAGGTATAAAGAATGAACAACGCCTCCTCGGCACCCATTTCCTTTGGCGCACAATGGCTGGAAGCTACCTTCATCAGGTCTTCGTACCAGATGTCTCGGTGCTGGTGCCAGGCAATGTCACCACCGGTGCGCTTGCATACGATGATTTTTTGCACGCTGCTGGTTTCAGGGTTGGTCAGCGCCAGGTCCACGTTGGCCTTGAGCGGAGTACGGCGGCCACCGCGCAAACCTTCGTCGGCGGTAATCACCACCTTGGACTTGCAATCGATGATGCGCCCGGCCAGCGCTTCGGGCGAGAAGCCGCCAAACACCACCGAGTGAATCGCACCGATGCGGGCACAGGCCAGCATGGCAACCACGGCCTCAGGGATCATCGGCATGTAGATGGTCACTACATCCCCACGGTGCACGTCCTGCCCGCGCAGGGCGTTGGCGAATTTGCAGACCTGCTCGTGCAGTTCGCGATAGGTAATGTTGCGGTGTTCGGAAGGGTCGTCACCTTCCCAGATGATTGCCAGTTGGTCGCCGCGCTCTTCGAGGTGGCGGTCCAGGCAGTTGGAGGAGACGTTGAGAGTGCCGTCGGCAAACCACTTGATATCGACATGGTGATCGTCGAAGGAAGTCTGCTTGACCTTGGTGAAAGGCTTGATCCAGTCAATGCGCTGGGCCTGCTCACGCCAGAAGCCGTCCGGGTTGATCACCGATTGCTGGTACATGGCCTTGTAGGTGGCCTCGTCGGTCAGGGTAGTGGCCGCAACCTCGGGACGAACGGGATACAGTGGAGCCGCACTCATCTGTGTTACCTCGGTGTAATAGTTGTTTTTGTATGGAACCGTTTGTAACTGTACCAGAGCGGCAAAAGCCATACGACGATGGTAGTAACGCGACAGGTTGCGCACCTTGTGGACGGCCGGAAAGGCTCTAGGCCGCAGCTGGCAACCCGGCGAGAGGGGAAAGCAAAAGATTTTCCCGGGGGATTGTTACAGTTTCTGTCAAAAGGCGAAAAAACTTTATCAAAACGCCCACTGTTTCCCTTAATTACCGAAGCATAAGATTCACTACGCCAGCAACGGCAAAGGCGATTAACAACTGGTAACAGTCACAGCCCCCACGAAGGCAACTCGTTAATCGCGCTCTAATCCGATAGTTGAAAACTTGGCTGTATTCGCGGTGCCACAAGCGCCGCGCGCCCCCTCACGACCTTAGACAGGTAAATAGAAAATGAAAGCGTTACTGGTATTGGTACTTGGTAGTCTTTGCAGTGCGGCAATGGCCGATGAAGCAAAGGATGCCGAGCAGATTCCGGTTGAACAGTACAGTTATTCGCAGCACCTGGATATCGCCCGCGTCATCTCCATGAGCGAAGTGCCAAACGTGTGCGAAGTCGTGCCGGCCCGCATGACCTACGAGGATTCCAAGGGTCAGAAGCACATTCTCGAATACCGCGTCATGGGTAACGGCTGCTCCAACGGCTGATGAATGATTTGGGCCCTGCGGGGCCCATTCGTCAACAATGCCACGATGAACAGTGTTGAGTTTAATCCACCCGTCACTCCGTCATTCATTCGACTTGCCCAACGAATAATCCCGCAACTTGTTGGCAATGGTTGTATGTGAAACACCCAGTCGCTTGCCCAGCGCCCGGCTACTTGGATATTCCCCGATCAGACTTTCCAGTACAGCCTTTTCAAAGCGCCCGACAATCTGCGAAAGATCACCTTCAAGGGTAAATTCACCCAAGGGTTGCCGCACGCCGTAATCCGGCAGGCGGATATGCTCGCCTTTCACTATTCCGCCTTCGCACAGCGATACCGCCTGGAACAATACGTTTTCCAGTTGCCGGACATTGCCCGGCCAATGGTAGTGCGCCAGTTTGTCCATCGCCGCAGGCGCCAGGCGCGGCAGGGCACAACCAATCTGCCGGCTGGCCTGATCGAGAAAGTGCTGCACCAACCCCTCCAGGCCGTCCATGCACTCGCGCAACGGCGGTATGTGCAACGACAACACATTGAGGCGATGGTACAGGTCCTGGCGGAATTCGCCCCGAGCGCACAATTCGGAAAGGTCCACCTGGGTTGCGCAGATCACCCGTACATCCAGGTACACCTCCTCATCACTGCCTACACGACGGAAGCAGCCGTCCTGCAGAAAGCGCAGCAGCTTCACCTGCAGGCGAGGGCTCATCTCCCC
Organism: Pseudomonas sp. p106; assembly: GCF_003936645.1. Taxonomy (NCBI): domain Bacteria; kingdom Pseudomonadati; phylum Pseudomonadota; class Gammaproteobacteria; order Pseudomonadales; family Pseudomonadaceae; genus Pseudomonas; species Pseudomonas sp. p106. Next base: position 44,283 of record NZ_RHQR01000015.1, read on the forward strand.
CACCCCATCGAGGAACAGTGTCCCACCAGCGGTCAACTCCAGCAGGCCCAGTTTGCCTTCGGCGCGCGCGCCCTCGAACGCACCGGGGCCATAACCGAACAGCTCGGTTTCCGCCATGGACTCTGGCAGGCCGGCACAATTGAGGGCCATCAAAGGCGCCTGCCCCCGCGGGCTGGCCAGGTGGCAGGCACGCGCCAGCAGCTCCTTGCCGGTACCTGTCTCGCCTTCGATCAGCAACGGTGCATCCAGCGGCGCCATGCGCCGCGCCTCACGCACCACCGCCGCCATCACACGCGAGCTTTGGAAGATGCTGTCGAAACCGCGCAGCTCCTGCTTGCGCACGTTATAGATGCGCTCGCCGATGCGGTCGGCACGGTGCAGGGTCAACACCGCGCCAGCCAATGCCTCGCTGTCGTCATGCTCGGACTGCAAAGGTGCGATGTCGGCCAGAAAAATGTCACCTTTGACCTTGACCCGCAGGCCATTGATTCGCGATTTGTTGGCCCGCACCAGTTCCGGCAGGTCGAAGTCCTCGACATAGCGCGCCAATGGGATGCCTGGCACCTCGTCGACCCTCACGCCCAGCAACTGCGCGGCGGTGCGGTTGGCGGCGACGATACTGCCGCCCATGTCGACCGACAGCACCGGGAAATCCAGCGCCCCCAGCAGCGCGTTGAGCTCCATGTGCCGTCGCTCGCTGGGCATCAGGCCGACACGCTTGACCCCGAAGACCCCGGCGATGGACTCGAATTTCGGGCGTAGAGCCTGGAACTGCAGGTTTATCAGGTTCGGGCAATGCAGGTAGATGGCATTGCCATGGTCGCCACCGACCTCACCACGGAGCACGTTGATACCGTACTCCACCAACAGGTTGAGGATGTCGCGAAGGATGCCGATGCGGTTCTGGCAATGCACTTTGATTCGCATGAAAGCTCTCGAAGCGGCGAGGTTTTTAAACCGGCCGCATAATATTCGTAAAGAAAAGCTGACAAAAACACAGCAATGGCCAGCTCGATACACCGAATTTTCCGCGATGCCGCCATGTTTGTAAAATTATCGTTACGAAAAACACCTTGAAACTGCAGTTCAGGCGTTCTGACACCGCGTGCAATCGGGCAGATGAAGGGATATTTCTTAGGTATGTCGTGGACATAACAATAAAAGCCCTCACCAGGAGAGCCACATGAAACAGACGCAATACGTGGCGCGCGAGCCCGATGCGCAAGGCTTCATCGACTACCCGCAGCAAGAGCATGCGGTATGGAACACGCTGATCACCCGCCAGCTGAAAGTCATCGAAGGCCGGGCATGCCAGGAGTACCTGGATGGCATCGATCAGCTCAAGCTGCCCCATGACCGCATTCCGCAACTGGGCGAGATCAACAAAGTGCTGGGCGCCACCACCGGTTGGCAGGTTGCCCGTGTGCCGGCACTGATCCCCTTCCAGACCTTCTTCGAGCTGCTAGCCAGCAAACGCTTCCCGGTCGCCACGTTCATCCGCACCCCACAAGAGCTGGATTACCTGCAGGAACCGGACATCTTCCACGAGATCTTCGGCCACTGCCCGCTGCTGACCAACCCCTGGTTCGCCGAGTTCACCCACACCTATGGCAAGCTGGGCCTGGCCGCGACCAAGGAACAGCGCGTGTACCTGGCGCGCCTGTACTGGATGACCATTGAGTTCGGCCTGATGGAGACCGCACAAGGCTGCAAGATCTATGGCGGCGGCATCCTCTCTTCGCCCAAGGAAACCGTCTACAGTCTGTCCGGTGAGCCGGAGCACCAGGCCTTCGACCCGATCGAGGCCATGCGCACCCCCTACCGTATCGACATCCTGCAGCCCCTGTATTTCGTGCTACCGAACCTCAAGCGCCTGTTCGACCTGGCCCACGAAGACATCATGGGCATGGTCCAGCAAGCCATGCAGCTGGGGCTGCATGCGCCGAAGTTTCCACCCAAGGTCGCCGCCTGAGCGACCTTGCCGACAACAACTCGAATCGGAAAACACCTCATGAATGCCTTGAACCAAGCCCACTGCGAAGCCTGCCGCGCCGATGCGCCGAAAGTCACCGACGAGGAACTGGCCGAACTCATCCGCGAGATACCGGACTGGAACATCGAAGTACGTGACGGCCATATGGAGCTGGAGCGCGTGTTCCTGTTCAAGAACTTCAAGCATGCCCTGGCATTCACCAACGCAGTTGGCGAAATCGCTGAAGCCGAAGGCCATCACCCAGGCCTGCTGACCGAATGGGGCAAGGTCACCGTGACTTGGTGGAGCCACTCCATCAAGGGCCTGCACCGCAACGACTTCATCATGTGCGCACGGACCGACAAGGTTGCCGATACCGCTGAAGGGCGCAAGTAACACGTTGCAAAAGGCCGCTGCGCGCCCTGTTCGCGGGGCGCACAGCGGCCTTGTTGTGTCAGGAAAATGTCCGGTATCCGCCCGCAAAACCGACAAGCGACCGGGAAAAATTACAAACTGTCATCCAGACTTGTGTATCCTGCCTCAGCTTTGCGAAGCTCCAAACGCGCCTGGCGCAGCCTTTTGACTCACACTTGCGAGGAACGACGAGATGCACGAAATCCCGAATCTTCCCTTCCCAAGCCTGAACCCCGAAGAGCAAACCGTTGCCGCTCACTCCGAACCGGCGCCTGCCGTCGAGGATGGCGACGATCAATCCAGCGCTGACCAGGAATAACCGCGCATCCCCCGACTGTGTGAAAACGGCTGACTTTCGGACTACCGCTGTCATCACGTTTTCACACCGTCCAGAACTTCTGCCACGTAGGCCCCCATGCCCGATTCACCGCGCCCCCTTGCGGTCACCCTGCAAGTCGTCTCCATCGTCCTGTTCACCTTCATCGGCTACCTGAACATCGGCATCCCCCTCGCCGTGCTGCCTGGCTACGTGCACAACGACCTGGGCTTCAGCACCGTCGTCGCCGGCCTGGTGATCAGTGTGCAATACCTCGCCACCCTGCTCAGCCGCCCCACAGCCAGCCGCATCATCGACAACCTGGGCAGCAAGAAGGCCGTCATGTATGGCCTCGCCGGTTGCGGCCTGAGTGGTGTTTTCATGCTCGCCTGCGCCTTCCTCACCCACCTGCCTTGGCTGAGCCTGGCCTGCCTGCTGGTCGGCCGCCTGGTACTGGGCAGCGCAGAAAGCCTTGTGGGCTCGGGTTCGATCGGCTGGGGGATTGGCCGGGTCGGCGCTGAAAACACCGCTAAAGTCATCTCCTGGAACGGGATCGCCAGCTATGGTGCGCTGGCCATCGGTGCCCCACTGGGCGTGCTGATGGTAAAGCACCTGGGGCTGTGGAGCATGGGGGTGAGCATCATCGTGCTATGCGCGACAGGCCTGCTGCTGGCATGGCCAAAACGCGCTGCGCCGATTGTCAGCGGCGTGCGTATGCCGTTTCTGCGGGTGCTGGGCAAAGTGTTCCCGCATGGTTCGGGCCTGGCGTTGGGCTCGATCGGCTTTGGCACCATCGCCACCTTCATTACCCTGTACTACGCCAGCCGTGGCTGGGCGAATGCAGCACTGACCCTGAGCCTGTTCGGTGCCAGCTTCATCTGTGCGCGGCTGCTGTTCGGCAACCTCATCAACAGGATTGGCGGGTTCAGGGTGGCGATCGTGTGCTTGTCGGTCGAGACACTGGGCCTGCTGATGCTGTGGCTGGCACCCAGCGCAGAACTCGCCTTGGCCGGAGCGGCGCTCAGTGGCTTCGGCTTCTCGCTGGTGTTCCCGGCGCTGGGCGTGGAAGCGGTGAATCAGGTTTCGGCAGCCAACCGCGGGGCGGCGGTGGGGGCATACTCGCTGTTCATCGACCTGTCACTGGGCATTACCGGGCCACTGGTGGGCGCGGTGGCGTCGGGGTTCGGGTTTGCTTCGATGTTTCTGTTTGCGGCAGCGGCGGCGTGCTGCGGGCTGGTGTTGAGCCTGTATCTGTACCGTCAGGCGCGGCGTTTCAGGCATATTTGAGCGCATGTGGGGGGGGGGCGCTACGCACCCCTTTCGCGACACGAGGCCGCTCCTACGGGTAACCGCGTACCTCTGCAGGAGCGGTCTTGTTTCAGCGGGCGTACTGCAACACCACTTCCAGCGGATGGCGCATCTGCCGCTCGGTCATGCGCTTGACCTGGCTACGGCACGAATAGCCGGTTGCCAGGGCCTCGCCCTCCTTGTCCAGCTTGGTCGCCCAGGACTGTTCGAAGATGGTCCGCGACGTCTCCTGGTTACGTGCCTCATGCCCGTAGGTACCGGACATGCCGCAGCACCCCGTGGCCTCGGTCACCAACTTCAGGCCCAGGCGCGCGAACACCTGCTCCCATTGGCGGGTACTGGCCGGCACGTTGGTCTTCTCGGTGCAGTGCGCCATCAGGCGGAAGTTGCCGGGCGCGGCGTGCGCCTGCTCGGGCAGCACATCCATCAGCCATTCCTGGGGCAGCAACACCTTCGGGCAGCCCTCCAGGCCCGGCACCTTCTGGTACTCCTGGCGGTAGACCAGGGTCATGGCAGGGTCAAGGCCCACCAGCGGTACACCACAGTCGGCCAGGGCCTTGAGCTGGGTGGCATTACGGATTGCCGCCTTGGCAAAAGCCCCCAAAAAGCCCTGCACGTGCAGCGGCTTGCCATTGGCACTGTAAGGCGCCAGGAACACGCGGTGGCCCAGGCGATGGGCCAGCTCGATGAAGGCGGCCAGCAGTGGTGTCTCGAAGTAACGGGTGAAGGCATCCTGCACCAGCACGATGCTGCGCTCGCGCTGGGCCGGGGTCAGTTCACGCAGCGCCGGCACACTGGCCACGCCAACCCGGCAGCGCGTGAGGGTGGACTGGAAGTTGAAGCGGCTGATCAGCGGGCTGTCGACCATGCCGACCTTGTCCGCCAACAAACTGCTGACCCACTTCGACCCCATCACCGCGTTGTACAGCCCCGGTGCATGGGCCAGGTAGGGGATGCTGAATTCCAGCGAACCGATCAGGTAATCACGCAGCGGGCGCTGGTAGCGACCGTGGTACAGCTCGAGGAAACGCGAGCGGAAGTCCGGCACATTGACCTTGATCGGGCACTGGCCTGCACATGACTTGCACGCAAGGCAGCCGGCCATGGCGTCGTAGACCTCATGGGAAAAGTCTTCCTGGCCCTGGTTGCGTGCACGGTTGTTGCGCAGCCGTGCCGGCAGCCCCTTGAGCCAGGACACCTTGTTGCGCGCCGCAGCCAGCACATCGATGTTCGCCTCACCCTGCAGGCGCAGCCATTCGCGCATCAACGAGGCGCGCCCCTTGGGCGAATGCTGGCGCTCACGGGTAGCCTTCCACGAGGGGCACATGGCGTCATTGGGGTCATAGTTGTAGCAAGCACCATTGCCGTTGCAGTGCACGGCACTGCCGAAGTCCTGCCATACACGCTCGTCGATGGTACGGTCGAGGTCGCCACGCAAGGTTACGCCATCGACCCTGGTCAGCCCTTCGGCGCTGCCTGGCGGGGTGCAGATCTTGCCGGGGTTGAGCTGGTTGCGCGGGTCGAAGGCACCTTTGAGGCGCTGCAACGCCGGATACAGCTCACCGAAGTACTCCGGCACATATTCCGAACGCAGCCCTTTGCCATGCTCGCCCCACAGCAGCCCGCCGTAGCGTTTGGTCAACGCCGCCACGGCGTCGGAAATCGGCTTGACCAGTGCCGCCTGGGCGGGGTCTTTCATGTCCAGTGCCGGGCGTACGTGCAGCACGCCGGCGTCGACGTGGCCAAACATGCCGTAGGCCAGGCCATAGCCGTCCAGCAGCGCGCGGAAATCGGCAATGTAGTCGGCCAGTTGCTCCGGCGGCACTGCGGTATCTTCAACGAAAGGTTGCGGGCGCACCTCGCCCTCGACGTTGCCCAACAGGCCCACCGAACGCTTGCGCATGGTGTAGACCCGAGTCACGGCCTCGGCCCCTTCGGCCAAGGTGTGGCCCAGGCGCTCGACACTGGTGTCGCGCTGCAGGTGGTCGATGAAGGCTTCAACCCGAGCATTGACCTCGGCCGGCTCATCGCCACAGAACTCCACCAGGTTGATACCCAAGGTGGGGCGCTCCGGGTCGGCCGGGAAGTACTCGGCAACGCTGTGCCAGACGATGTCTTTCATCGCCAGCATCAGCACCTTGGAGTCCACCGTCTCGATCGACAGCGGCTTGTGCGCCATCAGCGCATTGGCATCGCGCAGCGCGTCCATGAAGCTGGTGTAGCGGACGTTGACCAGCACCGCATACTTGGGAATCGGCAGCACGTTGAGCTTGGCTTCGACCACGTAACCCAACGAACCCTCGGCGCCACACAGCACACTGTTGAGGTTGAAGCGGCCCTGTTCGTCGCGCAGGTGCGCCAGGTCGTAGCCGGTCAGGCAGCGGTTGAGCTTGGGGAAGGTGGTTTCGATCAGCTCGGCCTGGGTTTCCTGAATTTCGCGGGCAGTCCGATAGACCTCACCCACCCGACCGGGCGCAGCACAAGCCTGCTCCAGTGCAGCGTCGTCGATCGGCAAGCTGTGCAGGCGCTCGCCACCGAGCAGCACGCTGTGCAGTTCCAGCACGTGATCGCGAGTCTTGCCGTAGGTGCAACTGCCCTGGCCGCTGGCGTCGGTGTTGATCATGCCGCCAACGGTAGCGCGGTTGGAGGTGGACAGTTCAGGCGCAAAGAACAGCCCGTGCGGCTTGAGCGCGGCATTGAGCTGGTCCTTGACCACGCCAGCCTGCACCCGCACCCAACGCTCCTGGACATTGATTTCGAGGATGGTGTTCATGTGCCGCGACAGGTCGACCACGATACCGTCGGTCAGCGATTGGCCATTGGTGCCGGTGCCGCCACCGCGCGGGGTCAGTTTGACCTGCTGGAAGCGTTCTTCGCCCATCAGCGCGGCCACCCGCGCCACATCGTCGGCGTCCAGCGGGAACACCGCCGCCTGGGGCAGGCGCTGGTAGATGGAGTTGTCGGTAGCCAGCACGGTACGGGTACCGTAATCGGCGCTGATCTGGCCACGGAAGCCGCTGCTGCGCAGGGCTTCGAGGAATTCTGGGTAGGCGGCGGTCGGCGCAGTGGTCGGCAGCTGGGCGATCATCGAAGGATGGCCTCTTGATATGGGCTAATTCACGGGAATCCTGTCGCCCTGGCATGGGTTGAGCCATGCCAGGATGACGAATAGGCCAATGTTCCTGTAGTTTCGCCCCAGGGGCAAACGGATAATCCTGCCGCTATCAATGACTTTTATGAATGAATTACCGCCACCTCACACCCTCCATGTCATTGCTGCTGGCTTTCGAGGCTGCCGCCCGGCATGAAAGCTACACCCGCGCAGCTGCCGAACTGTCCCTGACCCAGAGCGCGGTCAGCCGCCAGGTGCAGGCGCTGGAACAGCAACTCGGGCTGACCCTGTTCCGCCGCGAAGGCCGCCAGGTACAACTCACCGACGTGGGCCGGCTGTACCAGCGCGAGCTCAGCGAAGCCTTGGGCCGCATCCGCAGCGCCACCTTGCAGGCCCTGGCTTACCAGTCCGGGGTCGGCACGCTGCGCCTGGCGACCTTGCCCACCTTCGGCTCCAAGTGGCTGCTGCCGCGCCTGCATGCCTTCTACAGCGCCCACCCGGGCATGCTGGTGCATATTCATTCGCGGATCGAAGCGATCAACTTCGACACCAGCGAGATCGATGCCGCCATCGGCGTGGCCAGCCATGACCTGCCGGGGCTGATCTGCCATCGGCTGCATGCCGAGGAACTGGTGGTGATCCTGCCACCGCAAGCCAACATCGACGGCCAGGGTTGGGACCCGGCACGTATCAGCGCCGAGGTGCTGCTCAACGTTGCCAACAATCCACATGCCTGGGGCGAGTGGTTTTCACACCATGGCCTGCCGCACCGGGCGATGCGCCTGGGGCCGAGTTTCGAGCTGACGTCACACCTGATCCAGGCGGTACGTGCAGGGATCGGCATCGGCTTGGTGCCGCGGATACTGGTGGACGAGGAGCTGGCCAAAGGCGAGCTGTTCAGCCCTGGTACGGCGTTCGCCAGCCAGCGCAGCTATTACCTGATCTATCCGCCAAGGAACGAAGCGTTGCCCTCGCTGCGGGCGTTTCGTGGCTGGTTGCTCGAGCAGATCTGAGTGCTTTCCTGCGTTCACAGACCCTGTCGCCGGCGAGGCGGCGCATAAAAAACCCGATGCCAGCCACCTGACATCGGGTTTCGTTCACCGCCCGCTGCGCTTACTTGGTAGCGGTGCCGGCTGCTGCGCCATTGCCCAGCTCACGACGCTTGGACTTGATGATGTAGAAGACGAACATCACCAGCACCCACACCGGAATGGCATACACCGAAACCTGGATGCCCGGGATTTGCAGCATGATGCCCAGGATCAGTACCACGAATGCCAGGCAGATGTAGTTGCCATAGGGGTACCACAGGGCCTTGAACAGCGGCTTCTGGCCGGTGCGGTCCAAGTGCTGGCGGAACTTCAGGTGCGAGTAACTGATCATGGCCCAGTTGATCACCAGGGTCGCCACGACCAGCGACATCAGCAGCTCCAGCGCATCATGCGGCATGAAGTAGTTGAGCAGCACGGCAATCAGGGTAACGGCTGCCGACACCAGGATCGAACGCACCGGCACGCCGCGCTTGTCGACCTTGGCCAGGGCTGCGGGGGCATCACCTTGCTCGGCCATGCCCAGCAGCATGCGGGCATTGCAGTAGGTACCACTGTTGTACACCGACAGTGCCGCCGTCAGGACCACGAAGTTCAACAGGTGGGCGGCCACATCGCTGCCCAGCAGCGAGAACACCTGAACGAACGGGCTGCTACCGTAGCTGCCGCCAGAAGCATCGATGCTGGCGACCAGGCTGTCCCACGGGGTCAGCGACAGCAGAACGACCAGCGCACCGATGTAGAAGATCAGGATGCGGTAGATGACCTGGTTGATGGCCTTGGGGATCACGGTTCTCGGCTTGTCGGCTTCGGCTGCAGTGAAGCCGAGCATTTCCAGCCCCCCGAAGGAGAACATGATGAACGCCAGCGCCATGACCAGGCCGCTGACACCATGCGGGAAGAAGCCCCCATGCGCCCACAGGTTGGTCACCGAAGCCTCGGGGCCGCCGCTGCCGCTGGTCAGTAGGTAGGCGCCCAGGCCGATCATGCCGACGATGGCCGCGACCTTGATGATGGCGAACCAGAACTCGGCTTCGCCGAACACCTTCACGTTCATGAGGTTGATGACGTTGATCAGCAGGAAGAAGCCCGCTGCCGTGACCCACGTCGGGATCTCCGGCCACCAGTAGTGAATGTACTTGCCGACCGCCGTCAGCTCCGACATGCCCACCAGGATGTACAGCACCCAGCAGTTCCAGCCCGACATGAAACCGGCGAAACCGCCCCAGTACTTATGGGCAAAGTGGCTGAACGAACCGGCCACCGGCTCTTCGACGATCATCTCACCAAGCTGGCGCATGATCATGAAGGCGATGAAGCCGCAGATGGCGTAGCCCAGGATCATCGACGGGCCGGCGGATTTCATCACGCCTGCCGAGCCAAGGAACAGGCCGGTACCAATCGCGCCGCCAAGGGCGATCAACTGGATGTGGCGGTTCTTCAGGCCCCGCTTGAGCTCGCCTGAATGCATGTTGTGTTCACTCATGAACGAAGTCACCTGCATTGTTTTTATCTGTGACGGAATCGGACCCACCGCGCTCGTGGCGCAGCGGAATGGGCAAGGTGGTTACCTTGGTTTCTTGAACACAGTCGCCGCCGCAGCGGATCAGCCAGGTGTGAGCAAGAGTGCGCGGTACGCAAGAGAGTCACAGGTAAAACGCGGCGCACTGTATACCCCTGCAAGCGCGCAGGCGTCAACGCGTTGCGTCGTTTCCTCGGAAAAAACGCAGCGATCCTGTGGTAGGAAGCCCTGAAAGGCGGAGTGATCGGCGTACATGGCGCCTCCATTTGTTGTTCTATAGGCCCGGCTCTTCGGACGGGCTTTTGCACACGGCAATGGTCGCTATATCAGCGTGGGACGGGGGGTTGAGCAATAGGGCTGGCGGCGCAGGCGGGGCTCTTGAGCTGCGGGAGCGGCAAGATCCGTTTACAGAGAAGGTGCCCAGCAAGAGAAACCGGGGCAATTCGTACAGTTTTCTTTACAGGGCGGTTTGAAAACTTGCCAGTCGTCCGAAAAATTCTTTTTCTTCAACATCTTGGCGCGCGGTGAGGCCCACACAAAACTGCAGACGAAAAAAAGCCAGCCCGAAGGCTAGTGCCTGCCAGTCAGCGTTATTGGGGCTGCTACGCAGCCCATCGCCGGCAAGCCAGCTCCTACAGGAACCGCGCAGTTCTTGGTTTGCGCTGTAACCTGTGGGAGCCGGCTTGCCGGCGATGGGCCGCACAGCGGCCCCAAATCGCTTAACTGACTGGCATTAGCCCGAAAGCTGGCGCTTTGATCACGGCCTGAGCCGATCAGCCACGCGGTTTGCCGCGACCACGCCCTGCCGGCTTATCACCGTCGGGCTTGGCCGGGCGCTTGCGCATCTCGCTTGGACGCTCAGCCACCGCACTGCCGCGGCTGCCTTTGCGTGGCGCCTCTTCACGCGGCTGGCGAGCCGGACGCTCGGCAGCTGCGGCTTCCTGCGCCGGGCGCAGGCTGCGCACGCGCTCGCTACGCCCCATGGGCCGGGTCGACTTGCGCTGCAGGCGCTCCATCTTGTCCTTGGCCTTAAGGTTCATGGCAGGCAGCGCAACCGGCTGCAGGCCCACTTCAGCGGCCAGGATGTCGATTTCGCCCTGGGTCATTTCACGCCAGCGGCCCATCGGCAGATCGGAGTTGAGGAACACCGGGCCAAAACGCACGCGCTTGAGGCGGCTGACCACCATGCCCTGGGATTCCCACAGGCGGCGCACCTCACGGTTGCGACCTTCCATCACCACGCAGTGGTACCAGTGGTTGAAACCTTCACCCCCCGGGGCCTTCTGGATGTCGGTGAACTTGGCCGGGCCGTCTTCAAGCATCACGCCCGCCTTCAGGCGTTCGATCATCTCGTCGTCGACCTCGCCACGCACACGCACCGCGTATTCGCGGTCCATCTCGTAGGACGGGTGCATCAGGCGGTTGGCCAGTTCACCGTCGGTGGTGAACAGCAGCAGACCGGTGGTGTTGATGTCGAGTCGGCCAATGTTGATCCAGCGGCCTTCCTTCGGCCGCGGCAGGCGGTCGAACACGGTCGGGCGGCCTTCCGGATCGTCACGGGTGCAGATCTCGCCATCGGGCTTGTTGTACATGATCACCCGGCGCGTGGCCTCAGCGGCCTCTTCGCGCTTGATCAGCTTGCCGTCGACAGCGATGGCATCGTGAAGGTCGACGCGCTGGCCGAGGGTGGCCGCGACGCCATTGACCTTGATGCGGCCCTGGCTGATCCAGGCTTCGACGTCACGGCGCGAACCCACGCCGATGCGCGCCAGCACTTTCTGCAGCTTTTCGCCGGCTGGCGGGGTGTTTTCGGTATTTTGCAGGTCTTGCTCACTCATCTGGGCACCTCCCGGTGTAGGAATGAAAACAGAGGTTCTGGCGACGAACGCGCCAAAAGGTCGCGCATCATACGCGGTTCCAAAGGGGAACGCACTGGAGCTTAGAGGGTTTTCAGGGGGTGGAGTGGTTTTCTGCCCAGTGGTTTTGTAATGAAAGGGCCGGCCTCATCGCCGGCAAGCCGGCGCCCACCACGCCGCGCAGCGCCTGTAATCCATGCGCCCAAGTCTCAGGGCTGCAACTTGTTTTGATCCTCAACCGCGACCTCAGGCTCTGGCGCATCTTCCTCTGGCAAATCATCGAAATCGGTCTTGAGCCCCTCCTCCATCGCATCCAGTTCCACCAGCAGGCTACGGAAGCTCGTCTCCTCCTTAGGTTCGGCGACCGCCTCCTCGTCGGCCAGGCTGGCATCGGCCAACGCCTGCAAATGCGCCGGCACCGGTGCATCATCCGGGTCCAGCAACGGCTCCGGCTCCATTTCGCGCAGCTCGGCCAAGGCCGGCAACTCGTCCAGGCTCTTGAGGTTGAAATGATCGAGAAACGCCTTGGTGGTGGCGAACATCGCCGGCCGCCCAGGGACCTCGCGGTGGCCAACTACCCGGATCCACTCACGCTCCATCAGGGTCTTGATGATGTTGCTGTTGACCGCAACACCCCGCACGTCCTCGATCTCGCCACGGGTGATGGGCTGGCGGTAAGCGATCAAGGCCATGGTTTCGAGCAGCGCACGGGAATAGCGCTGCGGGCGTTCTTCCCACAGGCGGCCCACCCACGGCGCGAAATTGTCGCGAATCTGCAGGCGATAGCCGCTGGCCACTTCCTTGAGCTCGAAGGCCCGGCCACTGCAGGATTTGCCGAGCACGTCCAAGGCTTTCTTGAATACCTTCGGCTCAGGGCGCTCGGCCTCCTCGAACAGCTCGTACAGCCGTTCAAGAGATTGCGGTTTGCCTGAGGCAAGCAGAAACGCCTCGATCAGCGACGCCAGGTCGCGGGGTTCATTCAGATTCATCAGGTTCTTCGACAGACTCGGCACGCACCCGGACATGGATCGCGGCGAAAGGCTCATTCTGCACCAGTTCGATCAGCGATTCCTTCACCAGCTCAAGAATTGCCATGAAGGTGACCACCACACCCAGCTTGCCTTCCTCAGCCATGAACAGCTCCACGAAAGGCACGAAGCCGCCACCCTTCAGCCGTTCGAGCACTTCGCTCATGCGCTCGCGGGTAGACAGCGTCTCACGGGTGATCTGGTGGCTTTCGAACAGGTCGTTGCGGCGCATGACCTCGGCCATCGAAACCAGCAACTCTTCCAGGCTGACCTGGGGCAACAGCTTGCGCACCTTGGCCTGGGGCGCCTCAAGGCGCGGCACCACGACGTCACGGCCAACCCGCGGCAGTTCGTCGATGCCTTCGGCCGCGGCCTTGAAACGCTCGTACTCCTGCAGGCGGCGGATCAGCTCGGCACGCGGGTCGCCTTCCTCCTCCTCGACCTCGGCGGAACGTGGCAGCAACATGCGCGACTTTATCTCGGCGAGCATGGCAGCCATCACCAGGTATTCGGCGGCCAACTCCAGGCGCACGCTTTTCATCAACTCGACGTACCCCATGTACTGGCGGGTAATCTCCGCCACGGGGATGTCAAGAATGTCGATGTTCTGCTTGCGGATCAGATAAAGCAGCAGGTCGAGTGGGCCTTCGAAGGCCTCGAGGATGACCTCCAGCGCGTCCGGTGGAATGTAAAGGTCCACCGGCATCTCGGTCAGGGCTTCGCCGTAAACCAGGGCCAACTGCAATTGTTGAGGCAGTTCGGCTTCGATGGCCGCAGCCTCGGGTATCTCCATCTGGCTCACGCGTTGACCAGAAATGGCGTGGGGTCGCCGCAGCCTTCACGGATCAGTTCGGGCTCGTCGCCAGACAGGTCGATGATGGTCGAGGCCTTCAGGTCGCCGAAACCGCCGTCGATGACCAGGTCCACGTGATGCTCCAGGCGCTCGCGAATTTCATAGGGGTCGGTCATCGGCTCGGTATCACCGGGCAGGATCAGGCTCACGCTCATCAGCGGCTCACCCAGTTCTGCCAGCAGTGCCAGGGTGATGCCGTGGTCCGGAACCCGCAGGCCGATGGTGCGACGCTTCTCGTGCAACAACAGCCGCGGCACCTCGCGGGTGCCATTGAGGATGAACGTGTAGGGGCCGGGCACATGCGCCTTGAGAAGACGGAAAGTGCCGGTGTCGACCTTCGCGTACAGGCCCAACTGCGACATGTCGCAGCACATCAGGGTGAAATTGTGGGTCTTGTCCAAACCGCGCAGACGCCGAACCCTCTCGATCGCTGCCTTGTCACCGATCTGGCATCCCAGTGCGTAGGCCGAGTCGGTCGGATAGACGACCACACCGCCCTTGCGGATGATTTCCACCGCCTGGCGAATCAGCCGCGGCTGGGGGTTCTCCGGATGAATCTGGAAAAATTGGCTCACGAAGTCTTCCTGTTCATATCGCCATAGGTTGTTCATGGCTGAATCGGCGCCACAGAGGTGGCAGATCCTCAGGCAATGGCCGGTAGGCACCGATCTCGCCCCAGGTGCCGGGGCCGTGGAAATCGCTGCCAGCGCTTGCCAGCAGGCCGAACTCACGAGTGAGGATGGACATCGTGCCCACCTGCTCGGCAGGCATCATCCCATTGACCACTTCAAGCGCCTGCCCACCTGCCTGAATATAGTCGGCAATCAGGCGCCTGCGCTTGCTGCGGGTCAGATCGTAGTGCATTGGATGGGCCAGGCTCACCCAGGCGTTGGACTGGCGCAATGTGGCAACGGTTTCCTCGAGCGTCGGCCAATGCAGCTTGACGTCACCCAGCTTGCCGGCCCCCAACCACTTGCGAAACGCTTCGCCACGGTCTTTGACGTGGCCTGCGCGCACCAGGTGCTCGGCAAAATGCGGCCGTGCCGGTGCGTTACCGCTGTCGCCCAACTCCTGCTGCACGGCGCGGGCACCCTCGAGGGTACCTGGCATGCCCTTGGCCGCCAGCCGTTTGTCGATTTCCTCGGCGCGCAGCCAGCGGCCACGGTGCAGGGATTCGATCGCTTCGAGCAGCGGCGGGGCTTCAAGCGGGAAGTCATACCCCAGTACATGGATGGTCGCGCCCCCCCACGTGCACGAAAGCTCCACCCCGCTGACCCAGCGCATGCCCCGTTCGACGCAGGCCTGGCGGGCCTCGGGCAGGCCCTCAAGGGTGTCATGGTCGGTCAGTGCCAACGTCTGCACCCCGTGCTCCTGGGCCCGGGCGACCAGGACCGCGGGCGCCAGGGCGCCGTCGGAGGCCGTGCTGTGACAGTGCAGATCAACATTCATAGAGGAGCGCTACCGCTGGATTCGATGTTTGTTATTATGCCGCCACATCCCGATTCTGGCTGCCATTGTGAAACAATTCATCGATTTCATCCCGCTGCTACTGTTCTTCATCGTCTACAAGCTCGACCCCCGCCCCATGGAAGTGGCAGGGCACAGCTTCGAATTCGGCGGTATCTATAGCGCCACGGCGATGCTGATCATCAGCTCGCTGGTGGTGTATGGCGCGCTGTTCCTGCGCCAGCGCAGGCTGGAGAAAGGCCAATGGCTGACGCTGGTCGCCTGCCTGGTATTCGGCGGCCTGACCCTGACCTTCCATAGCGAGACCTTCCTCAAGTGGAAGGCGCCGGTGGTCAACTGGCTGTTCGCCCTGGGCTTTGCCGGCAGCCACTTCATCGGGGACCGGGTGCTGATCAAGCGCATCATGGGCCACGCCCTGACCCTGCCCGATGCCATCTGGACCCGACTCAACCTGGCCTGGATCGCATTTTTCCTGTTCTGTGGCGCGGCCAACCTGTTCGTCGCCTTCACCTTCCAGGAGTTCTGGGTCGACTTCAAAGTCTTCGGCAGCCTGGGCATGACCGTGATATTCCTGGTGGCGCAGGGCGTGTACCTGTCGCGCCACCTGCACGACACTCCGTCTACCTCCAAACCCAAGGATTGACATGCTTTACGCCATCATTGCCAGCGACGTCGCAAATTCCCTGGAAAAACGCCTGGCCGCACGCCCGGCGCACATCGAACGCCTCAAGCAGCTGCAAAGCGAAGGCCGCGTGGTACTGGCCGGCCCGCACCCGGCCATCGACAGCAACGACCCGGGTGAAGCCGGTTTCAGCGGCAGCCTGATCGTCGCCGAGTTCGATTCCCTCAGCGCTGCCCAGGCCTGGGCCGATGCCGACCCGTACATTGCAGCGGGCGTTTACGACCAGGTCATCGTCAAACCTTTCAAGCAAGTCTTGCCCTGATCGATAAATTGTCGGCGTCTGCGGTATCTTTGCCACTGGCGAGCGCGTCAGACGCCGTCGATTTGAATTGAGTGAGTCATGAGCGAGCTGTTACTGATTGATGATGACCAGGAACTCTGCGAGCTGCTCGGCAGCTGGCTGACCCAGGAAGGTTTTGCCGTCCGCGCCTGCCATGATGGCCAGAGCGCGCGCCGAGCGTTGGCCGAACATGCACCGGCAGCGGTAGTGCTCGACGTGATGCTGCCTGACGGTAGCGGCCTTGAGCTGCTCAAACAGCTGCGCAGCGACCATGCAGAGCTGCCGGTGCTGATGTTGTCGGCCCGCGGCGAGCCGCTGGACCGCATTCTCGGCCTGGAACTGGGCGCTGACGATTACCTGGCCAAGCCCTGCGACCCGCGTGAGCTGACCGCCCGCTTGCGCGCAGTGCTGCGCCGCAGCCACCCGACCGCTACCACTACACAGGTGGAGATCGGCGACCTGGCCTTCAGCCCCGTGCGCGGCGTGGTCAGCATCGATGGCCGCGAGATGACCCTTACCCTGTCTGAAAGCCGTATCCTCGAAGCTCTGCTGCGCCAGCCAGGCGAGCCGCTGGACAAGCAGGAGCTTGCGCAGATCGGCCTGGGCCGCAAGCTGACCCTTTACGATCGCAGCCTGGACATGCACGTCAGCAACCTGCGCAAGAAGGTCGGCCCGCACGCCGACGGCCGCCCGCGCATCGTCGCACTGCGTAGCCGCGGCTACTACTACAGCCTGTAGGCAGGGGCAGCTGCAAGCTTGCAGCTTGAAGATCGCAGCGCTTTCTTTACCCAGCCTTTACCGTTCGCTGACTGCGCTTGACCTTGATCTCCCTAGACTGAGCTCATCCGGTAACCACCGGCCCATGACAGGAGAGACACCATGCGCAAGACCTTGATCGCCCTGATGTTCGCCGCTGCCTTGCCGACCGTGGCCATGGCCATGCCAGAAGGCGGCCCGCGTCACGACGGCCCGCATCATCGCGGTGACGCGCCTTTCGCCCAGCTGGACCTGAGCCGCGACCAGCGCCAGCAGATTGGCAAGCTGATGGGCGACCAGATGAAAAACCGCCGCGACATCACCGAACGCTACCTGGCCAAACTGCCGGCAGCGGACCAGAAGGCCATGAAGGACGAACTGAAGGCCAGCCACGACAAGACCGATAGCCAGGTCCGTGCCCTGCTCAAGCCAGAGCAGCAGAAGAAGTTCGACGAACTGCAAAAAGCGCGTGAAGCACGCAAGGCTGAATGGAAGGAATTCCAGGCCTGGAAAGCTGAAAAAGCCGGCAAGGCCCAGTAAGCTGTCCCACCAATGCCCGGCCCGCCCACAAGCGCGCCGGGCTTTTCCCGTTTAGGAGGTGCTCTTGCGTTCTCTGTTCTGGCGCATCCTGGCCAGTTTCTGGCTGGCTATCACCCTGGTCGCAGGCCTGTCGATCCTGCTGGGCCATATGCTCAACCAGGATGCCTGGATACTCAGCCGCCACCCCGGTCTCAGTACGCTCGCCAGCCGTTGGGTCAAGCACTATGAACACGAAGGCCTGGCGTCGGCTCAGCATTTTCTCGAACGACGCAAGCAGCGCTTCAAGATCGATGTACAGGTGCTCGACGACAGTGGCGAGGCCGTGGTACCCGGTACCTTCCCGCGCCGCGCCGCAGCCTTCGAGGCACGCCAGCACAATGACGAGCGCCGCCTGCCCTGGCGTCGCTTGACCGAGGAGTACACCAGCCCCGAAAGCGGTGAGACGTACCTACTGATCTACCGTATTCCACACCCGGAACTGGACGCCTGGCACCGCGAGAGCCTGCTCTGGCCACTGAGCGCCCTGGGCATAGCCCTGGTGGTGCTGACCCTGTTCAGCCTGCTGGTGACCCTGTCCATCACCCGCCCGCTGAGCCGCCTGCGCAGTGCGGTGCACGACCTTGGCCAGGCCAGCTACCAGCAAAACAGCCTGGCGCGCCTGGCTGCACGGCGTGATGAGTTCGGCGTGCTGGCCAAGGACTTCAACAAGATGGGTGCCCGCTTGCAGAGCCTGATCGGCAGCCAGCGCCAGTTGCTGCGCGACGTTTCCCACGAACTGCGCTCACCGCTGGCGCGTCTGCGCATCGCCCTGGCGCTTGCCGAACGGGCTGAAGCCGAGCAGCGCCAAGCCTTGTGGCCGCGTCTGACCCGCGAATGTGACCGGCTGGAAGACCTGATCAGCGAAATTCTGACGCTGGCCCGGGTCGATGCTGAGCAGTCTCACGCCGAAACGGTCGACCTCAACGCCCTGCTGGGCAGCGTGCGCAAGGACGCACAGCTCAGCGCACCAGAGCAGGACGTTCGGCTGGAGGCGCAACCGGGCTTGACGCTGCAAGGCTGGCCAACGCTGATCGAGCGTGCCGTTGACAACCTGCTGCGCAATGCCTTGCGTTTCAATCCGCAGGGGCAGCCGATCGAGGTGCGCGCCGGGCGTGAGCAGGGGCGCATCGTCGTGAGTGTGCGTGACCATGGGCCGGGGGTGTCGGCGGAGCACCTGGCGCAGCTGGGTGAGCCGTTCTTCCGTGCCCCCGGGCAGGAGGCACCCGGGCATGGCCTGGGGCTGGCGATTGCGCGCAAGGCGGCGGAGCGCCATGGCGGGAGGCTGGTACTGGAGAACCACCCACAGGGCGGTTTTGTCGCCCGGCTGGAATTGCCGCTGGAAGTGGAGATTGGCAGTTGAATCCGAGAGGGCTGCGCTGCAGCCCAATCGCCGGCAAGCCGGCTCCCACAGGTACCTCGCTGCTCTCCAGCTCAGCGCAAACCCAGTGGGCCGGCTTGCCGGCGATTGGGCCGCACAGTGGCCCCTGGCGTCATTCGCCCCAGGCGCTGACGAACTCGGCGGTTTGCAGAACCGGTGCAGTACGCGGCTCGGCCATCGGCGTACCGACATACAGGTAACCGATCAACTCTTCGTTCTCGCCCAGCCCCAAGCCCTTGTGCACATGGGCATCGAAGGCCATGTCGCCGGTACGCCACACTGCACCGATACCTTGGGCATGTGCGGCTATCAGGATGCCATGCGCCGCACAGCCTGCCGCCAGGCGCTGCTCCGACATCGGCACCTTGTAGTGGTCCTGCAGCCTGGCGATCACCACGATCAGCAGCGGCGCACGCAACGGCATGGCGCGGGCCTTGTCCAGCGCAGCCTGGGTAGCATCGCCCTTGTTCTGCACCGCTTCGGCAAACAGCTCGCCGAGCTTCTCGCGGCCCTGGCCTTCGATGGTCAGAAAGCGCCATGGCCGCAGCTGGCCGTGATCGGGCGCGCGCAGCGCAGCCTGGAACAGCGCCTCGCGCTGGGCGGCATTTGGCGCAGGTTCAGTGAGGCGTGGCACGGATACACGGTTGAGCAATGCGTCGAGAGCCTCCATCGGCTACCCTCCTGGCAGTTGAATGTGCGGCCATTCTCAAGCTGCTAGCTGCAAGCTGCAAGCGCCAAGCAGAAGCCGCCCGGTGCACACGGCCATTTCTTCCAGCTTGTAGCTCGCAGCTTGCAGCTGCCAGACCCACAGGTAGAATGGCGCCCTTCCGTTCAGAGTCAGAGCAGATCACATGGCGTTGCCGACCTTAAGGATCATTGGTTTCATCATCGGCATCTTCCTGATCACCCTGGCGGTCAGCATGGTCGTCCCCATGGCGACGCTGGTGGTCTTCGAACGTACCGGCGACATGCCGTCGTTCCTCTGGTCAAGCCTGATCACCTTCGTGGCAGGCTTGCTCCTGATCATCCAGGGCCGCCCGGAGCATGTGCACCTGCGCCCGCGCGACATGTACCTGCTGACCGTCAGCAGCTGGCTGGTGGTAGGCGTGTTCGCCGCCCTGCCCTTCCTGCTGACCCAGCACATCAGCTACACCGACGCCTTCTTCGAAAGCATGTCCGGCATCACTGCCACCGGTGCCACCGTGCTCAGCGGGCTGGACACCATGTCGCCGGGCATCCTGATGTGGCGCTCGATGCTGCACTGGCTCGGCGGTATCGGCTTCATCGCCATGGCGGTGGCGATCCTGCCGCTGCTGCGCATCGGTGGCATGCGCCTGTTCCAGACCGAATCGTCCGACCGCTCGGAGAAGGTCATGCCGCGCTCGCACATGGTCGCCAAGTCGATCGTCGGGGTGTACGTCTGCTTCTCGGTGCTGGGCGCCCTGGCCTTCTGGTGGGCCGGCATGAAGCCGTTCGACGCCATCAACCATGCCATGTCGGCCATTTCCACCGGGGGGTTCTCGACCTCCGACCAGTCCCTCGCCAAATGGGACATCCCTGCCGTGCACTGGGTCGCGGTGGTAGTGATGATCCTTGGCAGCCTGCCCTTCGCCTTGTACGTGGCGACCCTGCGCGGCAACCGCAAGGCGCTGATTCGCGACCAGCAGGTCCAGGGGCTGCTTGGCTTGCTGGTGGTCACCTGGCTGGTGCTGGGTACCTGGTACTGGGCCACTACCAACCTGCACTGGCTCGATGCCTTGCGCCACGTGGCGTTCAACGTGACCTCGGTGATCACCACCACCGGTTTCGCCCTGGGCGACTACAGCCTGTGGGGCAATTTTTCGCTGATGCTGTTCTTCTATCTGGGCTTCGTCGGTGGCTGCTCTGGTTCGACCGCCGGCGGTATCAAGATCTTCCGCTTCCAGGTGGCCTACATCCTGCTCAAGGCCAGCCTCAACCAGTTGATTCACCCACGCGCCGTGATCAAACAGAAATACAACGGCCATCGCCTGGACGAAGAGATCGTGCGCTCGATCCTGACCTTCTCGTTCTTCTTCGCGATCACCATCTGCGTCATGGCGTTGCTACTGTCGCTGCTGGGCGTGGACTGGATGACCGCACTGACCGGCGCCGCCGCAACCGTTTCGGGCGTTGGCCCGGGCCTGGGTGATGTGATCGGCCCGGCAGGCAACTACGCCATGCTGCCAGACGCTGCCAAGTGGATTCTTGCCGGCGGCATGCTGCTCGGCCGCCTGGAGATCATCACGGTGCTGGTGCTGTGCATGCCGGCGTTCTGGCGTCACTGACCACCTCGGGGTCCGCGCCCAGACGGGCGCGATACTCGCTGGGGGTGACGTCGAACCAGCGGCGGAAGGCCCGGTAGAAGTTGCTCGGGTCAGCGAACCCCAACAGGTAGGCGGTTTCCAGCAAGGTCATGCCGGGCTGGGCGAGGTACTGCTCTGCCAGCTCGCGACGGGTGTCGTCCAGCAATGCCTGGAAGCTGGTGCCCTCTTCCTGCAAGCGGCGCTGCAGGGTGCGCTGGGACAGGTGCAGCGCCTGGGCCAGGGTTTCCCGCTTGGGTTCGCCCTGAGGCAGGATGCGGCAAAGCACCTGGCGCACCCGGTGGGTCACCCGGCTTTCAGAGAAGCGTGCCAGATATTCCCCGGCAAACCGGTCGTGCAGAATGGCCATGGCCTCATTGGCGGTCGGTAGCGCAGCTTCCATGTCGGCGCGCTCGAACACCAGCGCGTCGTGCGGCGCACCGAACACCAGCGGGGAATGGAAAGCCACCTTGTAGGGCTCGACGTTCTTGGGTTGAGGCCCCTGGATCAGCACCCGCCGCGGCTGGATGGGCCGCCCGCTGAGCCACTTGCACAGCGCCAGCGCACAGGCCAGCGAAGCCTCTGCACTGTGCCGTGTCGGTGGCAGGTGATCACCGTGCACGGTGAGGATCAGCGAATACCCCTCAGGCCCCAGGCGGAAGCTCAGGTCGGAGCTTTCAGCGATGATGCGCTGGTAGCGCACCAGGCGCTCGAAACCTTCAGCCAGGGTGCGGCTGGACATCAAGGCGTAGCCCACCACATGGAACGAAGCCGGCCTGACCACCCGCGCCATGTTCAGGCCGATCGCTTCATTGCCCGACAGTTCTACAGCCAGTTGCCAAAGGCGGGTCATGGAATCCTGAGGGAACCGCGCATCGGGGTCGTCGAGGGCAGCGAAATCCAGGCCGAGTTGCTCGAACATGGCCGGGCAGTCGAGCCCTTCCAGCTCGAGCGCCTTCACAATCCCTGATGCCCAGCTGGCTGACGTGGTTCTCTCACTCATGACAGGCTTCTTATCCTGACCGCTTCATGCGGTTAACCTCAAGGATACTCATTTGGCGCCTATTGTCACTGGTAGGCTCCGCCAATGACTCTAGACTCGATTCAGGCTCCACGCCGTGTATCCTGTCAAAAAGTGTCAATCCTGGAGCACTGCTCATGAACAGCACAGCGCAGTTTCGCAGTTTTGCCGAGTTCTACCCCTATTATCTGGGGGAGCACAGCAACCCCACCTGCCGGCGCCTGCACTTTGTCGGTACCAGCCTGGTGATCGCCCTGCTGGCGTACACGATCGGCAGCGGCAAATGGCTGCTGCTACTGGCAGTGCCGCTGTTCGGCTATGGGTTTGCCTGGGTCGGGCACTTCTTTTTCGAGAAAAACCGGCCGGCAACCTTCAAGCATCCGCTGTACAGCCTGATTGGCGATTTCGCCATGTTCCGCGACATTCTGCTGGGCAGGATCAGCCTATAGTTTCTCGGATGCCTATCACGCAGGTTCGCGCAACCCCGCAACGCCCTCTGCCTGCCGTAGCTGTGCGTCGGCCAGCCGGTACAGCTCGATACTGCCATCCCAATGCTCGATCAGCGCAGTGCAGGATTCCACCCAATCGCCACAGTTGAGGTAATCCACATCCCCGACCTTGCGGATTTCGGCATGGTGGATATGCCCGCACACCACCCCGTGAAAGCCGCGACGGGTGCACTCATGGGCAATGGCATCCTCGAAATCGCTGATGAAGTTCACCGCGCCTTTGACCTTGTGCTTGAGGTAGGCCGAAAGCGACCAATAACCATAACCGTAGCGGGCCCGCCAGTGGTTGAGCCAGCGGTTGAGGACCAGCGTGAATTCGTAGGCACGGTCACCGAGAAAAGCTAGCCAGCGGTGATAACGGGTAATCACATCGAACTGGTCACCATGGATCACTAACAGCCGACGACCATCAGCGGTGAGATGCTCGGCCTCGTCCACCAACTGGATGTTGCCCAGGACCAGCCTGGAGTAGCGCCGCAGGAACTCATCATGGTTGCCCGTCACGTAGATCACCTCGGTGCCACGTTTGCTCATGGTCAACAAACGGCGGATCACGTTGGTGTGGGCCTGCGGCCAGTAGATACCGCCGCGCAGCTTCCAGCCATCGATGATGTCACCGACCAGATAGATACGGTCGGCCTGGTAGCCCTTGAGAAAGCGCGACAGGTGTTCGGCCTGACAGTCGCGGGTGCCCAGATGCACGTCAGATATCCACAGGGTGCGTACGCGCTGCTTGCGTGACGGGCGAGAGAGTTCGGCATGGGTCATGGGCGGGCTCCGGCGCTGTTTGCTGGAGACTGGCATCCGCACATGACAGGCTGGTGGCAGCGATGTGATCGGTGCTGGCCAGCCAGGAATACGGCACAATGGCGCTCTGCCCTGCGAGGACCCACCATGACCGCCGGCCCGATTCTTTCCCTTCGCCACTACCGCGACGACGTGATCGCCCACAGCCACGACCACCCACAGTTGGTGTTCGGCCTGCGCGGCCGGCTGGACTTCGAGGTGCAAGGGCATGGGGCACGGATCGACCGTCAAGGCCTGATCGTTGTGCCGGCCGGCGCCCATCACACCTGTGGCAGCGATGCCGGCAGCCACTGCCTGGTCCTCGATGTACCGAGCGATGATTGGCTGGACGAGCAACTCGGCGAGCATGCCAACGCCAGCCGGCGCCTGCTGGACCGCTCTGCCGCGCTGGGCCTGGACCCTCGCCAGCAGCAACTGGTGGACTGGCTGGCGGCAAGCCCGGTGGACGATCCGCTGATCGCCCGCCAAGGGGCAGCGTTGCTGCTGGCCTGCCTCAACCCGGCGCCGGCAGCCAACATCACACCCAGCCATCGCCTGCCTTATGCTGCCTTCGACGGTCACATCGAGCAGCACGCAGCCCACCCGCTGCAGGTGGCCGACCTGGCGCGAATCGCCGGGTTGTCCACTGCGCGGTTGCATGCACGATTTACTGCCGAGTGCGGCATGACACCGATGGACTACATTCGCCAGCGGCGCCTGCTCAAAGCGCGCGAGCTGGTAACCCGCACATTGCTACCGATGGGCGAGATCGCCGCGCGAGTGGGGTACAGCTCGCAGAGTGCGTTTTCGGCGGCGATACTGCGGGCCTTTGGTTGCACACCCGGGGGGTTGCGACGAGCGTCTGGCGACAAAGAACGCTAGGGTGGCGACAGACCGCGTTTGTGGGGAGCTTTACACTGTGCCTGTCCCGGCCTCTTCGGGTAAACGCACAAAAAGTCCGCGACTGAACAAACGCATTTCAAAGGACCACCATGAACCACCGTACAGCCCTGGGCGCCCTGCACATCGGCGCACTGTTCTTCGGCCTGACCGGCGTGTTTGGCAAACTGGCCGCCAGCGCCAGCCCGGCCATCATCGTCTTCGGCCGTGCCGCCTTCGCCGTACTCGCCCTTGCGCTGTTCGCCAGCCTCGCCGGCCCAGGCTGGCAGCGCCTGCGCAGCCAGGACGTACAGCGCCTCTTGCTGGGTGGTGTGCTGCTGGCCGGCCACTGGGTCAGCTTCTTCATCGCCGTCAAAGTCGGTGGCGTGGCTATCGCCACCCTCGGCTTCGCCAGTTTCCCGGCGTTTACCGTGATGCTTGAAGGGGTGCTGTTCCGTGAACGCATCCGCCGCAACGAAGCACTGCTGGTATTGCTGGTGAGCATCGGCCTGGTTCTGGTGACGCCGTCTTTCGACCTGGCCAGCGAAGCCACGGGCGGACTGCTGTGGGCGCTGCTTTCCGGCTTGCTGTTCTCGCTGCTGTCGCTGACCAACCGGGCAGGCTCGGGGCGCTTGCCCGCCGTACAGGCAGCGCTGTGGCAAAACCTCGTGGTCGGCCTGTGCCTGTTGCCGTTCGCCGTGCATGGCCTGGGCGCGGTGAAGCCGATGGACTGGCTGTGGATCGCCCTGCTAGGGGTTTTCTGCACGGGCGTCGCCCACAGCCTGTTCGTCGCCAGCCTGGCAGTGATCAAGGCACGCACTGCCGCGGTGGTTTTCGGCATGGAACCGGTCTACGGCATCGCTGTTGCCTGGATGGTGTTCGCCGAAACACCAACCCTGCGCATGCTGCTGGGCGGTGCACTGATCATCTTCGCCATTGTGCTTTCCAGCCGCCTTGGCGCCGAGCAGCCGCCCAAGCCACGCACCGTGGCCGAGGGCGCCTGATCAGCGATCGTTGTGCCCAAGGTCGCGCTGCGGGTCGATCTGGTCACGCACGCGCTGCTTGAGCACCTTGGCCTCTGGGAAACCACCGTCAGCCTTGCGCTCCCAGATCTGCACGCCATTGCAGGTGATGCGGAAGGTGCCGCCGGTAGCGGGCTCCAGCGCCACCCGGGCCAGGTCGTCGGCGAAGGTGCTGAGCAGTTCCTGGGCCAGCCAGGCGGCGCGCAGCAGCCATTGGCACTGCGTGCAATATGTGATGACGATTTCCGGCTTGTTGTCGGCCATGGTGCGCTTTCTCCAGGTAGGGGCCGCTTATACTAGCGGTCTTTAACCCCCTGTTTGAGACTCACGATGCGCCGCCTGCTGTTCTGCCTTTTGCTGACGCTCAGCTCTTTCACCGTGCTCGCCGAGGCGGCACGCCCCAAGGTCGGCCTGGTACTCTCCGGGGGCGCCGCCCGTGGCCTGGCCCACATCGGCGTGCTCAAGGCCCTGGAGGAACAGGGCGTGCGCATCGACGCCATCGCCGGCACCAGCATGGGCGCGGTGGTTGGCGGCCTGTATGCGTCCGGCTACAGCGTCGAGGAGCTGGAAAAACTCGCCACTACGCTCGACTGGCAGCAGGCGTTGTCCGATGCCCCACCGCGCAAGGACGTGCCCTTCCGGCGCAAGCAAGATGACCGCGACTTTCTGGTCAAGCAGAAGCTGAGTTTTCGAGACGACGGCAGCCTTGGCCTGCCACTTGGGGTGATTCAGGGCCAGAACCTCGCACTGCTGCTGGAAAGCAAGCTGGCCCACACCGCCGATACCCGCGATTTCGACAAGTTGCCAATACCGTTCCGCGCCGTGGCAACCGACATCGCCAGCGGCGAGAAGGTGGTATTCCGCCGCGGCCACCTGCCCCAGGTGATCCGCGCCAGCATGTCGATCCCGGCGGTGTTCGCCCCGGTCGAGCTTGATGGGCGCCTGCTGGTGGACGGCGGCATGGTCGACAACATACCCGTGGATGTGGCCCGGGACATGGGCGTTGATCTGGCCATCGTCGTCGATATCGGCACCCCGCTGCGTGACCGCAAGCAACTGGCCACGGTGGTGGATGTACTCAACCAGTCGATCACCCTGATGACACGGCGCAATTCCGAAGAACAACTGGCCAGTTTGCATAGGGATGACATCCTCATCCAGCCACAGCTGGCCGCGTTCGGCGTCACCGACTTCGGCCGCGCGCGCGACATGATCGAGGCCGGCTACCGTGCAACCCGCCTGCTCTACCCTCGCCTGGCCACCCTGCGCCAGCCTGAAGGCGATGCCGAACTGGCCATGGCACGCTCACCGCGCCAGCGCACCCCGGTGATCACGGCCATCAAGGTGGAGAACGATTCCAAGGTCAGCGATGACGTGATCCGCTATTACATCCGCCAGCCGATCGGCGAACCGCTGGAGCTCGACCGCCTGCAAACCGACATGGGCACCCTGTATGGCCTGGACTACTTCGACCGCGTGCAATACCGCGTGGTCCATAAAGGCGACGACAACACCCTGGTGATCAACGCCCGTGGCAAGCGCGGCGGCACCGACTACCTGCGCCTGGGCCTGAACCTGTCGGACGACCTGCGCGGCGACAGCGCCTTCAACCTGGGCGCCAGCTATCGGGTCAATGGTATCAACCAGTTGGGCGCCGAGTGGCTGACGCGCGCGCAGATCGGTGACAAGCAGGAGCTCTACAGCGAGTTCTACCAGCCGCTTGACGTGGGCTCACGCTACTTCATCGCCCCCTATCTGGACTTCGGCTCGCAGAACATCGAAGCCACCCTGGACAGCGACCCAGTAGCCGAATACCGCCTCGAGCGCTACGGTTTCGGTCTCAACGTCGGCCGCCAGATCGGCACCTATGGCGAAGTGCGCCTGGGTGCGGGCAAGGCCTGGGGCGAGGCCGAGGTGCGCATTGGTGAACAGGACCTGCCCAAGGTCAGTTTCAACGAAGGTTTCTACGAGCTGAAATACTCGTTCGACACGCTCGACAATGTGTACTTCCCGCACAGTGGCGAGAACATAGGCCTGACCCTGCGCAAATACGACAAATCGCTGGACTCGGACGCGGACTATCGCCAGTGGATGTTCAATCTGGACAAGGCTTTGAGCAGCGGGCCGAACACGCTGGTGCTCGGTGGTGGGTATGGACGCACGCTCGACGACACCGAAGTCGTGACGTCGAGCTTTGTGCTTGGCGGGGCACGGCAACTGTCCGGGTTCCGCCAGGACTCGGTATCCGGGCAGAACGTGAGCCTGCTGCGCATGGTCTATTACCGCCGCCTCACGCCGCGTTCCTATCTGCCGCTGGACTTCCCGCTGTACATAGGCGGGTCACTCGAGCGCGGACGGGCGTGGAACAACGACAATGAGTTCGACAGTGGCTACATCAATGCCGCCAGTATCTTCCTGGGGCTGGACACGCCACTGGGGCCGTTGAGCCTCAGCTATGGGGCCAACAGCGCGGATGAGCAGGCAATCTACTTGAACCTGGGCAATACGTTCTGAGCCTGAAGCCCGAACCGGGCCTCAGGATTTTTCCAGGTTGGCCAGAATCTTCGCATGCACCCGCATGCACACATCCAGGTCAGCCTCATCCACCCCGGTGAACAATTCCAGGCGCAGGGCATTGGCGATGGTTTCGATCTGCTCGATCAGGGGCTTGGCCGGTGGACACAACTGGATCTTCTTCGCCCGCCGGTCCTCAAGCACCGCCTGGCGTCGAACCAGGCCCTGGTTTTCCAGGCTGTCTAGCAGACGCGCCAGGGTCGGGCCTTCCACGCCTACACTTTGCGCCAGCTCGCGCTGGGTCGGCGCTTCTTCGAAACGAGCCAGGTGCAGCAACACCAGCCAGCGCGCCTGGGACAGGTTGAGCCCGGCCAGGCGGCGATCCAGTTCGGCACGCCAGCCACGGGACATCTGGGCCAGCTGCATGCCGAAACGGTGTTGGTTGTCGGTCAGGGGCATAAACAACTCATTGACTAGAACTAATTATTAGTCAGCTAACCATGCCCCGGGCCATCAGGCAAGGCTGCCCCACCCGCAAAGCCCTGAAAATCGTCAAAAAGGATGACATTGATCAGCGGATGTCCGAAATGTCTTCCATCGTCAGAGCTCGAATTCCGCCGCCAGCGCAGCACGCACGCAGTACAGCACACCCTCGGGTATGCGTGCGCCGAACAGCGGAGCAATGGCCGAGACTGGTGGCAGCTCGCCTTCGCCATCGAGGAAGGCATCCTGCACCTCCATCAGCAAGTCTTCAGGCAGGTCCAGCGCCTGGTCCAGGCTCAGTTCCTGGCGCCCAATGGCCTCGGCCAGCAAGCTGTAGACGTTCTTTTCGCTGCAATTGAGCTGGCCGGCGATCTGTGCCGGGGTCATGCCGGCACGGGCAAGGCTGACCAGTTCGTGGCGCAGGTCGAGTACCACCTTGGGCGCCTCGGTGGTGCCACCGGCGTCATTGAGCACTTCGAGGAAAGCCTGGCCGTAGCGCTCCAGCTTGCGCGCACCCACGCCGCTGACCTGGGCCATGTCGCTGAGGCTGGCCGGCTGGCTGCGCAGCATCTCCAGCAGCGTGGAGTCCGGGAAGATGACATAAGGCGGCACGCTGTGCTCTTCGGCCAGTTTGCGGCGCAACGTGCGCAGCGCTTCCCACAGCTTGCGCTCTTCGGCGCGCACCAGCTGGCTGGCCGGGCTGCCGCCGCCGGAAGAGGTTTTCGCCACTGTCTGCGGCTTGAGGTCGCGACGCAACTGCAAGGTCACTTCGCCGCGCAGCAGCGGCCTGCAGCTGTCGGACAGGCGCAGGCCGCCGTAGCCTTCCAGGTCGATGTCGACCAGCCCGCGGGCCACCAACTGGCGGAACAGCGATCGCCATTCAACCTCGGCCATCGCCTTGCCAACACCGAACACCGAGAGTTTTTCGTGGCCGAAATTGCGCACCTTCTCGGTATCCTTGCCCAGCAGCACATCGATCAGGTGGCCGACACCATAACGCTGGCCGGTACGGAACACCGCCGACAGCGCCTGGCGCGCAGGCTCGGTGGCATCCCAGGTCTGGACCTGGTCGACGCAGTTGTCGCAATGCCCGCAGGGCTGTTCGAGTACTTCATCGAAATAGGCCAGCAACGCCTGGCGGCGACAACGGGTTTCCTCGCACAGCGCCAGCATGGCGTCGAGCTTGTGTTGCTCGACGCGCTTGTGGCGCTCGTCACCGTCGGAGTTCTGCAGCATCTGCTTGAGCATCACCATGTCCTGCAGGCCGTAGGCCATCCAGGCATCGGACGGCAGGCCATCCCGGCCGGCACGCCCCGTCTCCTGGTAATAGGCCTCGAGCGACTTGGGCAGGTCGAGGTGGGCGACGAAGCGCACGTTGGGCTTGTCGATGCCCATGCCGAAGGCGATGGTGGCGACCATGATCAGCCCTTCCTCGTTGAGGAAGCGGTGCTGGTTGGCCGAACGGGTTTCAGCAGCCAGGCCGGCGTGGTACGGCAACGCCGGGAAGCCTTGGTCGCACAGGTAGGCAGCGGTCTCATCGACCTTCTTGCGTGACAGGCAGTAGACAATACCGGCGTTGCCGCGGCGCTCGCCGAGGAAGGCCATCAACTGCTTGCGCGGCGACTCCTTGGGCACGATGCGGTAGAAGATATTTGGCCGGTCGAAGCTCGACAGGAAGCGTTCGGCGCCCTGCAGGTGCAGGCGCTGGACGATTTCCTCGCGGGTGCGCATGTCGGCGGTAGCGGTCAGGGCGATGCGCGGCACGTGCGGGAACAGCTCGGCCAGCTGGCCCAGTTGCAAGTATTCCGGGCGGAAATCGTGACCCCATTGCGAAACGCAGTGGGCCTCGTCGATGGCGAACAGGGAAACGTCCAGGCCGCGAAGGAAATCCAGCATCCGCGGCTGTACCAGGCGCTCAGGCGCCAGGTAAAGCATCTTCACTTCACCGCGACGCAGGCGCCCGGCGAGGTCACGCTGCTGTTCCGCACTGAGGGTGGAGTTCAGGGCAGCCGCCGCGACCCCGAGTTCATCGAGGGTGGCGACCTGGTCGTCCATCAGCGCGATCAGCGGCGACACCACCACGGTCAGGCCCGGGCGCAACAGCCCAGGTACCTGGAAACACAGCGACTTGCCGCCACCGGTGGGCATCAGCACCAGGGCATCGCCGCCATTGGCCACGCATTCGATGATTGCTGCCTGGCGCCCACGGAAACTGTCGTAGCCGAAGATATCCTTGAGAACGCGCTGAGCCTGTTCGAGCATGTGCAACTCCACAAATCGCCGTACCATCCTGGACACAGGCTGGACGAAAAACCCGCTCCGCACACGCCAAATGCGTAAGCGGCTTTTGCCAGAGGCCGGGGAAACCCGCCCCTTGGGTGAAAAACCGCGAAGTATACCCCAGTGCCAGGCTGTGCAGGATGCCCGGTGACAGACGTTCCCTTTGCCCCGCCATCGCCGCAAGGTGCTAGAATTCACTATCGTTTATTCCCCAAGGTAGCCCTGTAATGTCCTTCGCCGAGCAACTGACCCGCCTGCAAGCCTTCCTCGACGCCGATGAGCTGCACGAAGAAGCGCTGGACTACGTCGCCGCCCACGGCTACCTGACCGCGCTGTCGATCTGCTCGGAAGACGTCCCCGAACGTGAATGGATCGACGCGCTGTTCGCCGAAGAGCCCCATTACGCCAGCGATGCCCAGCGCACCGAGATCGAAGCTACCTTGGTGGCACTGAAGGGCCATATCGCCCGTCAGCTGGCCAGCGACGAAGAATTCGATCTGCCGTGCGAGCTGGACCTGACCGACGAGCCGGACGACTCCGACCTGCGCGGCTGGTGCATCGGCTTCATGGAAGGCGTTTTCCTGCGTGAAGAGGCCTGGTTCGAGAACGCCGAAGAAGAAGTCAGCGAGATGCTGCTGCCGATCATGGTCGGTTCGGGCCTGTTCGACGAACAACCAGAATTCGCCGACATCGCCAGCAACGCCAACCTGCAGGACGACATGATCGTGCAGATCCCAGAGGCGCTGAGCGCGTTGTTCCTGCTGCTGCACGCACCTGACGAGAAGCCTGCGCTGCTCAAACCGCGCCACCACTGAGTCGGCTGTGCGCTACCTGCTGCTGGCCATCGGCTGGTTCAGCGTCGCGCTGGGGGTGCTGGGGATCTTCCTGCCGGTGTTGCCCACCACCCCTTTCCTGCTGCTGGCGGCGGCCTGCTTCGCCCGCAGCTCGCCACGCTTTCATCACTGGCTGGTCAACCACCCCACGCTAGGGCCGTGGATCCGCGACTACCTGAGCGGTGAAGGTATCCCCTTGAAGGGCAAGGTATACGCCATCGGCCTGATGTGGGCGAGCATCGGCCTGTCCTGCTACCTGGTGCCCCTGTTCTGGGCACGGGCCTTCATGCTGACCAGTGCGGTGCTTGTGAGCCTGTACATTCTCAAGCAGAAGACATTGCACCGGCCAGGCTGAACAGCGCAGCCCGCTCTGGCGCTATCGCCGGCAATCCGGAGATAGCGCCACAAGCTTCAAGCAAACTTGCAGGCCGCGCAGCTCACACCGTGTCCACCTTCAACGAATGATCATCGATCATCCCGTTGATGATGGTCGCCGTATCCGGCCCCGCCGATATCACCCCGCCCGCCCCCGCCGTCACGCCGTAGTGCTGCGCAAGGTCAACGCCGGCCAGGTCGATCGTCTGCGTCGGCGCCGCCCCCGCCACGCTGCTGATTTCAATGGTCGATACCACTGTCGCCCCGGCGCCACTGACCTTGAAGTGCAGGTATTCATCCAGGGACGCCGCCGTGGCGTGTTCCCCCGTCAGCAGCTGCGACAGGTCGAGCTTGTCGCTGCCTGGGGTGAAATCGTTGAGCGTGTCATGGCCGCTGTCGTTCTTCTGCCAGACGAAAGTGTCGCTGCCATTGCCACCGATCAAAATGTCATTGCCGCCGCCCCCTTTGAGCACATCATTGCCTGCACCGCCGTTGAGCACGTTGTCGGCACTGTTGCCGATCAAGGTATCGTCATAGCCCGAGCCGACCAGGTTGTAAATGCCATTGAAGGACTCAACCCCCGCACCTCCAGTGTCCTGCGCCCCTTCAAGGCTGAGGTCGACGGTGACCGCGCCCTCGGCTTGAGCATAGTCAGCCGTAGCGCTCGCCCCCTGGGCAGCGGCGGCATGCGCTTCAAGCGAAGCAATGTCGATGACTCCAGCAGTGAAGTGCTCACTGCCTGCGCCCATGAGCGGGGCCGCGTCCTGCACATTGGCGTAGTCGAGGACCATGTTCAGTTTGTAGCCTTCGCCGCCTTTGGCTGCACCCAACGGGTCGCTGAGGTGAATGCTGTACACCCCGTCATGGCTGGCCGTGAAGCTGTCTCCCGAGGCGATGGACTGATAGCTGCCACCGGCATCCTTCCACTGCATTGCCAGGTCGCCGCCATCGGGCGTGTGATTCAGCTGCAAGGCTTCACCTTTGCGCAGGGTGACATTGATCACTTCTTCGGCATTGCCTTGGGCGTTGACCATGCCGGACGCGCCCAGATAGCCGAGCACCACCAGCGCCGCGGTCATGCTGCTGGCATCGAGCGTGAACGCGCTGCGATCGACAACCCGTTGCTCCTGCCCCCTGGCGTACCCGGCGCCACATTCGGCTATCGAATTGTCGTGCACGTTGATCGTGATGGTCGCGGTGCTTTCGTCACCGTCAGCATCACGAATGGTGTAGACGAAGGTGTCGGTAGCATCCCGCGGTGCCACGACGCTCGGGTCGGAGTGGTAAATCGCATTCCCCCTGGCGTCCAGTATGAGGTAGCCATACTGGCCAACCACCTGGCTGCCGAGCTGACCGATAGCCGAGGTGCAGGTGTCATCGCCAGCGCGCACGCCCACCACGTAGCCGCAATCGCCCGGCACGTCAGCGCCGATCACATCGTTGGACAGGACATTGCCACGCACCTCCTCGCCTTTGCTGACACTTACAAAATCGCAATGGGCCTGCGGCACGTCATCCACGATGGTGATGGTGACGCTGCTGGTGGTCCAGTTACCTTGCGTATCCTCCACCCTGTAAGTGAATGACTCCCCGACGGTATTGGCACCATCGTTGGCATGGGTCGGCGAATTCGCTGGTGAAGTCAGGGTGTAGGTGTAGGAGCCGTCTGCGTTCAGGTGGATCTGACCGTACTCGCCTATGCCATTGCCTATCAGGCTGTAGGTCAATGCTCCGACGCCGCCACCGACTTGTCCGACCAGGCTGCCGACAGCCGTTTCGGCAGTCGAGCAAGGCTCACTGCCGTTGACATTTCCGGCCGCCAGGTCCTGGCCATCCTTGGTCAGGTCAAGCGCTTTTTCGTAAACCGTGACCCCACCGTCGCCACAGGGCTGAAGCGACTGGTCATGCACGTTGATGGTCACGGTAGCGGTACTTTCGTCGCCGTCGGCATCGCGAATGGTGTAAACAAAGGTGTCGAGCGCATCCCGCGGCGCTACGGCATTGGGGTTGGAGTGATACTCGGCGTTGCCCTGGGCATCGAGGGTCAGGTAGCCGTACTGCCCATACACATGGCTGTCGAGCTGACCGTTGGCAGCGGTGGAGGTGTCATGCCCGGCGCGCACGCCAATCACATAGGCGCCGTCATTCGAGGTATCGGCACCCACCACATCGTTGTACATCACGTTGCCGCGCACGATGTCGCCCTTGCCCACGCTGACGAAGTCGCAATGGGCTTGCGGGACGTCATCGACGATGGTGATGCTGACGCTGCTGGTGGTCCAGTTGCCCACCGTGTCCTGCACCCGGTAGGTGAAGGATTCGGTGACGGTATTGGCGCCGTCGTTGGCATGGGTCGGCGAGTTCGCCGGCGAGGTCAGGGTGTAGGTGTATGAACCGTCAGCATTGAGGAGCAATTGGCCGTATTGGCCAACGGCATCGCCGACCAAGGTGTAGGTCAACGCCCCCACGCCTCCTGCAACCTGGCCGACCAGGCTGCCGGAAGCGGTCTCGCGGGTCGACTCTGGGTCGCTGCCGGTGGCGGTTCCAACAGCCAGGTCGTGACCATCGCGGTGCAGGTCCAGCGCGTTTTCGAACACCGTGACGCCCCCGTCACCACATGGCTGCAGTGAAGGGTTGTGCACGTTGATGGTGATTGTCGTGGTGCTCTCGTCGCCGTCGGCATCACGAACGGTGTAGACGAAAGTATCCAGCGCATCACGCGGCGCGACGGCATCGGGGTTGGAGTGG
This sequence comes from Pseudomonas sp. p106, assembly GCF_003936645.1. NCBI lineage: Bacteria > Pseudomonadati > Pseudomonadota > Gammaproteobacteria > Pseudomonadales > Pseudomonadaceae > Pseudomonas > Pseudomonas sp. p106. Next base: position 78,626 of record NZ_RHQR01000015.1, read on the forward strand.
TACTCGGCATTGCCCTGGGCATCGATGATCAGATAGCCGTACTGGCCATGCACCTGACTGTCGAGCTGGCCGAGCGCAGAGCTAGAGGTATCGTTGCCAGCGCGCACGCCTACCACGTACTTGCCATCGCTCAAGGTGTCGGCACCGACCACATCGTTGTACATGACATTGCCGCTGACCACATCACCTTTGGCGACACTGACGAAATCGGCGTTGGCCGTCGGTACATCGTCGACGATGCTGATGACGATCGTGCTGGTGGTCGAATTACCCTGAGAATCCTGCACCTGGTAGGTGAAGGTTTCAGTCACGGTATTGGCGCCGTCGTTGGCATGGGTCGGCGAATTCGCCGGTGAGGTCAGGGTGTAGGTGTAAGAGCCATCAGCGTTCAGCAGGATCTGACCGTACTGGCCGACAGCATTGCCGACCAAGGTGTAGGTCAGTGCGCCGACCCCGCCACTGGTCGAGCCGGCCAGGGTGCCAGAGGCCGTTTCCTGGTGCGATGCTGGGTCGCTGCCAATCACGGTGCCGGCGGCCAGGTCGCCACCGTCCTTGTGCAGGTCCAGCGCTTTCTCGTAGACCGTGACGTCGTGGTCCGCGCAGGTCATCAGTGCACTATGCACATTGATGGTTATGGTCGTGGTGCTTTCGTCGCCATCGGCGTCGCGAATGGTATAGACGAAGGTATCGACGGCATCCCGTGGTGAGGTGACGTTGGGGTTGGAGTGATACTCGGCGTTGCCCTGGGCATCGATGGTCAGGTAGCCGTACTGGCCGTTGACCTGGGTGTTGAGCTGGCCGATAGCCGACGTGGAGGTATCGCTGCCCGCGCGCACACCGACCACATATTGGCCGTCGCCGCGGACGTCAGCGCCCACCACGTCGTTGTACATCACGTTGCCATACACCACATCGCCCTTGGCCACGCTGACGAAATCGCTGCTGGCTGTCGGCACGTCGTCGACGATGGTTATGACGATGGTGCTGGTGGTCGAATTGCCCAGCGAGTCCTGCACCTGGTAGGTGAAGGTTTCAGTCACGGTATTGGCGCCGTCGTTGGCATGGGTCGGGGAGTTCGCTGGCGAGGTCAGCGTATAGGTGTAGGAGCCATCAGCATTGAGCTGAATCTGGCCGTATTGGCCTACGGCATTTCCGACCAGTGCGTATGTGAGCGCACCTACCCCGCCGCTGGCTGAGCCGACCAATGTGCCGGATGTGGTTTCCTGGCTCGAAGCTGAGTCGCTCCCCGTGACATTGCCGGCGGCCAGGTCGTTACCGTCCTTTTGCAGGTCCAGGGCTTTCTCGTGAACCGTGATGTCACGATCTTCGCAAGCCATCAACGAATTGTGCACGTTGATGGTGATGGTCGTGGTGCTTTCGTCGCCATCGGCGTCGCGAATGGTATAGACGAAGGTATCGACGGCATCCCGTGGTGAGGTGACGTTGGGGTTGGAGTGATACTCGGCGTTGCCCTGGGCATCGATGGTCAGGTAGCCGTACTGGCCGTTGACCTGGGTGTTGAGCTGGCCGATAGCCGACGTGGAGGTATCGCTGCCCGCGCGCACACCGACCACATATTGGCCGTCGCCGCGGACGTCAGCGCCCACCACGTCGTTGTACATCAC
>NZ_RHQR01000015.1:80887-160585 GCF_003936645.1 Pseudomonas sp. p106
AAGGTGCCGTAAGTACCGGTGAAGGTCCCGGCGATTACCGGGCCACCGGGCACGCGGTCGGCGCCCTGCACGTCATTGCCCAGTACATTCCCGGTCAGTTCGGTTTGCTGTTCGGTGGCAGCAACTGCATTGCTGTCATCCACAGCTTGGGGCACATCGTCACGGAGGGTCACATCTAGGCTGCCAGTCGCAGTGCTGCCATCGACATCCGTGGCGACCACCTGGAACACTTCGCTGATGCTGCCCTCCCCGCCGGGGTGGTTTTCGTTGTCCACCAAGGTGTAGCTGTAACTCACCACACCCGTCGTCGGGTCATAGCCGGTCACGGTCAGGGTGTTGCCTTCAGGCGTGACGATCGACTGCGGGAAGCCAGCCGCCACACCACCACTGACCACACTGATGCCACCCACGCTCAGGCTCTGCAAACCGTCTGGGGCGGTAATCTTGAAGGTGCCCTGCTGGGTCAGGGCGCCGGCATCGGGTGCACTGCCGTCCTGCAGGTTGCTTTCAGATACCGTCAGCTCGCCGCCCTGCACGCCGAGCCCATCCAGCGTCACCGGGTCGTTCAGGTTGGTCACGTTCAGCGTCAGGGTCGCGCTGCTGGTGTCGCCGTCGGCGTCCTTGATGGTGTAGGTGAAACTCTCCACGCCCTGGCCACCGCCGCCCAGGCTTTTGAAGTCCGGGTCGTTGGTGTTCAGCGTGTAGGTGTAGGAACCGTCTGCGGCCAGGACCAAGGTGCCGTAAGTACCGGTGAAGGTCCCGGCGATTACCGGGCCACCGGGCACGCGGTCGGCGCCCTGCACGTCATTGCCCAGTACATTCCCGGTCAGTTCGGTTTGCTGTTCGGTGGCAGCAACTGCATTGCTGTCATCCACGGCTTGGGGCGCATCGTCACGGACGATCACATCCAGCGCCCCTTGGGCAACATCGCCGTCGCTGTCGCTGACCAGTACCGGCAATTGTTCGCTCTGAGAGTTGTTGCCCTCGCCCTCAACGTGCTGCTCGGCACCGGTCAGGGTGTAGCTGTAGCTCACCACGCCCGTGGCAGGGTTGTACCCGGTAATGGTCAGGGTGTTGCCCAGGCCCGTGGTGATCGATTGGCCAACACCGGTCACCACACCAGCGGTCACCACGTTGATGCCACCCACACTGAGGTTGTACACGCCGTCTGGCGCCAGCACGGTAAAACTGCCTTGCTGGGTCAGGGTTGCGGGGTTGCTGGCCGACCCCTGGGGTAGATTGGCCTCATCCAGACTCAGCTCGCCAGGGCTGACATTCAACCCCCGCAACTCTACCGGACTGTCTTCGTCGATCGGCGTGATGGGTGGATTGGGCTGCTCCGGCGGATTGGGCGGACCAGGCGGCAGGCCACCATTGCCACCGTTGCCAGCCCCCAAGGAGTCGCGCCCGCTGCCATCCAGGCCACCCACATAGCGGTTGGCCAATTCAGGAATGCCATTGAAGCCAGCCGTGGGAAAGCCCACCACCGGGTCAACCCGATCCGCCACTTCGGTAAGCAACACAAAGCTGTGGCCACCGCCCAGTGCGCCTGGCGCGCCGTTGCCGCCATTTCCAGCGGCAGGGGCTTCGGTGTTGACGCTAGGGTCGTCGCCGGCGGCAATCGCCCGCTGAATACGCTCGACATCGCTCAGTTGCGCCTCGCTCGGCGCAACGTCCTGAGCCTGTGCAGGGGCGGCCTGGTTAGCCAGGAGCTTTTCGGTCATGGCCAGGCTGCTGTCGCGGCCGAGTGTCAGCTCGGCGCCATTATGCAAGCGCACAGCCACGGCACCTGCGGCACCCGTTTGCAACTGCTCGCCCGCGTACAGGCGATCGCCCTCGATCAGAGGGCGTCGGCTGCCATCGCTGCCAACGGCAAATACTTGCCCCACCACCTTGCTGACCACACCGACTGACTTAGCCATGAGCGCACGCCTCCCTAACCTATTGGCTACACAGCCAACAACATGGCAGATGGAGGTCAACGGCTTCGCGCCCGCATGTCTCAATCGTGAGAATCGTGCGCGAAGGTCACTGATTTGGCGATAGTCATAATGTAAATTTGCCACCACCGGATGCCAAATTTTTGTCGCCAAATTCCGCTTTTACCTACCTACCCCACGTCCTTAGCCATAAAAAATCTGGAACTCATTGCGATGCAGGAAACTCGCAGGCTACAGCGGCTTCCGAAATCACTTGAATGAAACAATGTCTTGGTTTCGATAGACCGCATAAGTTTTTTTTCGCATATCACTTATGAAAAAATCTTCTTAGCTCGCGCGCTAAATGTTCTTAGCTCTGTTGTTACAAACATGAAACGGTTTGAACGATAAAAATCGTCATTTTTTTGGCGAGAAGAAGCAGGGCCATTTTGAGATCAGGGAGAAGTACCCCATGCGCAGGTTCAACCCCATCACCAGTGCAATTCTGTTGGCCATGGCGTGCGCCAACGTTCAGGCGATGTCGCTCAACGAGGCTGTCCAGAGCGCCGTGGACTACCACCCGGAAATAAGCTCCAACCGTAACAGCAGGTTGTCAGCCGACGAGGACGTGAAATTTGCCCGTGGTGGGTACTATCCAACCGTGGACCTGGTAGCCGGGTACGGCAGACAGCGCTCGGACAACATCAATACCCGCGGCCTGAACGCTGACGGTACCCGCAACCACAACAAAGAAACCCTGAACTACACCCAGTCGGAGTTGCGCCTTCGGCAAATGATCTTCGATGGTTTCAACACAGCCAACGAAGTGGGACGTACCGAGGCGGTGGCCACCTCCCGCGCCTACTACACTCAGGCCGTCGCACAAGATGTCGCCCTGCGCGCCATCGAGGTGTACCTGGAAGTGCTGAAGCGCCGAGAGTTGGTGACCCTGGCAAAGAACAACCTGCAGGCGCACCTGCGCGTCAGCGATCAGATAGGCCTGCGTAGCGAGCGGGGCGTAGGCAGCACCGCCGACCTTGACCAATCCCGCGCACGCCGGGCTCTGGCGGAAAACAACCTGGACACCGCCGAGGTCGACCTGGCCGATGCCGAGGCCAACTTCTACAGCGTGGTCGGCCGCCTGCCGGATGAGCTGGAAGGCCCGCAATCGGTCAAGGTGGAAATGCCTGGCACTCTGGACGAGGCGCGCGAAGGCATGCGCCAGAACAACCCCTACTTGAAATCTGCCCAGGCCGACGTCAATGCCGCCGAGCAGCAGTACGAAGTGGCCAAATCGCCTTTCTACCCACGGCTGGACGCGGTGCTGGCCACCGGCGCCAACAACAACCTCGGTGGCGAAAAAGGCCACAGCAACAACGACTGGCAGGCCGGCGTCGAACTCAGCTACAACCTGTTCCGCGGCGGCAGCGACAAGGCCCGCCTGCAGTCCGACGCGCACAAGATCAACCAGGCACTGGACATCCGCAACAACGCGCTGCGCGAGCTGACCGAAAACCTCAGCCTGGCCTGGAACGCCATGAACAACGCCCGTAAACAGACCCCTACCGCCCGCGAGTACGCAGAAACGACGCAACGTGTGCGCGCCGCCTATCAGGACCAGTTCGGCCTGGGCCAACGCACCCTGCTCGATGTGCTGGACAGCGAGAATGAGCTGTACAACGCCAACCGCCGTTACACCGAGGTGCGTTACACCGAGGAGTACTCGATGTATCGCGTGCTGGCGACCATGGGTGAGCTGTTGAGCAAACAGCGTATTTCACTGCCGCCGGAGGCCATCGCCAACAACGACGTACGCACCGAGGCCAGGTTGCCCGACATGCGTTGAGCCAGCCGCACGCAACTGGCACTCAGCACCGCGCCTCATCCCCCTTACACCGTGGCGGGAGTAGTTCATCGTGACCAGTATGCAAAGCGCACAACCGCGCCCCGATGTCGATGACCCCCTGCTAGATGGCCTGCTGATTCTGTGCCGCCTGCACGGTCGGCCGGCCAGCCGCGCCAGCCTGAGCAGTGGGCTGCCACTGCTCCAGCAACGCCTGGGTGCGGATTTGCTGCCACGCGCTGCGGCGCGTGCCGGTTTGCAAGGCCGTGTGCTGCAGCGTGAGCTGGCGGCCATTTCGCCGCTCAACCTGCCGGTGCTGCTGTTGCTCAACGACGGCCGCAGCGCCGTGCTGCAGCGCTGGGGCGAAGATGGCCGGGCGCTGATCCTGCCCTGCGAGGCTGAGGGCGGCGAACAATGGGTAGAGCGCGAGGCGCTGGAACAGGCCTACGCAGGTCACGCTTTGTTCGCACGACCCCGTCATACCCTGGAGGAAGTCCGCTCACCGCTGCTGCCGCGGGTGGAGGCCTGGTTCCGCGATACCTTGCGCCATTCCCGCTGGCTGTACGGCGATGCCCTGCTGGCCAGCCTGCTGATCAACCTGCTGGGCCTGATGGTGCCGCTGTTCGTGATGCAGACCTACGATCGCGTGGTACCCAACCAGGCACTTTCGACCTTATGGGTGCTGGTCGCTGGCCTGTTCATCGGCACCGCCTTCGAGCTGGTGCTGCGCATGGTCCGCGCCCACCTTCTGGACCAGGCCGGCAAGAAGACCGACCTGATCCTCTCCGCCGCCCTGTTCGAACGCATCACCGGCATGGCCATGAAAGCCAAACCTGCCAGCATCGGCGGCTTCGCCCAGAGCATCCATGACTTCCAGGGCCTGCGCGAATTCCTCACCGCAGTCACCCTGACCAGCATCATCGACCTGCCCTTCGTCGCCCTCATGCTACTGGTGATCGGCCTGCTGGGCGGCTGGCTGGTACTGATCCCACTGATCGCCTTCCCGCTGGCGGTGGGCTTTGCCCTGTTCATTCAGGCACGCCTGCGCGACACCGTGCAAAAAAGCCTCAGCCTCGGTGCGGTACGCCAGGCACTGCTGATCGAAACCCTCGGCGGCCTGGAAACCCTCAAGGCCTGCGGTGCCGAGAGCGAGCGCCAGTACCAGTGGGAACACACCAATGGCGCCATGGCCCGCCTCGACGCCCACGCCCGCAACCTGTCGTCGCTGGCCAGCAACGGCACGCTGTTCATCCAGCAGTTCTGCGGCATGGCCACCATCGTCGCCGGGGTGTACAGCATCATCGCTGGCAACCTCAGTGTCGGCGCCCTGGTCGCCAGCTACATGCTCGGTAGCCGGGTGCTGGCACCGCTCGGCCAGATTGCAGGGCTGATCACCCGCTATCAGCAAGCGCAACTGACGATGCGCAGCACCGATGCCCTGATGGCCCTGCCGCAAGAACGCCAGGCCGAACAGCAAGCCCTGGAGCACACCGCGCTCAAGGGCGGCCTGACCCTCAGCCATGTCAGCTTCCGCTACCCGGCACAGGCCAGCCCGGCACTGCAGGATGTGAACGTGGCCATAAAGCCGGGTGAGCGGATTGGCATCATCGGCCGCAGCGGCTCGGGCAAAAGCACCCTGGGCCGCCTGCTGATGGGCTTCCATCACCCGGAAGAAGGCCAGGTATTGCTGGACAACCTCGACCTGCGCCAACTGGACATCGCCGACCTGCGCAGCCAGCTTGGCTACGTCGCCCATGACCTGCCGCTGCTGGCCGGCAGCCTGCGTGACAACCTGACCCTCGGTGCCCGCCACGTAAGCGATGCGCGCATGCTCGAAGTGGCCGAACTGACCGGCGTCAGCGAGCTGGCCCGCCAGCACCCGCAGGGTTTCGACCGCCCGGTGGGCGAACGTGGCCAATTGCTTTCCGGCGGGCAGCGCCAGGCCGTGCTGCTGGCCCGCGCGCTGTTGCTGGAGCCACCCATCCTGATCCTCGACGAACCTACCAGCCACATGGACAACAGCAGCGAAGAGCAACTGCGCCAGCGACTGCTGAACTGGGTGCCCGGCAAGACCCTGCTGCTGGTCACCCACCGCACCTCGATGCTTAGCCTGGTGGACCGGCTGCTGGTACTGGACAACGGCAAGATCGTCGCCGACGGGCCAAAGGATGCGGTTATCGATGCCCTGCGCAAGGGCCGCATCGGCGCAGCTCTCTAGGAGGTTTCCATGCCCATCGGCCACAGCGTGCGCAGTTCCCACAGCAGCGCCGACAAGCGCACCGAACACGACTACATGCCAGAGCTGGCCAGCGCCACCCTGCAAGATTCCCCGCGCCTGTCACGCCTGACCGTGTGGCTGGCAGCGGCGCTACTGCTCGCGGCCGTGACCTGGGCGAGCCTGGCAGTGCTCGACGAGGTAACCGTCGGCGAAGGCAAGGCGATCCCTTCGAGCAAGGTGCAGGTGGTGCAGAACCTGGAGGGCGGCATCGTCACTGAGATTTTCGTGCGCGAAGGCCAGATGGTGGACAAAGGCGCCACCCTGCTGCGCCTGGACGACACGCGGTTCAAGTCCAACAAAGGTGAAAGCGAGGCTGACCGCTATGCCTTGACCGCCCAGGTCGAGCGCCTTTCCGCCGAAGCCGAAGGGCGGCCCTTGGTGCTGTCCGAGGAGGTCCGCGCCAAGGCGCCGCAAGTGGCCGAGGACGAACTGTCGTTGTACGACTCGCGCCAGCGCCGCCTGGCCAGTGAAAAGCAGACCCTCAACGAGCAGTTGCGACAAAAGACCCAGGAATTGGCCGAGTTCCGTTCCAAGGTCGAACAGTACCGTTCGGCGGTAGGCCTGCTGCAGCAGGAACTAAACATGTCCGCGCCGCTGGTGAGCAAGGGTGCCATTTCACCGGTGGAAATCCTGCGGCTCAAGCAACGCACGGTCGAAGCTCGCGGCCAGCTCAACGCCACCAGCCTGGCCATCCCCCGCGCCGAGGCCGCCGTGGCCGAGATCAGGAGCAAGATCCAGGAATCGGACGCCAGCTTCCGCTCCGAGGCCGCCAAGGAGCTCAACGACAAACGCACGGAGCTGTCGAAGATCACCGCCACCAGCATCGCCATCGACGACCGGGTCAACCGCACTACCGTGGTTTCGCCGGTGCACGGCATCGTCAAGATGCTCAAAGTCAACACAATTGGCGGGGTGGTGCAGCCAGGCAGCGACCTGGTGGAGATCGTGCCGATCGAGGACAACCTGCTGATCGAAGCCAAGGTGCGGCCACAGGACGTGGCATTCCTGCACCCGGGGCAGCCGGCGATGGTGAAGTTCAGTGCGTATGACTACACCATTTATGGCGGCATGAAGGCCAAGCTTGAGTTGATCGGTGCCGATACCGTGACCGATGACAAGGGCAATGCGTTTTACCTGATTCAGGTGCGCACCGAGAAGAACCACTTGGGCGGCGATAACAAGCCGCTGCTGATCATCCCCGGGATGGTGGCCACGGTGGATATCATCACCGGGCAGAAGAGTGTGCTGGATTATCTGCTCAAGCCGGTGCTCAAGGCACGGACCGAGGCGTTGCGGGAGCGGTGAAAGGCAGGCCGTTACCGGCCCGCACACAAAAAAAGAACTGATAGGCCCCGGCGCATCGCGATGCTGCGTTTGTTTCGGCGCCTTGCGCAAACGCTCACACAATGTTGAGTCGGACGTGCTCCATCGCTTGAGCTGGAGTCATGGGCGCAAGCGGCACCTCTCTATTCATCAGCTTTTGTGCGGCCAAACCAGCAAAGATGCGTGCCCGCTCGGTCAGCGCGAACTGGTTTGCCATGGCAACCTGTTGCGGCCCGGCGTGAGTTCTGGACAAATGAAGGCTCACTGCATTCGACGCGTCGCGTGATACACGCCCTAGTTGCATCAGACCCTTGTTCCCCACGTGCCCCAGCAACAGGTCAGTAGCAGGACTATTTTGTTTCAGAATGACCAGTAAAGGCGCCATACGAGGTGGCGTAGACGAGATTTCATTAACAAAACTGACCGAGGCCGGTGGATTTGAGCTCATTGCCGGGAGCGTGATGGCAGGGTTTTCTACGTCAGAGTTTCGTACGTCAATGGCTACCGACTTGCCCGGTATAAGTTTTTTGACCCATCTGAACATTCGGCCGGAAGGATCATCTCGATTGACCGGGTCCCCCTGCACGTAGGCGTATGCGTTCAAACCGCCCGCCGCAAAGGGACTCAATCGGTCCGCAGAAAAGAACCTCATCAGCGCGGTACTGTAGACCCTGTAACCATTCCCCAACAAATAGGCATGCTTCAACATACAAGACAGCTGGCCGTTGAATCCCAGTACGGTACTTTCAGTCAGCAATGCATCGTACCCATACGCTGTATAGCTGTGACGCTCTTTGCACAGCGGGTCCAGAATCAATAAAGGTGACCCCATGCCATCGGTGCCGATCAAGCGCGCGTTGGCGACACCGGTGGAACTCCCACTCACCTGCCCCACAACGAAACCCTGCCCCCGCATCAGGGAGTAGACGTGCTTGCCGGCCTTAACCGTAAAGGCTACACCCTGATTCTGATACCAGATTCTGATCATGATGGTTGCTCGGATGCCAAGTAAGAATGCCTCCCAGCATCACCGAACCCGATCGCCGCGCAAACTAGCAAAATTATCAGTTAAATTCCGAGTGCCGGTGTCAGCCCTCACCATGATTTCTCTGGAACGCCTCAGTCCCCATCGCCCTGACCTGCCTCTCGATCAACACCTCGAACGGACGCAACCGCGCCACCGTAATTTCGCCGGTAGGCGCATCTTCAAGCGGCTCAAGGCCAAGCTTGCAGGCGACGAAGGCCGGTACAGCCAACGACTGTTGCCACGTCAACCCGGCATTTTTGCCAGTAGCGATATGTAACGAGAGCCACCATGCTGAACGCTCAATCACCTGAAGGAGTAGGTCACATGCGTATTATCGCCGCAGTAGGTATCGCAACAGTGCTGGCAATGGGTAATGCATTTGCAGCAGATTGCCCGAAAGTTACAAGCATCACTCAATCTGCCGATGAACAAGACGGTATGGAAGGCATCGCTTACAGCGTAAAAAATAACGACGGTCAATGGGCTGGCTTCACCCCTAACGCGTCGGAGTCGGATCTCAGCGCATTTGAACTGAAGAACAAGAAAGATACAAAAACGTCGGTGATTTGCCGCTACGAGAGTGGGGATGAAGGCATCAGCCTGGCCTTGAAAAAGTAGACGGCCATTTTAAATGCCTAGTGTCCCGGACGCTTGATTCGTTTATCCACTCGATTTGCCTCACCAATGGTTCTTCGGCTTAGCGATTAACGAACCACCCCATTCGGAACACTGCTGTACGCAGATCGGCGAACCGGGAACTTGGAACCCGGCAGACCCGAAGTCCTCCCACGCACAGCCGCAATGGCACGAAGCTGCGGGCACACACAAAGCGCCTGCAATCGTGAGGAGAGAACGGCACTGACAGTGCAGGTGTCAGCCTTCACCGTGATTTCTTTGGAACGTCTCAGGCCCCATTGCCCTGATCTGCCCCTCGATCAACACTTCGAACGGGCGCAGCAACTCATCGAAACAGGCCGGCTGCTCCAGCACATTCAATGCCTGCACCACCGCCTCTATGGTCGACACCGCTCCCGGCTCCGGCGCCTTGCGCACGCGGTAGCGCGAGGGCGCCACCTGCGCCAGCGTCACCCTGGGCAACGCTTCGAGCAGCGGATTGAGGTACAAAAGCTTGCGAGCCTTGCGCCAGGTGCCATCAGGGACAATCAGCATGAGCGGCCTGTCGTCTGTATCGCCGTAGGCTGCAAGCACTTGGGCCTGCTCACCTGGGAACAACAGCACCGGCCGATACTCAGGTGCATCCAGCAAATCACCCAGGTCTTCAAACACCTCGCCGACGCGCAACTCGGCATTGACCAGGCCAAGGGCAGCCAGGCGTGCGGTGTTCAGGGCGTGCGAGGTTTCACTGGGGTGCTGCAGCAGGACCACGCGGGTGCGGCTGTCGAGCGAGGGGATCAGTGGGCAAAGGCAGTGGTCGAGCGGGCGCAGGCAACGCTCGCAGCGGGGTCTGGACATCGGTTTCTCCTTACCGGGCGCAGTGTGCCACAGCCCTGAGGAAAAGCCCCACATCCTTGTGGGAGAGGCAATAAATCAGCGGTTGAAGCGCTCTGCCAGGCTGTGCAGATACTCGGCCATTCGCTCCAGGTCCTGGCTGATTTCAGCCCCCTGCTTGGCCTGCCCTGCCGTCTGGTCACACAGCTGGGCGATGCGCACGATCTGCTGGTTGATGTCTTCGGCCACGTGGCTCTGCTGCTCCGACGCCGTCGCCATCTGCTGGCTCATGCCGGTGATGCGGCTGACCGCCTGGGCAATCCCGGCCAGCGCCGACTGCACCGCCTCGACACTGTGCACGCTATCCCGCGAGATCTGCTCACCGCGGCTGGCAGTGCTTACCGCCCGCTCGGCGCCCGTGCGCAGGGAGGCAATGATCTGGTGGATTTCCTCGGTCGAGGTGCGCGTGCGCTGCGCCAGCGAGCGCACCTCATCGGCCACCACGGCAAAGCCCCTGCCCTGCTCACCCGCCCGCGCCGCCTCGATCGCGGCATTGAGCGCCAGCAAATTGGTCTGTTCGGCAATCGAGGTGATGGTGTCGACCACGCTGCCGATCGACTGGGTCTGCTCAGCCAGGGCATTGACCGCCTGGCCGATGTCGCTGACCGCCTCACTCATGCTGCCCATCGCCTTGAGGCTCTGCCGGGCCAGTTCGCTGCCCTGCTGCGCCAACTGATCGGCATCGCCCGCAGCATGCGCGGTGCTTTGCACGTTATGCGTCACTTCCTGAATGGTCGCCGCCATCTGCGCAATGGCGGTGGCCGACTGATCGGTCTCACTGCGCTGGCGATCGAGCATCTGCGCCTGGGCATCGGACAGGTCGGCTGACTGGGCTGCCCGCGACTTCACGCCGACGCCGGCGTCCACCAGGCGTGTCAGGGCGGTTTGCAGCCTCGCTTCCTCGCTGATGATCGCCAGGTCGAGCTGGCCGTGCAGGCCCGGGTTGTCACTGTACGTCAGCGCTACCAGCGGGCTGGTGAAGGCTTTGGGATGTTCGGCCAGTGTGCGGCGGATCGCCTGGTTATGCCGTTGTTCAATCAGGTACCAGGCCAACAGCATACTGGCCATCAGCACGCCCAGCGCTGCATAGGGCGGTAACCAGAGGTAGCCGGCGGCCGACAACAGGCCTGCGCCGATCAGCGGCCAGCCATCGCCAACGCCACGCCCCAGCCGCGCGGCCCAGGCTACAGCCGGGCGACCGGCGCGCAGACGCGCATACAGCCGTTCTGCGCGGCGGATCTGCTCACGGCTGGGCACCGAACGCACCGACTCGTAGCCGCTGATGCGGCCGTTTTCATAAATGGCGGTGACATAAGCACTCACCCAGTAGAAATCACCGTTCTTGGCGCGATTCTTCACCACGCCCATCCAGGGTTTGCCTTGTTTGATGGTGTCCCACATATGCCCGAAAACCGCCGGTGGCATGTCGGGGTGACGCACCAGGTTGTGGGTCTGGCCCACCAGCTCGTCGTAGGTGAACCCGCTGATGGCCACGAACGCGTCGTTGCAGTAGGTGATGCGGCTGTTCAGGTCGGTGGTAGAGATCAGCCGCTGGTCGCTGGAAAACGTTCTTTCATGCTCAGTGACGGGCAAATTCATGCGCATCTGGGCGGTCCTTGCTTGTGTAGATGAAGGGGAAAATCATCAAAGCAAGTAGAGGTTTAGCAGAACGCCATCAGCGTAGTAGTCAGGTTTGTAGGAAATTTATTCATGCCGACGGAATGACCAAAACGTCCTGTTCATCAGCCAACATTGAGCTGGCTTTTGAGCAGGTCACGGAAGGTCTGAATCAAGGGTTCACGGCTGCGACCGCGGCGGATTATCAGCGAAAATGGCGCCTGATAGCCGAAAGTGGCCGGAGACAATACGCGCAGGTCGCCCTTGTCGACCCAAGCCTGGGCATAGTGCTCGGGCAGGTAGCCGATATAGGCACCTGACAGGATCAGAATGAGCTGCGCCTCCATGCTTTCGACGGTCGCCGCGCTGTGTTTGAAGCCATGCCGGGCCAACTCCGCCTGGCTCCAGTAACCGCGCCCGACCATGCGCTGTTGGGTCACCACCGGTTCGGGGATACGCCGCTCGGCGAACAGCGGGTGGCGGCTGCTGCAGTACAACCAATGCTGCTCGCGGTACAGCGGCTGGTAAACCAGGCCACTCATGCGCGAGGAGAACGCCCCGATGGCCAGGTCCAGGCGGTTGTCCTGCACGCCAAGCTGCAGCTCATAGGGGCTGGATACCGAAAGGTGCAGGTGCACCGCAGGGTGCTCCTGGCTGTAGGCTCCGATCGCTTCAGCCAACGGCAGCGCGCGGTCGCCCACGGTTGAGTCGATTACCCCGAGGTTGAGCGTACCGCGCAGCTCACCCTTGAGCGCTGCGGCGTATTGCTCGAAGCCATCGAGCTCCGCCAGCAGGCGCAAGGTCTCCTGATGGAACAGCTCGCCCTTGCTGGTCAGGCTGAAACCGCCACGCCCGCGGTGGCACAGCACGATGCCCAAGGCGCCTTCGAGCTGGCTCATGTAGGTACTGATGGCCGAGGTCGACAGGTTGAGATCGCGCTGGGCATTGGCGAAGCCTTGGTGGCGCACCACGCTGACAAAGATGCGCAGCAGTTTCAGGTCGGGCAAGGTCGAGGCCATGGTGCAACGGTTCCGCTGTGTCATTTGCGCGCAGTCTAACCGCTGCGATGGCGTTTAGTTCAGAAATTCCTGAAGTAAGTATTTGCCGGTAGCGATTTTTCCCACGCACTACCTTGAGCAGACTTGGCCGAAATGTCCCTGCCCGCCGGCATAACCACATTTCAAGGCGCGCGGCGGCACAGGTTCGAACAAACAAAACAATCGACCGACTGATGAGGCCCACCGTGGACAAAGTTCTCCATCAACCACTGGGCGGCAACGAAATGCCGCGTTTCGGCGGCATCGCCACCATGCTCCGTCTCCCCCACCTGCAAAGCGCCGAAGGCCTGGACGCCGCGTTCATCGGCGTGCCGCTGGACATCGGCACCTCGCTGCGCTCCGGCACCCGCTTCGGCCCACGGCAGATCCGCGCCGAATCGGTGATGATCCGCCCGTACAACATGGCCACCGGTGCCGCCCCGTTCGACTCGCTGTCGGTGGCCGACATCGGTGACGTGGCGATCAACACCTTCAACCTGCTCGACGCCGTGCGCATCATCGAAGAAGCCTACGACGAGATTGTCGAGCACAATGTCATCCCGATGACGCTGGGTGGCGACCACACCATCACCCTGCCGATCCTGCGCGCCCTGCACAAGAAGCACGGCAAGATCGGCCTGGTGCACATCGATGCTCACGCCGACGTCAACGATCACATGTTCGGCGAGAAAATCGCCCACGGCACCACCTTCCGCCGCGCGGTGGAAGAGGGCCTGCTCGATTGCGACCGCGTGGTCCAGATCGGCCTGCGCGCCCAGGGCTACACCGCCGACGACTTCAACTGGAGCCGCCGCCAGGGCTTTCGCGTGGTGCAGGCCGAAGAGTGCTGGCACAAGTCGCTGGAACCGCTGATGGCCGAAGTGCGCGAAAAAGTCGGCGGCGGCCCGGTGTACCTGTCGTTCGACATCGACGGTATCGACCCGGCCTGGGCCCCGGGCACCGGCACCCCGGAAATCGGCGGCTTGACCACCATCCAGGCGATGGAGATCATTCGCGGCTGCCACGGCCTGGACCTGATCGGCTGTGACCTTGTCGAAGTCTCCCCGCCTTACGACACCACCGGCAACACCTCGCTGCTCGGTGCCAACCTGCTGTTCGAAATGCTCTGCGTGCTGCCCGGCGTCGTGCGCCGCTGAAACTTGCTGCACCCCGGCAGGAGCCATGAGGGAGGGCCACAGAGGCCCGCCAACACAAGACAAGACCGCCAGGCGCCGTGAAGCCGCCTGAGCGGTCGATCTCGCCATAATAAAGATAATCGGGAGACCCCCAATGGCCTTGGACATCATTGTTGTAATGATCTATACCGCCGGCATGCTCGGGCTGGGCTGGTATGGCATGCGGCGCGCAAAAACCCACGAAGACTACCTGGTGGCAGGGCGCAACCTGGGCCCGACCTTGTACATGGGCACCATGGCCACCACCGTGCTCGGTGGCGCCTCCACCGTCGGCACCGTGCGCCTTGGCTATGTGCATGGCATCTCCGGTTTCTGGCTGTGCGCAGCCCTGGGCCTGGGCATCATCGCCCTCAACCTGTTCCTCGCCAAACCGCTGCTGCGCCTGAAGATCTTCACCGTGACCCAGGTACTGGAGCGTCGCTACAACCCCATGGCGCGCCAGGCCAGTGCGGCAATCATGCTGGCCTATGCGCTGATGATCGGCGTCACCTCGACCCTGGCCATGGCGACTGTCCTGCAGGTGTTGCTGGACTTGCCGTTCTGGATGTCGCTGCTGCTCGGCGGCGGCGTGGTGGTGGTCTATTCGACCATCGGCGGCATGTGGTCGTTGACCCTGACCGATATCGTCCAGTTCGTGATCAAGACCGTGGGCCTGATGTTCATCCTGCTGCCGGTGTGCCTGTACAACGCCGGTGGCTGGGACACTCTGGTAGCCAAGCTGCCGGCGGCCAGCTTCGCCTGGACCACCATCGGCTGGGACACCATCATCACCTACTTCCTGATCTACTTCTTCGGCATCCTGATCGGTCAGGACATCTGGCAGCGGGTGTTCACCGCCCGTGACGAGAAGGTCTGCCAACGTGCCGGCACGACTGCAGGCCTGTACTGCGTGCTATATGGCCTGGCCTGCGCGCTGATCGGCATGGCCGCGCACGTGCTGATGCCGGACCTGGCCAACCCGAACAACGCGTTCGCCGAGATGATCAAGAGCCAGTTGCCTGATGGTATCCGTGGCCTGCTGATGGCCGCTGCCCTGGCAGCGATGATGTCGACCGCCAGCGCCGGCCTGCTGGCCGCCTCGACCACCATTACCGAAGACCTGCTGCCAAAACTGCGTGGCGGCAAGCAGTCGAGCCTGGGTGTCAGCCGCCTGTTCACCCTGCTCACCGGTTTGGTGGTGCTGGGCATCGCCCTGGCGGTGAACGATGTGATCAGCGCACTGACGCTGGCCTACAACCTGCTGGTCGGCGGCATGCTGATCCCGCTGATCGGGGCTATCTTCTGGAAACGTGCAACCACTGCAGGGGCCATCGCCAGCATGTCGCTGGGCTTTGCCACGGCGCTGTGGTTCATGTTCAAGGACGGGCTGGACGCCAATACGCCGATCTACTACAGCCTGGCGGTTGGCCTGGTGAGTTTCGTGCTGGTCAGCCTGCTGTCGCGTAAACCGGTAGGGGTGGTGAAGCTGGCTTGAGGGTGAGATCGAGCGTCGCCCAGGCAGCGCTCGATCCCAAAAGGTGCCGGCGCAATCCAGGCATGCGCTCGACCGCATGCACAACGCCCCGAAAACAACCAACAAAAAAGCCACGGCATCATCTCTGATATCGCGGCTTTGTTGGTTTCAACGACGACGCGGCTGGCGCCTGCGCTGCTCTTCATCAGTCGGGATAGGCACCGGCTGCAAGGGTGGTGGTATCAGCCCCAGGGCGACAGCCAAGTCGTGGAGCCAGTTGAACATTTGGTTTTTCATAGTGCCCCCTTGACGGGTCAGCCTCTCGGTCAATCAATCCTGCGATGTTTCATACAGATCATAGCCCGATGTCCTGTATTACGCATGCCCTTGTACTTACAGATAGGGGCAAGTTTGACGCGGATCAAGCGGAAACGGTGGATTCCGACGGCTGGTTAATCGTTTCGCTTTGTTGCAAATCGACCCACGCCTGCAAATTCGCCCCTCGCATCCCCTGCCGCCACATCAGCCAGGTCACCGCCTGATCGAACGGCGCCTGCAGGCGATGGACCCGCACGCGGTCACGCCCCGGCAGGCTGTCGAGCATCGATTGCGCCATCAGCGCCACGCCCGCGCCGGCTATCACACAGGCCAGCATGCTCTGGTAAGACTCGATCTCCATTACCCGCCCCATGGGCGTATGTGCATGGGCATACCACGCCTCCAGGCGCATCCGGTAGGAGCAGCCCTGGCGGAAGGTGAACACCGCCTTGCCCGCCACATCCCTGGCGCTGTGCACTGTTGGGTGTTCAGGGCTGGTGATCAGTACCAGTTCTTCTTCGCACAAGGGCACGCCATCGAGCCCCGCCAGGCTCGGAGGCCCGTCCACCAGTGCGGCGTCCAGGCGGTGGCTGAGCAACCCCTCGAGCAACTCGCCACTGGGGGCAGCCTGCACCTGCAAGTTAACGGCCGGATAGGCCTGATGGTAGCGCGCCAACAGCGCGGGCAGGTGAATGGCCGCCGTGCTGTACATGGTGCCCAGGACGAAGTCGCCGGCCGGCTGCCCGCCCTGTACCGCCGCCATGGCTTCGTCACGCAGCGCCGCCAGGCGGTTGGCGTAATCCAGCAGCACCTTGCCAGCGGGGGACAACTGCAGGCGCTGGCGTTCACGCAAGAAAAGCTCCACGCCCAGTTGCTCTTCAAGCTGGCGCAAGCGCGTGGACAGGTTCGACGGCACCCGGTGCAGGCGCTCGGCGGCGCGTGTGATGGAACCTTCCTCTGCGACCGCCTGGAAGATACGCAGCTGGCTGAACTCCATGACATTCTCCAAAACAGAATAACTTGATCATCATTATTCAATTTTATTGAAAACAAAAGCGCCCTAACCTGCCATCCATCGTTTACACCCGCGCAGGAGTGTCCTCATGTCGCCGTTCGTACAACTGCTGGCCAGCGCCGTAGCCCTGATGATGGCCATGGGCATCGGCCGCTTCGCTCTCACCCCACAACTGCCGCAACTGATCGCCGAAGGCCAGTTCGACCTGACCGCCGCCGGCCTGGTCGCGGCGGCCAACTACCTGGGTTATTTCATTGGCGCGGCAGACGCCATGTTCGCCCGCACCCCCGCCCAGGTCAGGCTGCGCCTGCATGGCGGCCTGTGGCTTTGCGCAGTGCTGACCCTGGCGTCCTGGGCTGCGGACGGGTTCTGGAGCCACCTGCTGCTGCGCTTCGGCACGGGTGTTGCCAGTGCCTGGGTGCTGGTGATGATCACCAGCCTCAGCCAGCAACTGGCCAACGCCAACAACCGTCCGCGCCTGGGCGCCCTGGTGTTCGCCGGGCCCGGCCTGGGCATCGCCGTCACCGGCCTGCTGGCATTGCTCGCTCACTTGCTCGGTATGAGCTCGGCAGCGTTATGGCTGGTGTATGCCGTTGCCGCGCTGGTCATGCTGCTGGCTGTGTACCCCTGGCTGCCTCGCGCTCAGGAACCCGCCGTGGTACCGCGCACGGCGCAGCAAGGGGTGACGCGCAGCGTTGGCATTGGCCGCCTTGGCCTTGTGTATGCCTTGTATGGCGTGGGTTACATCCTGCCGGCCACGTTCCTCTCGCAAATGGCCAACCAACAGTTCCAGGGCAACTGGATGGCCGATCTGTTCTGGCCAGCGTTTGGTGTGGCGGCGGCGATGGGCGTGGTGCTGGTGAGTGTGCGACGCGCCGGCCGCACTTCGGCCTGGCTGAGCGCGACCTTGTGGCTGCAAGGCCTTGGCGTGCTGGCCTGCCTGATGGGCGGTGGCCTTGGCCTCGCCTTGGGCGTAGTGCTCTGCGGTACGCCGTTCCTGGCATGCATGCAGTTGGTGATGCAACGCTCGCGGGAGCTCGCGCCGCATGCGACGCAGCGCAATGCCGGGCTGTTGACTGCGTGCTTTGCGCTGGGGCAATTGAGCGGGCCGTTGCTGGCGGCGTTGAGCAACCATTACAGCGGGAGCTTGCAGCCGGCGCTGGTAATGGCGGCGGCTGGGTTGGGGCTGGCGGGGGTATTGGTTCTTACCGGCACACGCAACAACCAGAACTGCCAAATTGCAGGGCGGGTTGCGTGATTGATCAAGCTTGATCAATACCGGCCCTGTCGCCGGCAAGCCGGCTCCCAAAGATGCCCCACTGCCCTCAGGTTTAGTGGGGTACCTGTGGGAGCCGGCTTGCCGGCGATAGGGCCAGTAACAGCAACCCCTATCCCACAAACCTGCGCAATTGCTGCTTCACCCAAGGCTCGGCACTGACCAGCACCACGCCGAGCAAAACCATTACGGCCCCGAGCACAAAATTCACGCTCAGCGGTTCATCCAGCAAGAGCACGCCAAACGTCACCCCAAATAATGGGGTAATGAAGGAAAACACCGCCAAATTCGAGGCCAAGTACTTACGCAGCAACCAGAACCACGTCAGGTAGCTGACAAACGACACCACAATGCCCTGGAACAGCACGCTGCCGACCGCCAAGGGCGTCCACGAAACCTTGTCGATCTGCCCGCTGAGCAAGGCGATCAGCACTAACCCGACAAAACCTACTGCCAGTTGGTAGAAGAGGGTCAACGTCGCAGGCGCCTCGGACAAGCGCGAACCCCGTACCACCACGGTCGTCGCCCCCCAAGCCAACCCGGCCAGCACACCGAAGGCATCGCCGAGCAGCATGCGCCCGTCCATTTCTTCGAACGACACGCCCCCGGCAAACGCAGTAGCAATTCCGCCGAACGCCAACAGAATGCCCAGCCACTGCAGCAGGCGCAGCCGCTCGCTGGGCAGCATGAAATGTAGCCCAAGTGCCGTGAACACCGGCGCGGTATAGAGGAACACAGACATGTGCGCCGCCGATGTCAGCTTCAGCCCCTCGGCGATGAACAGGAACTCCAGGCCAAACAAACCGCCGGCCAGCAACCCGCCACGCCAGGTACTCCCCACCTGCCCCCAGCCACCGCGCCAGCAGATCATCAAGCCGACCAGCACCGCCGCAAGGCCGTTGCGCAGTGCAGCTTGCATCACCGGCGCAATATCAACCGCCGCAGACTTGATCAGTACCTGTTGGCAACCCCAGATCAGGCACAGCCCCAGCATGACCTGGAAGGCAAAGGCATCGGGATTCTTGCGGGCCGCACTCATGGGCGGCCCTCTTGGGTGATCGATGGCATGGGCAAGGCTCGGCAGTATTCAGGAAAGACCGATTATCGGTTTTTCCGGGCAGGCCTTGCCAGCCTCAATACGACCTCAAGCGATCTGCGCCTTCGCCGACACCTGCTCGAATGTGGTTTCGTCCAGCGCATCCTCCTGCTCATCGAGCACCTGGCGCGGGTGCTCGAAGCCCGGGATGCTGCTGTCGATCAGGCTCAACAGCCGCGACCCGCGCTCGGTGAGCACGAAGTTCTCTCCATTGCCGCCATCCTCTGGCGGCCGGCTCTCGACGAAGCCGCGCTCGAATAGCAGCTTCTCGTACTCGCAGGCACGGGTTTTCAGATGGTCCACATCCCCCACCGGCTGGCCCTCGGCGGCCAGAGCCGCAGCGTGCTGCTCGGCATAGGGGCGTGGTGTGAAGCTGTGACCGGCGCCGTTCTGCACTTCGTGCAGCAAGCGCTCGATCAGGTCCCAGTCGTAGGTAATGCTCATGGCTATGGCCTCTTGCTGTGGACGCATGGGGTACACAGCTTGGGACCGGTCGCGGGTCTGGTGCGTTCCAAAAGATCTCAGCGCTGGCGCTGCTGGGCTTGCATGTACTGGCGCAGCAACTGATTAATCCGCGTCTGATAACCCGCCCCCTGATCCTTGAACCAGGTGAGGACATCAGCGTCCAGGCGAATGGTTACTGCCTGCTTCGCCGGGACACGCAGTTCAGCCTGCTGGAAGAAAGCCTGGTCCAACTCGGGGATATCCGAGGTATCAATATCTTTATCGTCCATTTGAGCCAGGCGGCTCCAATCAGTTTTCGATGCTTTGGTCATAGTGTTTGGCCTCCCATCTGGTGGCTTTACGTGCGGAAATGATGCGGATTACCTCACCCTGCCTCTCCGTGTACACGACTACCCCAAGCAAGGCATTGAGCCATCCCAAGCTTACCCAGCGCTCCTCAGCGTATTGTGCGCTGTCGTCCCGTCGGGTCAACATGGGATGGTTGAACATGTCGGGCACATCAGCGAAATCGATGCCGTGCTTTCGGATATTGGTTTGATTTTTCGTTGCGTCCCACTCAAATATCATGGGGCGCGCTGTATTTACAGATGTACATACGATACCTCCTCTTTCATCGCGAGACTAGGACGAGGTCACTCGCGCATCAATGGGGCCAGGAGGTTAAACGCCAGTTTCGGAAAGGGATTACAGCCAAGATAGAAAAGCCGCACAGATCCATTACAGGCCATAGCCTTCAGATCATTGCTGCTTCGTGAGATAGCCAATAAACAACCGAAACAACTCCGCATTCCCGGCAATCCCCAACCGCTGCCAGATGTTGTGCCGGTGCACCTTGACCGTCCCTTCCGAAATCCCCAGCGCCCGCGAGATCGACTGGCTGCTGTGCCCCTGCAAAATCAGCTTGGCCACATGCCGCTGGGTTTCGGTCAACTGGCCCTGGAGGATATCGACGAAGGCGTCTTCCAACTGGCAGTCCGAGTCCTGCGGGTCGGCCAGGTCTTCGGCATGAGCAAGGTGCAGATGCTGGCTGAAAATGGCATCGATCAGCGGCGTCAGCGCAGCGAGGCGTTGGGTTTCATCGGTTTCGAACGCCCCCTTGTGCAAGCCGCGCATCAAGGAAAACACCAGCGCCGTGCGTGGGCGCACAGGGACGATGAAGCCGATTTCTTCGATCAAGCTGCCGTGGTGCATTGTTGGTGCAAGCGACGTAGAACGGGTCGAGCAAATAGCCCCCGCGCAGATACGCCTTGAGCGTACGCTCGGTCACCCGCTGGTTGTAGCCATCGTGCACCAACAGCGCCGGCTGGTTGAAGCGAAACAGGTAAGCGCAGCTCATGTCGAAATCGACCACGCCCTTGAGCGCAGTGTCGATGGCCGGGCCCAGTGCGTCGCTGCCGATGCTGCGAATCACCGTGGCCAGGCGGTTGGCGTGGTCGCTGTTCATGGCTGCGGCCTGTGCGGGTGGAAAGAGGGGCACGCATGCCGCCCTGCGGCACGCGCCGGACGGCATTGAACGATGCCTGGCCCCGTCAGTGCTGCGGTGCGCTGACCGGCAACAGCCCCGCCTGTTGCTCCTGGCGGCCCAGTTCCTCAGCTTTAGGCACTGCCAGCCAGTAGGCCAGGAGCATGCCCAGCAGGCCGCTGGCAAGTTTGCCGATGATCAGCGGGCCAATGAGCGTGGGCTGGAAGTTGGCCGAATAGGCCAGGTGGTCACCAAAGGTGAAGGCTGCGCACACGGCGAAGGCGATCACCAGCACCTTGTCTTTCGGCGGCATGTCGCCCACCAGGCGGAACATTGCCAGGATGTTCGCCGAAGCAGCGAGCACGCCGGCAGCGCCCACCGGCGACAGGCCAAACCTGGAGGCCACCGTTTCGATCGGCCGCGACAGGAAGCGCTTGATCAGGTAGACCATCGGGAACGCGCCGCACAGCATGATGCCGACGTAACCGGCAATTTCCAGCGCCCGGAACTGGTCGTCCTTGTCAGCGATGATCGGCGCAAAGCCCCAGCCGCCGAACAGCGCAGTGAATGCACCGGTGAAGTACTCGACGATCGACGCCACCAGTACCAGCGTCGCCGCCGCGTACATCAATTGCCCCAGCTTGAGGAACAGGCTCACCATCAGGTTGGGGAAGTACCGCAGGGCCGCCGCCAGCGCCACGCAGAACAGGATCAGCGGCGACAAGTTGCGCAGCAAGGTCGGCAGGGTGAAGTGCAGCGCCTGGGTCGCCGCGCCTGCGGTGGCGATGTCCGGGCGCACGCCAAGGCCCATGGCCTGCATGCCCATGGCAATCAGTACGATGCTGATCGGAATGCTCAGCAAACCGGCCATGATGCCCAGCGCCATGTACTTGTGGTCGGCCTTGTTGAGCATGGCCAGGCCCACCGGGATGACGAAGATCACCGTCGAACCGCACTGAAAACCGGTGATCAGGCCGAGAATCCAGCCTTCAGGGCTGTGCGACAGCGCCTGGGCCAGCTGGTAACCGCCCAGGTCCGAGGCGATGAAGATCGGCCCGGCGATGCCGGCATCGGCGCCCATGGCCAGGAACAGCGGGCCAATGAACTGGCTGATGAAGCTGGAGA
Organism: Pseudomonas sp. p106; assembly: GCF_003936645.1. Classification (NCBI taxonomy): domain Bacteria; kingdom Pseudomonadati; phylum Pseudomonadota; class Gammaproteobacteria; order Pseudomonadales; family Pseudomonadaceae; genus Pseudomonas; species Pseudomonas sp. p106. The sequence goes on from NZ_RHQR01000015.1 coordinate 102,847, forward strand.
TGTATGGGATGGCGGCCATGATGCCCGCCACCGGGATGAAGATCGGGCCGATGCTGTGCAGGCCAGCGGTGAATTCTTTGGCCAGTTCTGATTCTGCATTGATGATCGACGCGATGGCGCCGACCACGGCGCAGGCCATGATCACGTAAATGACGTAGGTGCCTATGTTTTCCATCTGCTGCCTCTGTGTTGTTGGAGTTGGCTTGGGGGCAGAATTGAAGGGTGTAGCCTTTTGTTGTTGTAGGGCCGGCAGCACGGTGCCGGCCGGGTGTTACATGGCGGCGTAGGCGTTGTCGACGAACAGGTGCGAGCCACTGACGAAGCTCGACTCGTCGCTGGCGAGGAACAGTGCGGCAGCGGCCACTTCGGCGGGGTCGCAAAGCCGGCCCTGCATGGTCTTGATGGCTTCGTCGGAGGCATCCACACCGTAGCCGCGCAGCAGGTCGAGTTCGCGCCGGCCGTGGGCGGTACCGATGAAGCCCGGGCAAATGGCGTTGCTGCGGATGTGCCGGTCGCGGTATTCCACGGCCAAAGCACGCGCGAACATGTGGCAGGCGCCCTTGGTGGTGCAGTAGAGCACTTCCATCGGCGTGCCCACCACGGCCGAAATCGACGACGTGCAGATCACGCTGCCGCCACCGGCGGCCAGCATGCCCGGCAGCACTGCCTTGGTCACCAGGAACATGCTTTTCACGTTGACGCTCATCAAACGGTCCCAATCGGCTTCGCTGGTCTCCAGAAAGGGCCCGGCAGCGATGATGCCTGCGTGATTCATCAGCACCGTGATCGGCCCGAAGTGCGCCTGGGCCTGGCTGACGGCGCGGTGCACCTGATCGGCCACGGAAACGTCTGCCGCGACGAACAGGGCTTGTCCGCCCGTTGCATTGATGCGCGCCGCTACGGCTTCACCTTGGCTGCTGGGCAAGTCGAGGATCGCCACCTTGGCGCCCTCGGCGGCAAACAGCTCCGACGCTGCCAGGCCACATCCCCCTGCCCCGCCGGTAATCAGTGCCACCTTGCCTTTCAATCGATCCATGGGTCTGCTCCTCGGTTGTTCTGGTTGTGGCTCCAAACTAGAGCCGAGGGCAGTCGGGGTTCATATACCCAGGGGTATAGGCCAGGTGCACAGGGGCTTCCGCCGGTCGTGGAGGCGGAACTTACCGGCATGCAGGCGCCTCCACCGGGCATCCCCACCGCCGGAGGTATAAAGGATGAAACCGCTGCTGCGCATCGCCTGTGCGACCGCCCTGTTCTGCGCCCTGCCCGCCTGGGCCTGCACGCCGGAAGAGGCCACCCAGAAACGTGAAGAACTGGCCGGGCTGGTGAGCCAGCTGACCGAACAGAACCCGCAGAAAGCCAAGGAAATTAACGATGAGCTCCAGGGGATGGAGCTGGGGACGGCGAGCAAGGACTTGCCCGACAAGTGTCAGCTGATCGACAAGCGGATCAAGGAGCTGAAGGAGGCGGAGAAGAAGGCGGATTGATCTATTACATCAAGACCCAATCGCCGGCAAGCCAGCTCCCACAGTGATCGCATCGCCCTTGAGGCTGATGGAGTACCTGTGGGGCCGGCTTGCCGGCGATAGGGCCAGCATTGACTGATTACTCAGCAGCAGGCTTGCGCTTTTTCAGCGGTGCCAGGCCATCGGAGCTGGTCAGCGGTGCATTGGCCTTCGGCTTGGCGGTAGGCTTGCGCTTCACGGCCTTCTTGTCGCCAGTCTTCTTCTCGGTTTTTTTCTTCTTGGTGCCGGCAGCCTTGCCCGACGCCTTGACCTTCTTCGGCCCGTTGTAGGTGCCTTTCACTTCCTTGATCACACGGCGCTCGAACTGCTGCTTGAGGTAGCGTTCGATGCTGGACATCAGGTTCCAGTCATTGTGGGTGATCAACGAGATCGCCAGGCCTTCGCCGCCGGCACGGCCGGTGCGGCCAATGCGGTGTACATACTCGTCGCCGCTGCGCGGCATGTCGAAGTTGATCACCAGGTCCAGGCCGTCGATGTCCAGGCCACGGGCCGCCACGTCGGTGGCTACCAGCACCTTGGAGCTGCCCTGCTTGAAGCGCTCGATGGCCAGCTTGCGGTCCTTCTGGTCCTTTTCACCGTGCAACACGAACGCTTTTACGTCTTTGGCGACCAAGTGGCCGTAGATACGGTCGGCAAGCACGCGGGTGTTGGTGAAGATGATCGCCTTGTCGAATTTTTCGTTGGCCAGCAGCCACTGCACGATCGCCTCTTTGTGCTGGTCGTGGTCAGCGGTGATGACCTGCTGGCGGGTGCCTTCCGCCAGCTGCGAAACACTGTTGAGCATCAGGTGCTCAGGGTCTTTCAGCACTTTGCCGATGATGTCGCGCAGGGCAGCGCCGCCGGTGGTGGCCGAGAACAGCAGGGTTTGCTCGCGGTTCTCACACTCCTTGCACAGGCGCTCCATGTCTTCGGCGAAGCCCATGTCGAGCATGCGGTCGGCTTCGTCGAGGATCATCACCTGCACGTGGGACAGGTCGAGGTTGCCGGCATTGAGCTGCTCGAGCAGGCGGCCCGGGGTGCCGATCAGCACGTCCGGCACCTTGCGCAGCATGGCGGCCTGTTCCTTGAAGTCCTCACCGCCGGTGACCAGGCCCGCCTTGATGTAGGTGAACTGCGAGAACAGCTGCACTTGCTTGAGGGTCTGCTGGGCCAGCTCGCGGGTCGGCAGCAGGATCAGCGCGCGGATCTCGACGCGCGCGCCTTTCAGGTCGACCAGGCGGTTGAGCAGCGGCAGGACGAAGGCCGCGGTCTTGCCGCTGCCGGTCTGCGCGGTCACACGCAGATCACGCCCTTGCAGGGCCAAGGGGATGGCCGCGGCCTGCACCGGTGTTGGCTCGACAAATTTAAGCTCGGCCACGGCTTTAAGCAGGCGTTCATGCAGGGCGAATTGGGAGAACACGGAGGTAACCTCAGGCAAGTGCGGGAAATTCAGTTGCATAGGGTAACGTTTTCTGCAGCCGGAGCCGAATTTCTTTTGGCAACTTTGTCGCCATCCGCGCTCTAATGGCGCTTCGTTTCGCAAGCAAAGACCGTACTCAAGCTCATGGATATGCAAAAACTCTGGCGCGACAGCCTCGACCTGTGGGGCACCCTCGACCAACACCCCATGCTCCACGCCGCCATCGGCCTGGCCGTGCTGCTGCTGGTTTCCCTGGTAATCGGCCGCCTGGCGCGCTTTCTGATCCTGCACGGCACGCGCCTGCTGGCCCGCCAGCCTGCGCTCAAATGGCTCGACGACCTGCGCCACAACAAGGTGTTTCACCGCCTGGCGCAGACCACACCGTCGCTGGTCATCCAGTTCGGGCTGAAACTGGTACCGGAGCTGTCCGATACCGCCCAGCACTTCCTTGGCAATATGGCGCTGGCGTTTACCCTGCTGTTCATGACCCTGGCGCTGTCGTGCCTGCTCGATGGCCTGCTCGACATCTATGCCCGCACCGAACATGCCCGCACCCGCTCGATCAAGGGCTATGTGCAACTGGCGAAGATGATGCTGTGGATTTTCGCCTCCATCGTCATCGTCGCCACCCTGATCGACCGTTCACCCCTGTTGCTGCTGTCAGGCCTGGGTGCGATGTCGGCAGTATTGCTGTTGGTGTACAAGGACACCCTGTTGTCGTTCGTCGCCAGCGTGCAGCTCACCAGTAACGACATGCTGCACGTCGGCGACTGGATCGAAATGCCCCAGGTCGGCGCCGATGGCGATGTGGTCGATATCACCCTGCACACGGTGAAGGTGCAGAACTTCGACAAGACCATTGTCTCGATCCCCACCTGGCGGCTGATGAGCGAGTCGTTCCGCAACTACCGCGGCATGCAGCAATCGGGCGGCCGGCGGATCAAACGCAGCCTGTTCATCGATGCGGCGGGCGTGCGTTTTCTCACCCGAGAAGAAGAACAGCGCCTGAGCGGAGTGCGCCTGCTCGCTGACTACCTGGCCGGCAAGCGCCAGGAGCTCCATGAATGGAACGAAGCCCTGGGGCCGGTGGCAGAGCTGTCGGCCAACCGCCGCCAACTGACCAACATCGGCACCTTCCGCGCTTTTGCCCTGGCCTACCTGAAGAACCACCCCAACGTGCACCAGGGCATGACCTGCATGGTCCGGCAGATGCAGACCGGCGCCGAGGGGGTGCCGCTGGAGATCTACTGCTTCACCACCACGACCGTGTGGGCCGAGTACGAACGGATCCAGGGCGATATCTTCGATTACCTGCTGGCGGTGTTGCCGGAGTTTGGGCTGAGCTTGTATCAGCAGCCGAGCGGCAATGACATGCGCGTGGGGCTGGCGGGGCGCGCTTCGGTAGAGCCAGTGCCGCGTCGCCTGGAAGAAATGAGCGAGGTTTGAGATTGTTGGGGCCGCTTTGCGGCCCTTTCGCGACACAAGGCCGCTCCTACCGGGGATTTGCGTCCGTGGGAGGAGCGGCCTTGTGTCGCGAAAGGGCTGCGCAGCAGCCCCAAATCACCCCGCATAACCCCGTGTGGCCGAGTACGAGCGGATCCATCTGCACGGATTTCGTTGACGCTGGTCGTGATGTCGTCTTTCGTGCCTATTTCAAGGAGTCTTCATCATGCCCAATTCAGCATCATCGAGCAGGGCCTTTGCCAGGGCGCAGAGATAATGGGAAGCCCAGAGCAGCTGGGGTTTATCTTCCATCAGCCCGTCGATGGACAGGTCGCGGGCATAGCCGATCAGTTCTGAGGCTTGTTCACGGGCATTCTGGCAAGGAATGCCGGGCTCGATGCGAAACAGAGGATGGGTCCGGTTTTCACCTTGATAGAAGGTTGTTTTGCCGACGGTGAATTTTGTTTCTTCGATGACCATAGGTTCATCTCCCTGAAGCTGTAGATGCCTGAGCTGGCCCTATCGCCGGCAAGCCGTGCTCCCAAAGAGCCAGCCCCAGACAAATCATGATGCGGATTAATGCAACGTCTGCGGGTCCGCCGGCTTTTGGACTTGAGCCAGCGCTGATTCGAGCAACCTGCGGAGGGTGTCCAGCTCGTGCATCGACGTCATCATCAATACCGAAACGGGTGATTTCGGTTGCATCAACACGGCTTGCTGAGCGACGGCTTCAGCGCATAGCGCGTAGTCCGCTGCCATCAGCAGCGTGTCTTCCAGGGAATGGAGGTTGTAGGGTGGATCGGGGACTATCTTCAGCATGGTGTAACCCTCAATTTGTGATTGGGGACCACCGCCTTTTGCTGTCAAACAAAGGGTGGCAGCTGTGCACGGGTTGACAGACCGGTCAAATTGAGAAACCCGGCGCACCCAAAGGCGCCCCACGCACAGCCACCATTGAAGGCAAAGCTATGGATTGCAATTTGAGTCGGCCTGTCAAAGCCGGTCGTTGAATGGCAACGACCGGCTGAGACTAGTGACCAACCCAGCACACCACAATGGCCGGCAGTATCTTTGGGAAATGCCCTACAAGAAAGGGGCAAAATCTGATTTTTCAGCTGCTGGGCGCAACACCATGTAAGGCGTACAGGCCATGTGTGCTTCAAGATCCGTCCGAGCGGCCTTGTATTGCGAAATAGCTGCGCAGCAGCCCCAAATCACCCCGCATAACCCAGCAGGTACAACAACCCGGTCAAGGTGACTAAAGAAGCCACCGTCGACAACAGTATCGTCCGCGATATCAGCCCCGCTTCCCGGTTGTAATACTCCGCCAGCATGAAGGGCCCGGTCCCCGTCGGCAGCGCCGCCAGCAGTACCGCTGAAGCAGCCCACATGTTCGGCAGGCTGAATACCTTGAACGCCAACACCCAAGTCAGCGCTGGCTGCCCTACCAGCTTCATCGCAACCAGTGGCCATGGGCTGGCCTGAGCGCCGCTGCGTTTCTCTGCCAGAAACGCCCCCAGCGAAATCAATGCACAGGGCGTGGTGGCCAAGGCCAGCATGTCGAGAAAATGCATCACCGGCTCCGCCAACCCCAACCCGGACATTGCCCAAGCGGCCCCAGCCACGGGCGAAATCACCAAGGGGTTCTTCGCCAGCGCCTTGCCCACTACCCACATGGCGCGGCCGATCCGCTTCTCTTCCTGTAGGCCAATTTCGATCAGCGTCAGCGATATCGCGAACACCAGGCAGACCACGATCAACGAAGAAATCAACGCAGGCTGCAGCCCGGGCTGACCGAACAGCAGCAAACACAGCGGGATGCCGATATAGCCGGTGTTGGCATACCCCGCGCTGAGCCCGTCGATGCTGGCCGCGACCAGCCCGTGGCCGCTGAACAGCCGCCAGGCCAGCGTGGCCACGAACATCGCCAGCGCCCCTGCGCCAAAGGCCACGATGAACCCTGGGTGCCATACCTCGCTCCAGGTTGCGGTGGCTGTGACCTTGAACAGCAGGGCCGGCAGGCACAGCCAGACCACCATCTTGTTGATCTCGGCCGCAGCCTTGTCGCCAAGCTTGTTGGTCCGGCGGCAAAGATAACCGACCAGGATCAACGCAAAGATCGGCGCGACGATGACCAGGATGGTGTGCATGTCAGGCCCTGCGCACCAGCGGTGCATCCGTGCGGCTGCCCAGGCGGCTCAGCCACACGGAGGCCAGGATGATCGCGCCACCGATGAGCAAGCGCCCCAATGGCTCGTGCTGGTTCCAGATCAGCAGGTTGAGCAGCAGCCCCACCGGCACGTGCAGGTTGTTCATCACCGCCAGCGTAGCGCCGGACACCATGCAGGCCCCCTTGTTCCACCAGTACAAGCCCAGCGCTGTCGGGCACAGCCCGAGGAACAGCAGCACCAGCCATTGCACGTCGGTGCTCGGCAAATGCTGGGTGTTGCCAAACAGCAGGAAAGCCGGCAGCACGACGATCAACGCCCCCAGGTAGAAGTAGCCGAAACGCTTGTAATGCGGCAGGTCGCTGGGGTGGCGGGCAACCAGATGGCGGTACAGCACCTGGCCGGCAGCGTAGGTGAAGTTGGCCAACTGCAGCAGCAAAAAGCCGATGAAGAAGTCGCCACTGATGCTGTCGAAGCGGATCACCGCCGCCCCTGCGACCGCGACCAAGGCAGCGAGCAAGGCCCATGGGTTGAAGCGGCGGTTCAGCGCATCCTCGATCAGGGTCACGTGCAGTGGCGTGAGGATCGTGAACAGCAGCACCTCAGGTACGGTCAGCACGCGGAAACTCAGGTACAGGCAGACATAGGTGATGCCGTACTGCAGCGCACCGATCAGCAGCATCGAGCGCATGAAGCGCGGCTCGACCTGGCGCCAGCGGGTCAGCGGCAGGAAAACCAGGCCCGCCAGCACCACGCGTGCGAGCACGGCAAAGTAGCTGTCGACGTGCCCGGCCAGGTACTCGCCGATCAGGCTGAAGGAAAACGCCTGGATCAGCGCGACGATTATCAGGTAGCCCATGGTTGCCTCTCGTAAATCAAGGCCGCGACCTTAGCGGGTTGCGACCGATGTGTTCAACCATGCGCAATGTGGGGGCTGCGCATTTCATGGGCGTGAGTGATTCACACACAAAAAAAACCCGGCCATCGAGGCCGGGCAGGTACACCCAAAGGAGCAAACAAGGTGTCAGGGTTGGGAATTGGTTGACGCTCAGGCCACCGCAGCCAGCTTGGCCTTGGCCTGGTTGATGCCTTTCTCGTGGAAGTCACCGCTCATGTTCAGGCCTTCGGCATGGATGAAGTTCACATCGTGAATGCCGATGAATGCCATCACCTGGCGCAGGTACGGCTCCTGATGGTCGCTGGTGGCGCCGGCGTGGATGCCGCCACGGGCAGTCAGGACAATGGCGCGCTTGCCGGTCAGCAGGCCTTGCGGGCCGGTCGGGGTGTACTTGAAGGTGATGCCGGCACGCAGTACGTGGTCAAGCCAGGCCTTGAGCGTGCTGGGGATGGTGAAGTTGTACATCGGTGCAGCCATCACCAGCACGTCGGCCGCCAGCAGCTCATCGGTCAGCTCGTTGGAACGGGCCAGGGCCTCCAGTTCAGCGGCATTGCGCTGCTCTTCAGGCTTCATCCAGCCACCGAGCAGGTTGGCGTCCAGGTGCGGCACCGGGGTCACCGCCAGATCGCGAACGGTGATCTCGTCGGCCGGGTGCGCTGCTTGCCAGTATTCGATGAAGTCACGGGTCAGTTGACGGGAAACGGAATCCTGCTGGCGGGCGCTGCTTTCGACGATCAGTACGCGGGACATGGGTGCCTCCATCGGCAAAATGGGTTGCGATTCGATGGAGGTGAGATTAAGGCTTGACCTATCGATAAAAAAGCGTAAAAAGTGGGTGTAATCTATCGATTAATCAGTTTTATTCCGCTTTGCAGTTCACTGCGATGCGCAGCTTGATGATCTGCCGATTGAACTTGGCCGTGACGTCCACACTTTTGCCCGCCGGTACATTCACCCGGCGTACCCGTGGCGCTTCCGGCCCGTTGCGGAACGTCACCTTGCAGGCCGCCGGCACTTGCCCATAGTTGTTCAGGGTGATGGCTCCGATGTCGTACGCGGTGTCGTAGGCGGTGTAGTCCAGCTTGACTCCGGCCAGTTCCTTCTCCACGTCGATGGGGTAAGCCATGGCCCCAAGGGGCAGGCACATCAGTATTGCCGCACAACATTTCTTCATGGGGCGCTCTCCTTGAAAGAGCGCAGCTTAGGTCAACAGGAGCCAAAGATGAAAGCGCCGCGCGTAACCCTGGATCAGTGGCGAACCTTGCAGGCAGTGGTCGATCACGGTGGGTTTGCCCAGGCAGCCGAAGCCCTGCACCGCTCGCAGTCATCGGTCAGTTACACGGTGGCGCGCATGCAAGAGCAGCTCGGCGTGCCACTGCTGCGCATCGATGGCCGCAAAGCCGTGCTGACCGAGGCGGGCAACGTGCTGCTGCGCCGCTCACGGCACCTGGTCAAGCAGGCCAGCCAGCTTGAAGACCTGGCTCACCACATGGAGCAAGGCTGGGAAGCCGAGGTACGTGTAGTGGTCGATGCCGCCTACCCCAGTGCCCGCCTGGTACGTGCCCTGGCCGCGTTCATGCCGCAGAGCCGCGGTTGCCGGGTGCGCCTGCGCGAGGAAGTGCTGTCCGGCGTCGAGGAGGTGATGCATGAAGGTATCGCCGACCTTGCCATCAGCAGCTACAGCATTGGCGGCTATCTGGGCACCGAGCTCAGTGCCGTGGAGTTCGTGGCTGTCGCCCACCCCGAGCACAGCCTGCACCGCCTGGGCCGGGAGATCACGTTCCAGGACCTGGAAAGCCAGTTGCAAGTGGTGATCCGCGACTCCGGCCGCGCCCAACCCCGCGATGTCGGCTGGCTCGGCGCCGAACAGCGCTGGACCGTCGGCAGCCTGGGTACCGCCACGACCTTCGTCAGCAGCGGGCTGGGCTTTGCCTGGCTGCCGCGGCACATGATCGATCGCGAACTGCGCGAAGGCGTGCTCAAGCCGCTGCCACTGGACCAGGGTGGCAGCCGTCATCCACTGTTCTACCTTTATTCGAGCAAAGAGAAGACCTTGGGCCCGGCCACGCAGATTCTCATCGACCTGCTGCGCAATTTCGACACCGCGCCACTGGACGTGCCCTTCGCAGCCCCCCCGCAAGCCTGAGAGAACCGCGCCCATGGCCTATTTCGAACATGAAGGATGCTCGCTGCATTATCAGGAATACGGCCAGGGTGAACCCCTGGTACTGCTGCACGGCCTGGGCTCCAGCAGCCAGGACTGGGAGCTGCAGGTACCCGCGCTCAGCCGCCATTACCGGGTGATCCTCATGGACATCCGGGGCCACGGCCGCTCCGACAAGCCCAATGATGGCTACCAGATCGCCACATTCAGCGAAGACCTGCTGGCCCTGCTCGAACACCTGCAGACCGGCCCGGTGCACTTCGTGGGGCTGTCGATGGGCGCCATGGTCGGGTTTCAATTCGCCGTCGACCATCCGCAGTGGCTGCGCAGCCTGTGCATCGTCAACAGCGCCCCCGAGGTCAAGCGCCGTACGCGCAACGACTGGGTCTGGTGGGCCAAGCGCTGGGGCCTGGCGCGCATCCTCAGTGTCGAGACGGTCGGCAAGGGCCTGGCCCAGCGCCTGTTCCCCAAACCGGAGCAAGCCGACTTGCGCCAGAAGATGGCGCAACGCTGGGCGCGCAACGACAAACGCGCCTACCTCAGGAGTTTTGACGCCATCGTGGACTGGGGCGTGCAGGAACGCATCGGCCAGATACACTGCCCCACGCTGGTGGTCGCTGCCGACCACGATTACACCCCGGTACAACTCAAAGAGCGCTACGTTGCCCTGATGCCGCAGGCAAGGCTGGTAGTCATCGATGATTCCCGGCACGCTACACCCCTCGATCAACCCGAAGTCTTCAACCAGACTTTGCTGCAGTTCCTCGCAGCCGCTTCCACCTCTCAAGGATCTTTGAGCCCATGCTGAAAAAACTTCTGCTCACCGCCTGCTCGGTCGCCTTTGCCACCACCGTCATGGCCTCCGACAAGACCCCTCACGTAGTGCTCGACACCAGCTTCGGCCAGGTCGAAATCGAGCTCGATGCCGAGAAGGCGCCGGTCAGTACCAAGAACTTCCTCGAATACGTCGACAGCGGTTTCTACAACAACACCATTTTTCACCGTGTGATCCCGGGCTTCATGGTCCAGGGCGGTGGGTTCACCGAGCAGATGGTGCAAAAGCCGACGCGTGACCCGATCCGCAACGAAGCCGGCAACGGTCTGCAGAACACCCGCGGCACCCTGTCGATGGCACGCACCTCCGACCCGAACTCGGCCACCAGCCAGTTCTTCATCAACGTGGCCGACAACGACTTCCTGAACCCGGGCCGTGACCGTGGCTATGCAGTGTTCGGCAAAGTGACCAAGGGCATGGAGGTGGTCGACCAGATCGTCAACTCGCGCACTACCGTCAAGAAAGGCATGCGCGATGTGCCGGCCGATCCGGTGTTCATCAAGTCCGCCAAACGCATCGACTGACTGCAGGCTTCACAAGGACGTGAAACCGCCTGAGGGTCGGGTTGAACAGGAGTGTTGTCACCCATGCTGTACCGCCGTTTCGAGCAACTGATCGACATCTTCCGCGACGCGCCCAGCGAGTCGCCGCCCACCCAGGTGTGGCCCTTCTACCTCTATTACCTGCGCCAGGTGTGGCCGAGTTTTCTCGCCCTGCTGGTGGTCGGCCTGGTTGCCTCGCTGATCGAGGTGGCGATGTTCAGCTACCTGAGCCGCATCATCGACCTGGCCCAGGGCACGCCCAATGCCAACTTCTTCAGCGAGCACAGCGGCGAGCTGATCTGGATGCTGGTGGTGGTCCTGCTGCTGCGGCCGATCTTCTTTGGCCTGCATGACCTGCTGGTGCACCAGACCATCAACCCGGGCATGACCAGCCTGATCCGCTGGCAAAACCACACCTATGTGCTCAAGCAGAGCCTCAACTTCTTCCAGAGCGATTTTGCCGGGCGTATCGCCCAGCGCATCATGCAGACTGGCAACTCGCTGCGCGACTCGGCCGTGCAGGCGGTGGATGCGTTGTGGCACGTGCTGATCTATGCGATCACCTCGCTGGTGCTGTTCGCCGAGGCCGACTGGCGCCTGATGCTGCCGTTACTGGTCTGGATTGCCAGCTATGTCGCCGCGCTGTTCTACTTCGTGCCACGGGTCAAGGAGCGCTCGGTGATCTCCTCCGACGCCCGCTCCAGGCTGATGGGGCGCATCGTCGACGGCTACACCAACATCGCCACCCTCAAGCTGTTCGCCCACACCGACCACGAGCAGCAGTACGCCCGCGAAGCGATCCGAGAGCAGACCGAAAAGACCCAGCTGGCGTCGCGGGTGATCACCAGCATGGACGTGGTCATCACCAGCCTCAACGGCTTGCTGGTAGTCGCCACCACCGGCCTGGCCCTGTGGCTGTGGAGCCAGTCGCTGATCACCGTCGGCGCCATCGCCCTGGCCACCGGGCTGGTGATCCGTATCGTCAACATGTCGGGCTGGATCATGTGGGTGGTCAACGGCATCTTCGAGAACATCGGCATGGTGCAGGACGGCCTGCAGACCATCGCCCAGCCGGTCACCGTCACCGACAAGCCCAAGGCAGCGCCGCTGAAAGTGACCCGTGGCGCGGTGCGTTTCGATAACGTCGACTTCCACTACGGCAAGGCCCGCAACGTCATCGACGGGCTGAACCTGGACATCCGCCCGGGCGAAAAGATCGGCCTGATCGGCCCCTCCGGCGCCGGCAAGTCGACCCTGGTCAACCTGCTGCTGCGCCTTTACGACGTGCAGGGCGGGCGTATCCTGATCGACGGGCAGGACATCGCCGAGGTGAGCCAGGCCAGCCTGCGGGCGCAGATCGGCATGATCACCCAGGACACCTCACTGCTGCATCGCTCGATCCGCGACAACCTGTTGTACGGCCGCCCGGATGCCAGCGAGCAAGCGCTGCACGAGGCGGTGCGCCGGGCCCGTGCCGACGAATTCATTCCACAGTTGTCGGATGCCCAGGGCCGCACGGGCTTCGACGCGCATGTGGGCGAGCGCGGGGTCAAGCTGTCCGGTGGCCAGCGCCAGCGCATCGCTATAGCCCGGGTGCTGCTCAAGAACGCGCCCATCCTGATCATGGACGAGGCCACGTCAGCACTGGACTCGGAGGTCGAAGCGGCGATCCAGGAAAGCCTGGAAACCCTCATGCAAGGCAAGACGGTGATCGCCATCGCCCACCGCCTCTCGACCATTGCGCGGATGGACCGCCTGGTGGTGCTGGACAAGGGGCATATCGTCGAAAGTGGCAGCCACAGTGAACTGCTGGCGCAACAAGGCTTGTATGCCAGGCTGTGGCATCACCAGACGGGCGGGTTCGTCGGGGTGGATTGAGGCCTGTCGGGTTTCAATCCCGGCGGTAAGGCAACATCCCCCGTGCCTCTTCGGCATAGCCCATAACCCCTGCCCGCTCCTGCTGCAGGAAATCGTCCACCGCCCGGCGCAGGCCTGGGTGAAGCAGATAATGCCAGGAGCGGGTCAGCACCGGCTCGAAGCCACGAATCAGCTTGTGCTCGCCCTGCGCGCCGGCATCGAAGCGCTGCAAGCCTTCGGCAATCGCAAAGTCCATGCCCTGGTAGAAACAGGTCTCGAAGTGCAGCCGGTCGAACTCATCCAGGCAGCCCCAGTACCTCCCAAACAGGCTGTCGCCACCCACCAGGCTCAGGGCCATGGCAACATCGCGACCGCCCTGACGCGCCATCACGACCCTTAGGGCCTCGGGCATGCGCTGCGCCAGCAAGCTGAAAAATTCACGGGTCAGATAGGGCGTACGCCTGCGCACTGCGTAGGTATTGGCGTAGCAGAGGTAGACGAAATCCCACTGAGCCTCCTCAAGTTCATCGCCACGGTACCAACGAAAGTCGATGCCCTGCCCTGCAACCTGCTCACGTTCCTTGCGCATCTGTTTGCGCTTGCGCGAACTCAAGCTGTCGAGAAAGTCCTGAAAGTCGCGGTAGCCATGGTTGCGCCAATGGAACTGACATCCCAGGCGCTCCATCCAGCCCGGCAGGCCGGCCATCTGAGCATCCAGGCCAGGGTCGGTGAAGTTGATGTGAGCCCCGGATAGCCCGCCTTTGCCCAGATACTCAGGCAATGCCTGGAGCATGAGCAGGCCATCGGCCGGGTCAACGCTGAGCAGGCGCGGCCCGCTGACCGGGCTGAACGGCACGGCGCCGAGCAGTTTGGGGTAATAGGCAATACCAGCACGCTCACAGGCGTCGGCCCAGCCATGATCGAACACGTACTCGCCGTACGAATGCCACTTGCGGTACGCCGGCAACAGCGCGCGCACTTGCCCGTCACGCTCCAGCACCAGGTGTTCCGCCGCCCAGCCGGTGGCTGGCGCGACACTGCCGCTGTCCTCCAGGGCGCTCAGGAACGCATGGCGCAGGAAGGGTTGGCCGGCAGGTACCAGGGCGTCCCAGGTCGCGGCAGGCAGGTCACGCAGATGGGCAAGGCTGTAGAGGCTGGTCACGATGTCGACTCGCGGAGTGAGGGCATCAGTATCAGGGAATACCGGCCTCTCACTCAAATGCCGAATGCCGAATGCCGGCCCAATCCTTTCATTCTCAATTACTTAACGGCAGTGCCACCAAATAGACATTATTCTGTCATTCGCCCCCGCAATACTTGCGCCTGTTTTCCGGAACCCTAGAACCTGTCTATTCAGGCCCTTTCCGAAGACATGCCAACATGGGGGTGGACGCTGAGCCTCCCCAATATTTTTCAGTAGGGAGAACCTTATGCGTCTTGTTTCTACACTTACCGGAGTGAGCCTCACCGGCATGATGCTGGCTCTGAGTACTCCGGCCAGTGCGGCTGTCGACGCCAAGCTGCTCGAAATGCTCCGCGCCAACGGCTCGATCAACCAGGCGCAGTACAACGAACTGCAAGGTGACCTGGCAAAAGAAACCAAGGAAAAGGCCGACCAGAAAGCTCAGTCAGAACGCATGAGCTCCTTCGAACAGAAAGTGGCATGGGCCGCCAAGACCCAGGTCAAAGGCGATATCCGCCTGCGCTACGAGGACGTCAACGTCGACGACCCGAACAGCAGCAGCGGCAACCAGGACCGCCAGCGCGTTCGCGCCCGCGTCGGTTTCTACAGCGAGATCAACCCGCAAGTCGACGCAGGCATCCGCATCGCCACCGGCAGCAGCGCAGACCGCCGATCGACCAACCAGAGTTTCGATAACTACTTCGACAAGAAATCGCTGTGGGTCGACCAGGCCTACCTCGACTGGCACCCGAGCGCAGTACCGAACCTGCACCTGATCGGCGGCAAGATGGCACAGCCTTGGGTGAGCATGGGTGACATCATCTGGGACGGCGACATCAACCCGGAAGGCGTTGCCGCCACCTACAAAGCCGACCTCGGCGGCGCCGAAGTCTTCGCCAGCGCGGGCCAGTACACGCTCAAGGACAACGTGGACGGCGACGGCGTGCAGTACAAGCACGACGCCCAGGTCTACCACGGCCAGTTGGGCGCCAAGTTCGCCCCGGCCGATGTGCTCAAGCTCACCGTCGGCGCGAGCATCTATGGCTACGACAACGACAAGGAAGCGACCATCCTGCAGTCGTTCGGCAATACCACCAACGAGTTCAACCTGGTGGAAGGCTTCGGCCAGGTGGACTTCACCGGCTTGGCCATCCCGCTGTCGGCGTATGGCCAGTACGTGAAGAACACCGAAAGCACCGATGGCGAAGACCAGGCCTGGCTGGCTGGCCTGAAGACCAAAGTCGGCGCCTGGAGCCTGGATTACAACTACCGCGATGTTCAGCGCAACGCCGTGGTCAGCCTGTTCACCGACTCCGACTTCGGCAACGGTTACACCGGCTCGCGCGGCCACAAGTTCAAGGTCGGTTATGAAATCGACAAGAACTTCTCGCTGGGCGCTGCCTACCTGATGGCCAAGACCGACCTGTCGCAGTTGCCGAACAGCGATGCCGATGTCGACACGCTGCAGGTGGACCTGGAAGCCAAGTTCTAAGCTGCAACGCCTGAGCTTCACTCAAGGCGGGAAATGCCGACCCCATCCGGCATTTCCTGCCTTTTTTTGCCTGCGAGAAACGCACTGGCCCTGCGGCCGGCAAGCCGGCGCAGGGCTGACTGTCAGCGTTTACGCAGAATCACACTACCAATCGAGTAGCCCGCACCAAACGAGCTCAGCACGCCCAGCGAACCCTTGGCCAGGTCATCCTGGTACAGGTGGAAGGCAATCACCGACCCCGCCGAGCTGGTGTTGGCATAACGGTCGAGAATGACTGGTGCATCTTCCTCGGCCACTTCACGCCCCAACAGCTTCTTGACGATCAGCTGGTTCATGCTCAGGTTGGCCTGGTGCAGCCAGAAGCGCTTGACGTCGGAGGGCTGCAGATCGTTCTCGCCCAGGTGCTTGCCGATCAGCTCGGCGACCATCGGGCAGACTTCCTTGAATACCTTGCGGCCTTCCTGCACGAACAACTTGTCCCGCGTACCGACGCCCTCTTCCGCAGCACGGTTGAGGAAGCCGAAATTGTTGCGGATATTGTTGGAGAACGAGGTCTGCAACTTGGTACCGAGGATATCGAACTGGTGTGCCGAGGTGGCCTGGTCGGCACGCTCGACCAGCACGGCAGTGGCAGCGTCACCAAAAATGAAATGGCTGTCGCGGTCACGGAAGTTCAGGTGCCCGGTGCAGATTTCCGGGCTGACCACCAACAACGCACGGGCCTGGCCCAGTTGCACGCTGTTGGCTGCGGTCTGGATGCCGAAGGTGGCCGAGGAGCAAGCCACGTTCATGTCGAAGGCGAAGCCCTGGATGCCCAGCGCCTGTTGCACTTCGATGGCGATGGCCGGGTACGGGCGCTGCAGGTTGGAGCAGGCGACGATCACCCCGTCGACATCGGCAGGGGTGCGGCCTGCGCGCTCGAGTGCCTGACGGGCAGCGGCCACGCCCATCTCGCAAAGGATCGACTGCTCGTCGTTGGAACGCTCCGGCAGGCGCGGCTTCATGCGCTGCGGATCGAGAATGCCGGCCTTGTCCATGACGAAGCGGCTCTTGATGCCCGAGGCCTTCTCGATGAAGGCGGCATCGGAGAGCGGCGCAGCTTTGACCTCGCCGCGCTCGATGGCGGCAGCGTTGTCGCGGTTGAACTGTTGCGACCAGGTGTTGAAGGATTCCACCAGTTCTTCGTTGGAAATGCTCTGGGCCGGGGTATACAGGCCGGTGCCGCTGATCACGACGTTATGCACGATCGTTCCTCTGGTCAAAGGCCATCGCCACAGGGCGCTGGCTGGAGTAATAGCACTTTAGTACCAAGTTCAAGGCGCAGGTTGAACCCGCAAGGGGCCGCAATGCGGCCCCAAATTGCCTCAATATTGCCACAACTTGCGGGGTTTAGGCTTCCACCTGAGACCACTGTTTGCTGAGACGTTTGTCAGAAATCGGTACTTTCGTGCCCAATTGCTGGGCAAACAGCGACACCCGATATTCTTCCAGCAACCAGCGGTACAAGGTCAGTTGCTCGTCGCGCTTGCCTTCCTGGGCGTGCTTGTCGGCACGGGCCTTGTACTGGGCCCAGAGGTTGGTCAGCTCGCCACTCCACACCCGGTCCTTCTGCACCTGGCTGCCAAGCTTCTCCAGGCGCAACTCCACCGCCCTGAGGTAGCGCGGCAGCTCCTTGAACCAGGCCGAAGGCGTCTCGCGCACGAAGCCCGGATACACCAGGTTGGCCAACTGCTGCTTGATGTCGTTCAGCGCCACCGCCTGGCTCAGGTCGATCTTGCCTTTGAAACGCTTCTGCAGGCCGTGCCACAGCTTGAGCACTTCCAGCGTCTGGCGGGCCAGGCGCTCGGCATGCTCGGCCCAGCTGCCGCGCTTGCGCTCGGCAAGCCCGGCCAATGCTGCGCCATCGCGCGGTAGCGTGGCCTCCCCCTCGAGGATGCAACTGTCGAGGCTGGCCAGCAGGATATCCTCCACCAGCGCCTCGACACGGCCCAGTTCGCGGTACAGCAAGCCCAGTTCGGTCAGCCCCGGGAGCTTGCCGCGCAGGAACTTGGCAGGCTCTGCCAACTGCTGCAGCAACAGGCGCTGCAAGGCACGGCGATGCTGGAACTCGGCTTCGGCCTGGGTCGAGAAACGCCCCTCGCGCACGCTGCCGCTCTCTTCCACCAATGCCGGGTACACCGTCATCGACAGCCCGGCGATCTTCTGCTGGGCGGTCTGTTTCACTTCACTGAAGGCCTTGGCCTGCACCGGCTGCGCGCCCTTGTCGTCGCGCGGCACAGCCAGCGCTGCCTGGCTGGCGGCGGCAAAGCGTGCGGTCAACTCGGCCAGGTCGCGGCCCTCGCCGAGGAACTTGCCCTGGCCATCGACCACCTCGATGTTCATACGCAGATGCCCTTCGACCAGGCCTACCGACTCTGCCCAGGCCTCATCGGACACACGGGCACCGGTCATGCGCAACAGCTCCTGGCCCAAAGCCTGAGGCAAGGCACCCTGGCCGAACGTCATGCGTGCCAGCGACGCCTTGACGAAGTCCGGTACCGGCACGAAGTTCTTGCGCAGGGCCTTGGGCAGGTTGCGCACCAACGCCACGCACTTGGCTTCAAGCAAGCCCGGCACCAGCCACTCCAGACGCTCGCCCGGCAGGCTTGGCAACAGCGGCGCGGGCACCCTTACCGTCACGCCGTCACGCGGGTGGCCTGGTTCGAAGTGGTAGCTCAGCGGCAGGCGCAGCTCGCCGACCTGCAGGCTGTCCGGGTATTGCGCCGCAGTGACTTCGCTGGCCTCACGGGCCAACACGTCTTCCTCACGCATGATCAGCAGGCTGGCATCCTTCTGGCTGCCCATGCGGTACCAGCTGTCGAAGGTCGCGGTCTGGTGGATCTCCGCTGGCAGGCGCGCCTCATAGAAGGCGTAGAGGGTTTCTTCATCGGCAAGAATGTCGCGCCGACGCGCCTTGGCTTCCAGCTCGTCGAGCTCTTCAAGCAGGCGCTTGTTGGCGGCCAGGCACTTGGCCCGCGACTGGATTTCGCCCCCAACCAGCCCTTCGCGTATGAACAGCTCACGCGAGGTAACCGGGTCGATCGGACCGTAATGCACTGGGCGGCGGCCGACCAGGATCAGCCCGTAGAGGGTGATCTGCTCGTAGGCCACCACCTGCCCACGCTTCTTCTCCCAGTGCGGTTCGAAGTGGTTTTTCTTGACCAGGTGAGTCGCCAGCGGCTCGATCCAGTCGGGCTCGATCTTGGCCACCATGCGCGCATACAGCTTGGTGGTCTCCACCAGCTCGGCGGCCATGACCCACTGCGGGCGCTTGCGGCCAATGCCCGAGGACGGGTGCACCCAGAAGCGCCGCTGACGCGCGCCCTGGTAGTCGCCGTCTTCGGTCTTGTGGCCGATCTGGCTGAGCAGCCCGCTGAGGATGGCTTTGTGCATCTTCTGGTAGTCGGACGGGTCCTTGTTCACCGTCAGTTGCAGGTCACGGCAGATCAGCGCCAACTGACGATGGGCGTCACGCCATTCGCGAAGGCGCAAATAGTTGAGAAAATTCTTGCGACACCAGTTGCGTAGCGGGTTGGCCGTCAGCGCCTGGCGCTGCTCCTCGAAGCCTCGCCACAGGTTGACCAGTGCGGCAAAATCGGAATCCACATCCTTCCACTGCGCATGCGCCTGGTCAGCCGCCTGCTGACGCTCCGGCGGGCGCTCGCGCGGGTCCTGCACCGACAATGCACTGGTGACGATCAGCACTTCCTGCAGGCTGCCCTGACGGGCGCCTTCGAGCAGCATCCGGCCCAGCCGGGGATCGATCGGCAAGCGCGCCAGTTGACGACCCAGGGGCGTCAGCTGGTTCTCGCGGTTGACCGCCGACAGCTCCTGCAGCAGGTTGAAACCGTCGCTGATGGCCTTGCCATCCGGCGGCTCGATGAACGGGAAGGCATCGATGGCGCCCAGACGCAGGTGCAGCATCTGCAGGATCACCGCCGCCAGGTTGGTGCGCAGGATCTCGGGGTCGGTGAAGGCTGGCCGGCCGTTGAAGTCTTCTTCGCTGTAAAGGCGTATGCAAATGCCCGGCTCGACACGGCCGCAACGGCCTTTACGCTGGTTGGCACTGGCCTGGGATACCGCTTCGATCGGCAAGCGCTGGACCTTGGCCCGGTAGCTGTAGCGGCTGATGCGCGCGGTACCGGTGTCGATCACATAGCGGATGCCTGGCACGGTCAGCGAGGTTTCCGCCACGTTGGTGGCCAGCACCACTCGCCGGCCAGTGTGCGACTGGAAGATACGCTGCTGCTCGGCCGGAGACAGGCGCGCATACAGCGGCAGGATCTCGGTATGACGCAACTGGGCCTTGCGCAGGATCTCGGCGGCATCGCGAATCTCGCGCTCGCCCGGCAGGAACACCAGCACGTCGCCGGGGCCCTTGCCCTCGCTGCGCTCGTGGTGGGCGATCTCATCGAGGGTGGCGAGGATCGCCTGGTCGACGGTGAGGTCGTCCTCGACCTGGTTGCCTTCTTCGTCCTGTTCACTGGTCAGCGGGCGATACCAAGTGTCCACCGGGTAGGTACGGCCGGATACCTCGATGATCGGCGCACCATCGAAATGCTTGGAGAAGCGCTCCAGGTCGATGGTCGCCGAAGTGATGATCAGCTTCAGGTCCGGGCGGCGATGCAGCAGGGTCTTGAGGTAGCCGAGCAGGAAATCGATGTTAAGGCTGCGCTCGTGCGCCTCGTCGACGATGATCGTGTCGTAGCGCTCGAGGAAGCGGTCATGCTGGGTTTCGGCCAGCAAGATGCCGTCGGTCATCAGCTTGACCAAGGTGTTGGCGTCGCTCTGGTCCTCGAACCGCACCTGGTAACCGACCAGGGCGCCCAGCGGTGTACCCAGCTCTTCAGCCACACGGGCAGCAACACTGCGCGCGGCAATCCGCCGTGGCTGGGTGTGGGCAATCAGGCCGTGGCTGCCGCGGCCCAGCTCCAGGCAGATCTTGGGTAGCTGGGTGGTCTTGCCCGAACCGGTCTCACCGGCAATCACCAGGACCTGGTTTTCAGCCAATGCCTTTTTGATCTCGTCGCGCTTGGCGGCAATCGGCAAGCTGTCGTCGTAGCGGATGCGCGGCACACTGTGCTGACGCGCGGTCACCTGGGCGCAAGACGCCTGGACCTTCTCCACCCACTGCGCGAGCTTGGCCTCGTCGGGGCGCTTGCGCAGCTCATGCAGTTGCCGGCGCAAGCGATGGCGGTCGGCGATCATGGCGTGGTCGAGGTTTTGCAGCAGTTTGTCGATGGCGTGGTCAGTCATGGGGCTTTTTAGTGATGCAGGTGAGCCTGCTTTTGCATGATCGGCATTCGAAGGATGCGCGATTGTCGCAGATTTACCGGCTTTTTGCTGTCTGTACCGGCCCCGCCAATGTTTAGCCGTTACCAGAGTGAAGGTTGCCATTCACTGCTTTAATCAACGTGACGTCGCATGTGAGTATCCAATGCATGATCCCCGTCCAGCCCATCGCCCCGCCGCTTTCGCGCCCTTCGCTACCGAAGGCCCGCACCTGCGCCGGTGAAAATCCGCTGGTCCATGTGATTCTGGCCTTCTGGGCCCTCTGGCATTGCCGCCACGCCCGCCCACCGGACACTTCACTCGCGCATCTGACAAAGCCCGGCCACCTTTCGGCCGATTGACTCAGCCGGACCGCCGCCAAGCGGCGGTCCTGTATGCACACGAGCGAATCCCTCATGCACTTTGCCCCCGTTGAACACGCCCGACGTTTCCTTGCCGAAAACCCCGATATCGAGCTGTTCGAACTGTTCATCCTCGACGCCAACGGCGTGCCGCGCGGCAAGCTGCTGCACCGCGACGAGCTGCTGGCGGTTTACCAGAGCGGCCGCCCGCTGCCCAGTACCATCCTGGGCCTGACCCTCAATGGCGATGACGTGGAAAACTCCGGGCTGGTCTGGGACGTCGGCGACATCGACTGCCGCGCCTACCCCTTGGAGGGCAGCCTGGTACGCCTGCCATGGCGCCGCGTGCCGACCGCCGCCGTGCAAGTCAGCATGCACCCCAGCGAAGGCCTGCCGGCCAGCGTCGCCGACCCGCGCCATGTGCTGTTGCGCACCATCGAAACGCTCAAGGCCGACGGCTACCACCCGGTGATGGCGTGCGAACTGGAGTTCTTCCTGCTCGACCAGCAGCGTGACGCCCAAGGCCGGCCGCAACCGGCCCTGGACAATGATGGCGGCCGCCCGCGCAGCACCCAGGTCTATGGCCTGCGTGAACTGGAGCAGATAGAGCCGTTTCTCGCCGACCTTTACGCGGCCTGCAAAGCCCAGGGCATCCCGGCCCGCACGGCGATTTCGGAATACGCCCCAGGCCAGGTGGAAATCACCCTGGAGCATGGCGATGCCCTGGAAGCGATGGACCAGGCCGTGCGCTACAAGCGCCTGGTCAAAGGCGTGGCGCACGCCCACGGCATGCAGGCGTGCTTCATGGCCAAACCCTTCGCGCAACTGGCCGGCACCGGCATGCACATGCACCTGAGCCTGGCCGACAGCGCCGGCAACAACCTGTTCGCCAGCGAAGACAAGGCCGGCACTCCCCTTCTGCGCCAAGCGGTTGCCGGCATGCTACGCCACCTGCGCGACTCGCTGCTGCTGTTCTGCCCCAACGCCAACTCGTTCCGTCGTTTCCAGGCCAACAGCTATGCACCGCTGGCGCCAACCTGGGGTGTCGACAACCGCACGGTCAGCTTGCGCGTGCCCGGCGGGCCGGCCAACAGCCGCCATGTCGAACACCGCATCTGTGGCGCCGACGCCAACCCGTACCTGGCCGCTGCGGCGATTCTCGCTGCCAGCCACCGCGGTATCCGCGAACAACTCGACCCGGGCGCACCGGTCGAAGGCAACGGCTACGCCCAGGCCACCGAGCACCTGCCCACCGACTGGCTGACCGCCCTCGACGCACTGGAGCGTTCGGCGTGGGCACGCGAAGCACTCGGCGCGGACTTCCTCGGGGTGTACCTGAAGGTCAAGCGCGCCGAGTATCGCCAGTTCATGGCCGAAGTCAGCGAACAGGACTGGCGCTGGTACCTGCACCAGGCCTGAGCCTCACCCTATTCAGAATAAGGAACACCCATGAACGCAGCAGTGAACAACGGCCCGGCCCAGCGCGCGCCGTCCTACTACAGTGCCTCCCTCAACGACCACACGCAGTACCCGCAGCTCAAGGGCACCGTGCAGGTCGACGTAGCCATTATCGGCGGCGGTTTCACCGGCGTAGCCACCGCCGTGGAGCTGGCCGAGCGCGGCCTGAAAGTGGCGGTGGTGGAAACCAACCGCATCGGCTGGGGCGCCAGCGGCCGCAACGGCGGCCAGGTCACCGGCAGCCTCTCGGGCGACGAAGCCATGCGCACGCAGATGCGCGACCGCCTGGGCAGTGAAGTGGATGACTTCATCTGGCACCTGCGCTGGCGCGGGCACCAGATCATCGAGCAGCGGGTCGAGCGCTATGGCATCGACTGTGACCTCAAGCGCGGCCACCTGCATGCAGCGATGAAACCGTCACACCTCAACGAGCTGCGCGCCTTCGAGGCCGAAGCGCAGCGCCGCGGCATGGGTGATCAGGTGCACATGCTCGACCGCAACTCGGTTGCCGAACACCTGCAAAGCCCGTTGTACCTGGGCGCGCTGAAAAACCTGCGCAACCTGCACCTGCACCCGCTCAACCTGTGCCTGGGCGAGGCGCGTGCCGCCCATGCACTGGGCGCGCTGATCTTCGAGAACTCCGAGGTACTGGACATCGTGCACGGCCCGCGCCCTGCAGTGGTCACTGCCCAAGGCCGAATCGAAGCACGCCAGGTGATGCTGGCCGGCGACGTTTACCACAAACTGGAAAAGCGCCAGCTAAAGGGCAAGATCTTCCCCGCCATGGGTGGCATCGTCACCACCGCGCCGCTGGGCGAACTGGCCGAACAGATCAACCCCCAGGACCTGGCGGTGTACGACTGCCGTTTCGTGCTCGACTACTACCGCCTCACTGCCGACAAACGCCTGCTGTTCGGCGGCGGCGCCAACTATTCGGGCAAGGATTCCCGTGATATCGCAGGTGAGCTGCGCCCGTGCATCGAGCGTACCTTCCCGGCCCTCAAAGGGGTGCCGATCGAGTTCCAGTGGAGCTGCGCGATGGGTATCGTGGTCAATCGCATACCGCAGCTGGGCAAGCTTTCGGACAACGTCTGGTACTGCCAGGGCTATTCGGGGCACGGCATCGCCACCAGCCACATCATGGGTGAAATCATGGCCGAGGCGCTGACCGGAACGCTAGAGAAGTTCGATACCTTTGCCGGGTGCAAGCACATCAAGGTGCCGATGGGGGACCTGCTGGGCAATCCGCTGTTGGCGGCAGGGATGTGGTACTACCAGATGCTGGAAAAACTGCGCTGATTACGCTCCCCCTGTAGGAGCGGCCTCGTGTCGCGAAAGGGCCGCAAAGCGGCCCCAGATTTTCAGCGTGATGCAGATATAGCCAGGCAATGGGCAGCGATCAGGCGATCTTCTTCAAACCCTGCTTCTTCAGCTCTTCATCACGCAACTCGCGGCGCAGGATCTTGCCCACGTTGGTCGTTGGCAGCGCGTCG
Organism: Pseudomonas sp. p106; assembly: GCF_003936645.1. Taxonomy (NCBI): domain Bacteria; kingdom Pseudomonadati; phylum Pseudomonadota; class Gammaproteobacteria; order Pseudomonadales; family Pseudomonadaceae; genus Pseudomonas; species Pseudomonas sp. p106. Next base: position 126,974 of record NZ_RHQR01000015.1, read on the forward strand.
CGGAACTCGATGTAACGCGGCACCTTGTAGCCGGTGACGTTGGCACGCATGTGCTCCATCACCTGCTCCTTGGTGACGGTCATGCCCGGCTTGACCACGATGAACACCTTGATCAGTTCGCCCGACTTTTCATCCGGCACGCCGATCGCAGCGCACTGCAGCACACCCGGCAGGGCTGCCAGTACGTCCTCCAGCTCGTTGGGATACACGTTGAAGCCCGAGACCAGGATCATGTCCTTCTTGCGGTCAACGATGCGCATGTAGCCATCCGGCTGGATCAGGGCAATGTCCCCGGTCTTCAGCCAACCGTCACTGTCGAGGATCTCGGCGGTGGCATCTTCACGCTGCCAGTAGCCCTTCATCACCTGCGGCCCCTTGACGCACAGCTCGCCCACCTCGCCCAGCGGCAGTTCGGTGCCACTGTCATCGATGACCTTGCACAGGGTCGAGGGCACCGGGATACCGATGGTGCCGACCTGGTTGGCTTCGGCCGGATTGACCGCCGCAACCGGGCTGGTCTCGGTCATGCCATAGCCTTCGCAAATGGCGCAACCGGTGACGGCTTTCCAGCGCTCGGCCACGCTCAGTTGCAGCGCCATGCCACCGGACAAGGTGATCTTCAACGCCGAGAAGTCCAGCGCACGGAACGCCTCGTTGTTGCACAGGGCAACGAACAGGGTGTTGAGGCCGACGAAGCCGCTGAATTTCCACTTGCCCAGCTCCTTGACCATTGCCGGCAAGTCACGCGGGTTGCTGATCAGCACGTTATGGTTGCCGATCAGCATCATCGCCATGCAATGGAAGGTAAAGGCATAGATGTGGTACAGCGGCAGCGGCGTGATGAGGATCTCGCAACCTTCATGCAGGTTCGAACCCATCAGCGCCCGGCACTGCAGCATGTTGGCCACCAGGTTGCGGTGCGTCAGCATTGCGCCCTTGGCCACACCTGTGGTGCCGCCGGTGTACTGCAGCACGGCAACATCATTGGCTTGCGGGTTGGCCTCGGCCACCGGCTGGCCCTTGCCCAGCGCCAGGGTATCGTTGAAGCGCACGGCGTTCGGCAGGTTATAGGCCGGCACCATCTTCTTCACGTACTTGATCACGCTGTTGATCAGCAGGCGCTTGAGCGGTGGCAACAGGTCGGCCACTTCGGTGACGATAACGTGCCTGACCTGGGTCTTGGGTACCACTTTCTCGGCCAGGTGAGCCATGTTGGCCAGGCACACCAGCGCCTTGGCACCGGAGTCGTTGAACTGATGTTCCATCTCCCGTGCGGTATACAGCGGGTTGGTGTTGACCACGATCAGGCCGGCGCGCATGGCACCGAACACCGCTACCGGGTACTGCAGGACATTCGGCAGCTGTACGGCAATGCGATCACCCGGCTTGAGGTCGGTGTGCTGCTGCAGCCAGGCCGCAAAAGCGCCCGACAGGGCATACAACTCGCCGTAGGTGATGGTCTTGCCCAGGTTGCTAAAGGCCGGTTTGTCGGCAAAGCGTTGGCAGGATTGCTTGAGTACCGCCTGGATATTGGGGAATTCGTCAGGATTGATTTCCGCCGTAATCCCGGCTGGGTATTTATCCTTCCAAAAATGGTCGATCATGGAAGCCCACTCCTTCAGCAACAGCGAAGTTCGATTTACGCGTCGATGCGTTTATTATTGATATGAGATGGCGGTTCGTTGCAAACCGAATCATCTGAAAGCGGGCCGAGAGTAACAGCTTTGCAAAGGGTCGCCTAGAGGCCAAAACGGGCCTTACGGTCACAAAAATGACTCAATGAAGGATGCAAGTCATTTTTAGAGTATTTGACTTAGAGCGCCAAGTTTCAAGCGGCAAGCTGCAAGCTAGAGCGGCGCACGCCCCCTCTTGCAGCTTGAAACTTGAAGTTTGAAGCTCGCCCCCCTTACGCGATGTCGCGCAGCTCGCGACGCAGGATCTTGCCCACCGGTGTCATCGGCAACGACTCGCGCAGCACGATGTGCTTGGGCACTTTGTAACCTGTGAAGTTGGCCTTGCAGTAGGCCTTGAGTTCATCAACGCTGAGCCCGCCCTCACGGGCCACCACGAACAGTTTGACGGCCTCGCCCGAACGCTCGTCAGGCACGCCGATGGCGGCGCAGTTGGCCACCTTCGGGTGGCCCATGATCACGTCTTCGATTTCGTTGGGGTACACGTTGAAGCCCGAGACGATGATCATGTCCTTCTTGCGGTCGACGATACGCGTGAAGCCGTCCGGGTCGATCACTGCAATGTCGCCGGTTTTCAGCCAGCCATCAGCATCCAGGGTCTGCGCCGTAGCCTCGGGTTGCTGCCAGTACCCCTTCATCACCTGCGGGCCCTTGATGCACAACTCGCCCCGCTCACCGAGCGGCAGTTCATTGCCCTCATCATCGATGACCTTGAACGCGGTGTCTGCCACCGGTATGCCCACGGTACCCAGGCGTGCCAGCTCGCCATAAGGGTTGGTGCTGGCCACTGGCGAAGTCTCTGTCAGGCCGTAGCCCTCGACAATGCGGCAGCCGGTCAGGCTCTCCCAACGTTCGGCGGTGGCCTTGACCAGTGCCGTACCGCCAGAGTTGGTCACCTTGAGCGCCGAGAAATCCAGCTGCCGGAAGCCCGGGTGATCCATCAGCGCCACGAACAGGGTGTTCAACCCCAACAGTGCGGTGAACCGCCACTTGCCCAGTTCCTTGATGAAGCCAGGGATATCGCGCGGGTTGGTGATCAACACGTTATGGTTGCCGGTGACCATCATGCACATGCAGTTCGCGGTAAAGGCATAGATGTGGTACAGCGGCAGCGGCGCGATCATCACCTCCTGGCCTTCCTTGATCAGCTTCTGCCCGTCCGGGCCATGCTGCGAAAAGCACGCCAGCACCTGCAGCATGTTGGCCACCAGGTTGCCGTGGGTGAGCATGGCGCCCTTGGCCAGGCCCGTGGTGCCGCCGGTGTACTGCAGCACGGCGATGTCGTCCAGGCTCAGCGTTACCGGCTTGTGGCTCAGCGCCGCGCCCTCGCGCAGTGCCTGCTTGAACGAGATGGCCTGGGGCAGATGATAGGCCGGGACCATTTTCTTGACCTTGTCGACCACGGTGTTGATCAACCACCCCTTGGCCATGGGCAACAGGTCGCCCATCTTCGCCTCGATCAGGTATTCGATGCCGGTATCGGGCAGCACCTCCTGGACCCGCTTGCCGAACATGTTCAGGTACACCAGGGCGCGGGCACCGGCGTCTTTGAACTGGTGGCGCATTTCACGCTCGGTGTACAGCGGGTTGGTGTTGACCACGATCAGCCCGGCGCGCAGGGCGCCGAACACCGCAATGGGATACTGCAGCACGTTGGGCATCTGTACGGCGATGCGGTCACCCGGCACCAGGTCGGTATGCTGCTGCAGCCAGGCAGCAAAGGCCGCCGAAAGGCGGTCGAGTTCGCCATAGGTCAGGGTCTTGCCCAGGTTGCTGAACGCCGGGCGGTCGGCGAAGCGCTTGCAGGATCGCTCGAAAACTTCGACGACCGAGCTATACGCATGGATATCGATGGTGGAAGGCACGCCCGCCGGGCGCTTGTCATTCCAGAAGTCGGCTTGCATTTATTATTGTTCCTCTGCCTGAACCCGCTCTTAGCCTGTAATCCCTTTGCCTGATGGCAAAAAGGCGTTCAACCGACGTTAGCAGGTAAGCCTGAGGTGGCATATATGCCAAGTGCCGCCATTAACATTGTGAATCTTATTTGTGCCCTTCCTGCAATCCGGCCGCTTGCGCATACACTGTGCTCGTACCCCAGCGCAAAGGATCCGCCATGCCTTACGACGCCTTCTGGCTGCCGGCCAGCGAGCATTGCAGCCTGTACGTGCACCAATGGCTGCCGGCCACGCCGGTCAAGGCCGTGGTGCTGCTGGCGCACGGCATGGCCGAACATGCCGGGCGCTACCAGCACCTGGGCCAGGCGCTGAGCGCTGCCGGCTATGCGCTGCTGGCTGCGGACCTGCGCGGCCACGGCCGTACCGCCGAACGGGGTAGCCTCGGCCTGTTCGCCCGGCAACATGGCTGGAATGCCGTGGTCAATGATCTGGCCCTGCTCACACAGCACATCGGCCAGCAGTTCCCCTGCACACCGCTGTTCCTGTTCGGCCACAGCATGGGCAGTTACATCGCCCAGGCCTACCTGATGCACCACAGTGGCAGCGTGCACGGGGCGATCCTCAGTGGCTCCAATTTCCAGCCGCCGGCGCTGTACCGCATGGCGCGCCTGATCGCCCGGCTGGAGGCGTTGCGCCAAGGCCCGCAAGGCAAGAGTGCGCTGATCGAGTGGCTGTCGTTCGGCTCGTTCAACAAAGCCTTTAAACCCACCCGTACCGCCTTCGACTGGCTCAGCCGCGACCCTGAAGAGGTAAACAGGTACGTCAGCGACCCGCTGTGCGGTTTTCGCTGCAGCAACCAGTTGTGGCTAGACTTGCTGCACGGCCTGGCGCAGATCAGCCAGGCGAAGAACCTCGCGCAGATCGATCCGAACCTGCCGTTGCTGGTGATTGGCGGTGAATGTGATCCGGTGAGTGCCGGCAAGCGTCTCACCCATCTGGCCGACGCCCTGCGCGCGACCGGCAATCGACATGTACAACTGCGCGTCTACCCCAAGGCGCGGCACGAAGTGCTCAATGAACTCAATCGGGACGAGGTCACCGCCGATATCCTCGCGTGGCTGGAGCAGGCGCTGGCCCTTGGCCGCCCTGCCCGCAGTGAATGATAACGGCCTTGTCCGCCCATCAAGGAAGCGCCAATGACCCAGGTCACCAACACGCCTTACGAAGCTCTAGAAGTCGGCCAGAAGGCCAGTTACGAAAAGTCTGTGGAAGAACGCGACATCCAGCTGTTCGCCGCGATGTCCGGTGACCACAACCCGGTGCACCTGGATGCCGAATTCGCCGCCAAGAGCATGTTCCGTGAGCGCATTGCCCATGGCATGTTCAGCGGCGCGCTGATCAGCGCGGCAGTAGCCTGCACCCTGCCCGGCCCCGGCACCATCTACCTGGGCCAGAAGATGAGCTTCCAGAAGCCGGTGAAAATCGGCGACACCCTGACCGTGCGCCTGGAAATCCTCGAGAAGCTGCCCAAGTTCAAAGTGCGCATCGCCACCAACGTGTACAACCAGAACGATGAGCTGGTTGTAGAGGGCGAGGCAGAGATCCTGGCGCCGCGCAAGCAGCAGACGGTAGAGCTGGTATCGCCGCCCAATTTTGTCGCCAGCTGATGGCTTCAGGCAGTACCGGCGACAGGGCCGGTGCTGCCGGGTCATTCCAACGCCTGCAGCTTTCCCTCGATATGCCGCCGTTCCGGCGCCTGATGCGTCAACTCCAGCGCCTGCCGCCAGGCCGCACGGGCCTGTTCTGCCTGACCCAACTGGTAATGCAGCTCCGCCCTTGCCGCATGCGCCAGGTGATAGTCGCGCAACTCGCCAGTCGCCAGAATTGTTTCAATCTCCGCCAACCCCACCCGCGGCCCATCCCGCTTGGCCAATGCCACCGCTCGGTTGAGCGCCACCACTGCGGACGGCCAATGCCGCTGCAGCACATCGTAAAGGCCGACAATCTGCGCCCAGTCCGTTTCACTGGCGCTCGCAGCCTCCGCATGCACCGCTGCAATCGCCGCCTGCACCGTGTAGGCACCGAACGCCCGGCTGCGTAGCGCCAGTTGCACCAATTCACAGCCTTCGCTGATTTGCGCACCGTCCCACAGGCTGCGATCCTGCTGCTCGAGCAGCACCAGATTGCCTTGGGCATCGCTACGCGCGTGCTGGCGTGACGCCTGCAGCAACATCAGCGCCAGCAAACCGACCGCCTCCGGGTCCGGTAACAACTGCACCAGCAAGCGACCGAGGCGTATCGCTTCGTCACTCAACGCCTGTTGCACCAACGCCTCACCCGAAGACGCCGAATAGCCTTCGTTGAACACCAGGTAAATCACCCGCAACACGCTTTCCAGGCGCTCAGGCAATTCGTGCAGCTGCGGCACCTGGTAAGGAATGCGTGCGTCGCGGATCTTGGCCTTGGCGCGCACGATGCGTTGGGCAATGGTCGCCGGGCTCTGCAGGAAGGCACGGGCGATCTGCTCAGTGGTCAGGTCACAGACTTCGCGCAACGTCAAAGGCACCTGCGCATCGGCAGCCAGAGCCGGGTGGCAGCACGTGAAGATCAGCCGCAGGCGATCGTCGGCGAGCAATGCCTCATCACTGGGGTCTTGCCCCTGGCCCTCGATGAGCATGATCAGGTCAGCCTGCGAACGGTCGAAACGCGCACGCCGCCGCACCGCGTCAATGGCCTTGAAACGGCCGGTCGACACCAGCCATGCACGTGGGTTTTGGGGGATACCATCGCGCTGCCAGCGCTCGACGGCAATGAAGAAGGCATCATGCATGGCCTCCTCTGCCAGGTCGAAATCCCCCAATAGGCGGATCAGCGTCGCCAGGATACGCCGCGAGTCCCGGCGGTAAACCCCCTCGATCTCGGCGCGTACCTGCACCAGCGTTGCCATCAGTCCGGCATCCGCTGGGTCACCACCTCCACCAGGCGGTCCAGGCTTTCTCCCCACCCCTGGTGAAAACCCATTTCTTCATGGGCCGTGCAGTCGGCAGCGCTCCAGTGCCAGGCGCGGGCGGTATAACGGGTCTTGCCGTGTTCCTCGTCAAAGGTCACCACTGCGGTCATGAAGGCCTTGGCAGACGGCACCCAGCCTGGCCCGAACGCATCGGTGAACACCAGCCGACGTGGCGCGGCGATCTCCAGGAACACACCCTGGGTGGGGTAGTCGGTACCGTCGGGGGCGCGCATCAAGGTACGAAACAGGCCGCCGACCCAGAGCTGCATTTCACATTCCGGCGTGGTCATGCCATGCGGCCCCCACCACTGCATCAGCCACTGGGGTTCGGTCCAGGCACGGAACACCTTGGCGGGCGGGGCGTCGATCAGACGGCTGATGGCCAACTCGTGTTGCGCTTGCGCAGGTTGGGCAAGGCTCATTCTTGTTGTTCTCCGTTGCGGTCAGGGTTGCAGTTCGCGCACGGGCCTTACTTCAACGCTGCCGACCCGTGCGGCCGGGATGCCTTTGGCAATGTTCAATGCCTCGTTGAGATCGCGGGCATCGACCAGGTAAAAACCCGCAAGCTGCTCTTTGGTCTCGGCGAACGGGCCATCGGTCAGGCTCATGCGGCCACCGCGCATGCGTACCGTGGTCGCGGTCTGCACCGGTTTCAGCGCCTCGGCCGCGAGCATGCGCCCACAGCGCTGCAGCGACTCGGCGTAAGCCATGCATTCGGCATCTTCGGGGCTGTCGGGCAGGCTGTGCAGCAGCCCCTCGTCACAATAGACCAGGCACAGGTATTTCATGGTGATCTCCACGGCATTGGCAAAGTGCGTTTGGCGATAGCTGATCAGGGTTTGAGATCAAACAGCGCTTTCTGGGTTTCCACATCGAAAGGCGCCGACCAGTGCTCGTGGATGACCCGCCACTGGCCGGCGGTCTTGCGATAGCCCACGGTGACGCGCATGAAACCGCACTGGCTTTCGTCATCCGACGGGCCGCAGCGGTTGAGCCAATGGGCCAGGCCCAGCTCGCCATCGGCGTACACCGTGAGTTCGGCCAACTCGAACGTCATCGGGCCGGTGCAAAAACCCATGCACATTTCCCAATGTGCCTGGTACACGGCCTTGCCCTTGAACTGCAGTTCCTTGATCGCATCGAAGGCGACGATGTCGTCGGCATAGGGGGCGGTGATACCTGGGATGTCACGATCGCGCACCGCTTGCATCCAGCGTTCGATCAGTTCACGGATTTCGCTTTCGGCCTGGGTATTCATGAGGGGCTCTCCGAAGTGCGGGTGGCGCCGGTACTCGGCGCCTTCAACACTGGTCGAACGAGAGAGCGGGAAATCGACAACAGGGAGGAAAAAGGCTGACAGGCGCGGCGGCACCCTGTAACTGCCTACACGCTCGGGCTGGCCAGTATGAATTCGCGATAGCCCGAAACGATCACGTACACCGCGAAATAGCAGAAAATCGCTGCCGAGAGCAGGTATGACCACGTCAGCAGACGGTCACCGAGCAAACGCCCACCATGGCTGGCGATGCCGCACAGGCTCAGGCACCAGACCAGCCCTGCAGCGAAAAAGCCGCCGAGAAACAACCCGGCCTCCAGCAGGCTACCGCCACCGGAACGGGAAATTAGCACGCCACCGACAGCGGCGAACCACAGAATGGCGGTGGGCGACGACATGGCCAGGAAGATACCGCGCATGAATTCGCGCCAGGCCGATTCCGCCACCACCTCGCTGCGCGCTTCCATATGCCCGCCGCGCCAGGCCGCCAGCAGCATCTTCAGCGCGAACCACACCAGCAGCGCCGAACCACCCAGCCACAAGGCCCAGCGCACGCTCTCGAACTGCAGCAACACGGTCATGCCGGCCAGCGCTGCGATCGCATACACCAGGTCACCGACACACGTGCCCAGGCCGAGCCAGAACCCTTGCAGGAAACCGCGCTGCATGGCCAGGGTGATCATGGCGATATTGGCCACACCGATATCAAGACACAGGGACAGGCTGAGGAGAAAACCGTTGGAGAAAGGCATTGAATACTCGATGACGGGTAAATGAGCGCCGTAGAGCCTGCCATGAGTGATTGCGGGATTGGAAGAACAAGTGTTCGATCAGGCCAGCGCCGCCTGTTCAAACACCTCGTCGGCCCACTGGTTCAGGCTTTTGCCTGCCGCACGGGCAGCAACGCTGGCAGCGGCATGGATTTCGGGCCGAATACGCAGCATGACCTTCCCCGATGCCGGCTTTTCGGGAGTGATGCCCTGTTCCGCGCAATCGGCCAGGTAGTCCTCCAACGCATGACGGAAGGCCTCATGCAGTTCCGGGACAGAACTCGCGTGGAAACTGATGATGTCGCGAATCCCCAGCACGCGGCCGACGAAAATATCATCACGCTCATCATATTCAATACGGGCGGCATAGCCCTTGTAGCGCATGCAACTCATCATTTCACTCCTGCCCGCAGCAAGAATTCGCGGGCCTCTTCAATCTGATACCGCCTGGCCTCCTTGCCTGGATGGGGACGATGGCACCTCCAGCACTGGCCGCCAAGCACCAGTTTGACCCGGGAGCCTTGCCGCTCCAGCACCTGCCCCCCGAGGTGCAGCACCAGCGTTTCAATCTCGGAAAAGGCTAGTGACGACGTGGTTGGCGTCCTCAGGATAGCGTCGAGAATTTTTCGGTATCGAGTATTCATGGAAAATGCTATCAAAATAAGATAGCACTTATTCCAAGATATTCATTCAGGATCTTTCATTGCCCGCCAGAATCCGCGCATACCGCGCCCGGTCCACGTTCGCTCCGCTCAACACCACAGCCACGCGCTTGCCGGCCTGCTGTTCGCGCTCTTGCATCAACGCCGCCAGGGCTGCGGCACCTGCACCTTCGGCAGTGTTGTGCGTGGCCTCGTGGTAAACCCGCATGGCTTCGGCGACTTCACTGTCGGTGACCCGCACGATCCGCGCAGCATGCTCGCGCACCAGGGCAAAGGCTTGCGGATGGGGTACCCGGCAAGCCATGCCATCGGCGAAGGTTTCGGCAGTGGCAGTGGTGACGATATGGCCCTGCTCAAAGCTCTGGGCATAGGCATCAGCGGCGCTGGACACCACACCGACGATCTGGGTTTTCAAACCCAGCAGGTTACGCGCCTGGATCAGCCCGCAAATGCCTGACCCCATGCCGATCGGCACGTAAACGCAGTCCAGGTCACGCACAGCCTCGAACAACTCCAGGGCATAAGTGGCCACGCCCCGCACCAACTCCGGGTGGAACGAAGGCACCATGGCATACCCCAGCACCTCGGCCAGCCGCGCGGCTTCTTCACGGGCCACATCGAAATCCGCACCGTGCTCGACCAACTCGGCCCCCAGTGCGCGCATGGCGGCGTTCTTCTCTGTGGAATTGCCCTCAGGGACTACGATGACCAACGCAATGCCTGCCTGCCGTGCCGCCAGGGCCATGCTTTGGCCGTGGTTGCCACGGGTTGCGGTGACCAGCCCGCGGGGTGGATTGCCGCCCGCCAGCAGCGAGCGCACATAGACCAGACCGCCCCGGACTTTGAAAGCCCCGGTGGGTGCGTGATTTTCGTGCTTCACCCACACCTCGCAGCCCAGCCGCTCAGCCAGCAACGGCCAGGCGTGCTGGGGCGTGGCAGGTACATGTTGGTGAACGAAATCGGCGGCTTCGCGCAGGGCGGCAAGGTCGAACATGGCGATCATCCTTTTCGGTAGGTGGTTGATCCGATCCTAAGCGCGGGGCATTGTATGGGTACAACCTTATATTGCATGGGTAGCAATTTCGTGTGGATCCCGCAGCTCGTCGAGGATGACCAACCCCGGTATCTGGCACTGGTCGACGCTATAGGCAACGCCATCGAGAGCGGCGTGCTCAAGGTCGGTGACCGCCTGCCGCCGCAACGGCGCCTGGCCTGGAAACTGGGCCTGAACCCCAGCACCACCCAACAGGCCTACCGTGAAGCCGCCGCTCGCCACCTGGTGGCGGGTGAAGTGGGCCGCGGTACCTATGTGCTGGCGGGGAGCAAGGAAGCGACCTTGTTTCGCCTCAAACACTGCGAAGGGCAAACGCGGCTGATCGACCTGTCGACCAATGTACCGGTTGCCGATCCGCACAATCATGATCTGCACGACAGCTTGCGCAGGCTGCTGCAAGGTCACGACCACGGCTTGCTCGACCATTACCTGGGCCCCGAGCAGTTGCTGCTGGGGCGCATCCGCGGCGCCCACTGGCTGGGCAATCGCGGCCTGGCCCTGTCGGCCGACCACCTGTTGCTGTGCGGCGGAGCCCAGCAGGCGCTGGCCCTGGTGCTGCAGTCATTCTGCCAGGCGGGTGAGCCCGTCATGCTTGAAGCCCTGACCGCTCCGGGCATCAAGGCCGCCTGCCGGCAACTGCGTCTGCCCGTGCATGGCGTCGCACTGGACAACCAAGGCCTGCGGCCCGATGACCTGGACCGGGTGGCGCGCGCCAGCGGTGCCCGCGTGCTGGTGACCACACCTACCCTGCACAACCCCACGGGCGCCTGCATGGATGATGCTCGCCGCGAGGCAATCGCTGGGGTAGTCAAACGCCTGGGGTTATTGGTGATCGAAGATGATGTGTATGGCGCACTCACCGACCGGCCGCCGCTCTACCCGCTATTGGGCGATCAAGGGATCTACATCAGCAGCCTGTCCAAGACCGTAGCTGCAGGCTTGAGGTTGGGGTGGATCGTGGCCAGCCCGAAGTTGCTGTCACAGGTCGACCCGCATGCCCAGGCCAGCCACTGGCCGGTGTCGCCATTGGGCTTGCATGTCGCTTGCCAGTGGATCGATGACGGTACCGCCACACGGCGGCTGGCCTGGCAGAAAGCAGAAATTTGCGAACGCTGGCGCCTGGCACGCAGGCTGCTGGTTGGTGGGCTGCACAACACAGGCCAGCCTTCACCCCACGCGTGGCTGGGCACGCCGCAGGGGGCTGAGGCGGTGGTAACGCAATGTCGGGAGCAAGGTGTGGAAGTCGTCCCGGCGAGTGTCTTCGCCATTGGCGCAAGTGAGGTGCAGGCCGTGCGCATCAGCCTGTCCGCGGCAGGTAGCCGGGCTGAACTGAAACGCGGCCTGGAGGTAATACGGCAGGTACTTTCTGCTCAATGAACCCAGGGTGACGAAAGCAGCCTCTTCGCTACTGCCCGGTGCGAAAAGGCCGCTAACGCAGGAGCATCAACCCTGCTGGCAACCTTCGCCCATGGCGCGGTACTGAATGGTGTGCACCTGGCCCTGATGGTCTTCATAGGTCATGGTCGCAGGCACCACTTCGCAGACATTGGGGATGGTCGACAGGTTGATCACCCGTTTGATGTCAAGGTTCATGGAGTAGTCGTACTGCTGGGCCACAGGCTCGGTGGAGACGGCTTTGGCCTCATCGGCAAGGGCGAACGAGGACATACCGACCAATGCAAGAATCAGTAATGGTTTCATGGATGTTTGGCCTTTAAATCAATCAAGCTGATCGATTGACTTCATATGCCGTCAATGGCGCGGAGAAGTTGTCATCAACTACGAAGATGACACGAAGTACCGATCCCGCTTTGTCGTACTGCCAGGGGGGATACGTGAAATTCTACTCCCGGCCTGGAATAGTTGAACCCCGAACTCGGACATTCACCCTTGCAGCTTTTGCAACAATCTGCGACAAAGCGAAACGGATTGATGGCCCGAAATCATTGGGCTAGAGCTGTTTGCCAGCGGAATACCATGACGCCACTCCTCTGCACCCCACTGACCGACCTTGAGCGGCGGCTGCTAGACCACTTCTATCGCCAGCAGGGCTCGCGCATGCGTGCAGCCAGCGAGGGTGAGTTGTGGGTGGCGCGCAGCGGCGAAATCGTTGCGGGCTTGAGCTTGAGCGCTGTTGCCGGTGGCCGGTGGCTCACCGGCCTGCTGGTAGCCCCAGAGTGGCGAAACCAGGGTGTGGCCGCGCGCCTGGTCAACGCAGCACTGGCCGAAGGTCGCGGCCCAACGTGGCTGTTCTGCCACCCGGACCTCGAAGCCTTTTACCAACGTCTGGGTTTCTCCCCGGCGAGCAGGTTGCCTGAAGCGCTGGGGTCACGCCTGGCCCGCTATCAACGCAGCAAACGCCTGATGGCGATGGTGCATGGTCAGTCGTCGCTGGCGTCCAGGCCAGGGAACAGTACCTCGGTGTAACCGAACTTGGCGAAATCCTGAATCCGCGAAGGATACAGCCGCCCGATCAGGTGGTCGCATTCATGCTGTACCACGCGCGCATGAAACCCGTCGGCAACCCGGTTGACCGGGTTGCCCTGCGGGTCGATGCCCTCATAGCTGATGTGCTTGTAGCGAGGCACCACCCCACGCAGGCCAGGCACAGACAAGCAGCCTTCCCACCCCTCCTCGATCTCGGTGGACAGCGGAGTGATCACCGGGTTGAGGAGAATGGTCTGTGGCACCGCCTCGGCATCGGGGTAACGCTCACTGCGCTCGAAACCGAAAATGACCAGTTGCAAGTCGATGCCGACCTGCGGTGCGGCCAGCCCCACGCCGCCGACATGGCGCATGGTTTCGAACATGTCGTCGATCAACTGCTGCAGTTCGGCGCTGCCGATCAGGTGTTCTGGCACCGGGGCTGCGACGCGCAGCAAGCGCTCGTCGCCCATCTTCAGGATGTCACGGATCATCGCGGGTTCTGCTCGGTAGGCTGGGGCTCGACGGGATGTTCATGGCCGAGCACGGTCAGGGTTTCCTTGGCTTTATCGCCCTCGAAATCCTTTTCGCCAGGGTCTTTGCCCTCAGCGGACATATGTTCGATCACAGCGTTCATCTCCGCGCCCAGCAACAATACGGCGGCAGAAATGTAGAAATACAACAGCAATACAATGATCGCACCGATACTGCCATACATGGCGTTGTAGTCGGCGAAAGTCTTCACATAGTAAGCGAATGCCAGCGAAGCGATGATCCAGACCACCACCGCCAGCACTGAGCCTGGAGTGATGAAGCGAAACTTCTGTTTCACGTCGGGCATCACGTAGTAGATCACCGCCACCGCCACCATCATCAGGATGATGATCGCCGGCCACCGCAAGATCGTCCACACCGTGACGATCACTTCCTGCATGCCGATCTGCGCGGCGATCCACTCCATCACCTGAGGCCCCAGCACCATCAACGCTGCCGCCGCCAGCAGCATACCGGCAATGCCGACGGTATAGACAATCGACAATGGTATGCGCTTCCACACCGGGCGCCCTTCGGGCACGTCATAGGCGGCATTCATGGCACTCATCATCAGCCGTACGCCTGCAGAGGCGGTCCACAGCGCGATGACGATACCCACCGACAGCAGGCCACCTTTGGACTGCTGCAACTGATCGATGACGGGGTTGACCTGTTCCAACGCCTGGGGCGGCAGTACCAGCTCCGATTGCATGCGCAGCCACGAGAAGAAATCCGGCAGGTGCAGAAAACCGATCAGTGCGATCAGGAACAGCAGGAACGGGAACAACGAAAACAGCATCTGGTAAGCAAGCGCAGAGGCGTAGGTGGACATCTCGTCGTCAAGGAATTCCTTGACGGTGCGCACCAGGATGCGGTGAAGGGGCAAGCCACCCAGGTCGGGAAAAATCATAGCGTCTCCTTTCGCCGCTTGATCAGTACATCAGGGAAGTCTAATAGACCACGCGACTGGTGTGCTGCTCCCTGCTGGACTTGAAGAAAAATTCGCCGTCTTGATCAACAGCCCCATCCCCGTCTGCTGGCGACGGGGCTGTAGTCATACCGTGATCAAGGCTTTTTCACAGCATCCTTGACGTCGCCCTTGACCTGCTGCCCTTCGCCCTTGATTTCCTGGGCCTTGCCTTCTGCGCGCAGCTTGTCATTGTCGGTGACTTTGCCAACACCTTGCTTGATGTTGCCCACTGCTTCGTTGGCCATACCTTTGACTTTGTCTTTAGTGCCGCTCATGGCAAATCTCCTGCAAATGGAGACACGTGATCCGTGTCGACAAAAGGTGGACCCAGCGGCCAGTTCAGGAGTTTCAAACATTTTTGCAATCTCAAGCCGAGCGGTAAATCTGCGGGCGAATACCGCACTGAATCGGCTACCTACGTCTGCGCAATGCCGGCCTGCTGCCCTAGAATCGCGGGCAAACGGCAGCCCTATAGAGGTTGCATGCTTATAAAAACAACAGCTTACGGAACCTGCACCCATGCGTTTGATGCCCCTGCTGGCAGCCTTGCTGCCGCTGCTGCCCCTGCCCGCGATCGCTGGCGCACCGGCCACCGAAACCCTGCGGGTCGACCGCTACACCGACGACGGCCAGCCAGGCACCCTGCGCTGGGCGATCGAAACCAACAACCAAAAGCCCGGCCACTACCGCATCGACATCGCCGCAGTCGGCCAAGCCCCGTTTGTCATCCGGCCGACCCGCGCCCTGCCTGAAATCAAAGGCCCGGTGCAGATCACCGGCCTGCCTTGGGCGCGCGACGGCCAATACGTCGCCATTGACGGCGCCGGCTATATCAAGGACCAGGGAGTACACACCTGCCCCGGCGCCCTGCCCGGCCAGTTCGGCACCAACGTGCGCACCACGACCAACCCCGGGCTGGTGCTGCGCGACACCCAGGGCGTGCACCTCAGTGGCCTGGAAGTGCGCAACTTCTGCATCGGCATCCTGGTCAACCGCGCCAGCCACAACGTCATCGAAGACAACCGCATCGTCGCCAACAAGGGCGGTGCCGGTATCATGCTGACCGGCGATGACGGTGCCGGTAACCCCACGGCCACCACCACGGTCAACAACAAGGTGCTGCGCAACCAGCTGATCGACAATGGCGATGGCCTGGAGCTGACCCGCGGCGCGGCGTTCAACCTGGTGGCCGACAACCTGTTCCGTTCGACTGCAGCCAACCCGGAGCCGTCCCAGGGCATCGAGATTCTGCTGGGCAACGACAACAGCGTGGTACGCAACCGCTTCGAGAACTACTCCGACGGCCTGCAGATCAACTGGGGCAAGCGCAACTACCTGGGCGCCAATACCTTCAGCGGCAACTCGATCGGCGTCAGCGTCACCGGCCAAGGCAATATCCTCGACGGCAACCTGATCCACGGCAACCGCATCGGCGTGGCGCTGCGCCCGGAGCCGGAAGTCACCACCACGCGCCTGACCGGTAACCGGATCTGGGGCAACAGCCTGGATATCCGCCGCTGCGAAGCTGGCGGCTCTTGCGTACCGGATCAGCGCACGGGCGCCATCGTTTTTGGCGTGCCAGCCCAGGCCCATGCACTGTACGTAGGCTCTCGCGGGGTCGGTGCCGACCTGCCGAAAAAGGACCAGGCCGTGATCTGCGATGCCAAGGGCCAGCCCAAGCCCTGCCAGCCGCTGCCCAACCATAACCAGCAGGCACCACGGCTGTTGGCCCTGAACGACAATGTGCTGCGCGGCGAAGTGCAGGGGCCGGCATCGAGCCTGCTGCGGGTCGAGGTGTTTGGCAATGCCCAGGCACAAGGCACGGAGGCTGAGCAGTACCTGGGGGAAGTGCTGGTGAACAGCGATGCCAAGGGGCAGGCGCAGTTTGCCCAGGTGCTGGAGAATGCCGATGGACTGCGCAGCTTTACCGCCACCGTGACCACGGCCGATGGCGCGACCTCCGAGTTGAGCCAGCCACTTCGCCGCTAGGGTAGCTGGCCCCATCGCCGGCACGCCGACGATGGGGCCATCAAACCTTGCTCCGCTACCCGCCACCCCTCACAATGCAGCCCTTCATAGCGTCACACCGCAGGAACCTGCATGAAACTCGACAAACCCGCCGCCATCGCCCGGCGCAACGAAGCATTGGCCAAGCCGGTGCTCACCAGTGCCAACACGCTGTTCGCCATCCTCGACCCCAAACGCAACCTGTGGTGGTTCGAAGTGCCGGTGGCGCTGCTGCGCAAGGGCCAGCCCGACTGGGTCAACCTGCTGCTGCACACCCCAGAAAGCGACGAACTGCAGCACCTGAAGGTCCCGACCAACTTCCTCAAGGCGCATCAGGAGCAGATGGAAGTGCGCAATGCCGGCAAGCGCCGCTCGACCATCAGCCTGGCGCTGAGCGCCGACCGTGATTCGCTGCTGCGCGACACCCGCCCAGGCGGCGAGCAGCTCGACTTCAGCACATTCGTGCAGGCCTGACCTCAGGCCCGCTCGATGCGATCGTCATGGATGACGATCCGGCCCTGTTTGAACAACGCGCCGATGGCCTTCTTGAAGTTGCCCTTGCTGACGTTGAACATGCGGCTGATCACCTCTGGGTCGCTCTTGTCGCACACCGGCAACACGCCCCCTTCGGCCTCCAGGCGCTGCATGATCTGCTCATGCAAGCCGTCCGCCAGCGCCTGGCCAACCGGTTGCAGGCTCAACGCGATCTTGCCGTCATGGCGCACTTCCTTGATGAAACCCTTCTCATGCATGCCCGAACGCATGAACTTGAAGATTTCATTCTTGTGGATCAGGCCCCAATGGCGGTTGTTGATGATGGCCTTGAAGCCCATCGGCGTCTCGCCCGCCACCAGCAGCTCGACCGGCTGACCGACCTGGTAATCGGCCGGGGTGCGGTCCAGATAGCGGTCCAGCCGTGAAGTGGCGGTGATGCGCCGGGTGCGCTTGTCGAGGTAGACATGCACCACGCAGTAGTCGCCGATCTTCAGCGGCCGCGCCTCTTCCGAGTACGGCATCAGCAGGTCCTTGGACAGGCCCCAGTCGAGGAAGATGCCCGCACCGTTGATGTCCTTGACCTTGAGGCTGGCGAATTCGCCAACCTGCACCTTGGGCTTCTCGGTGGTGGCGATCAGCTGGTCTTCGCTGTCCAGGTAGAGGAACACGTTGAGCCAGTCATCGACCTCGGTTTCGGCGTTCTTCGGGATGTAGCGCCCGGGCAGCAGGATCTCGCCGTCGGGGCCGCCGTCCAGGTAGAGGCCGAAGTCCACGTGTTTCACGATTTGCAAACTGTTGTAACGCCCAAGCAGAGCCATTTCCGATGTTCCTCAAGACAAGGCGGCTATTCTACACCTGAAGCCAGCGCGCCGCCCGACCGCTGATTCGGCGGAACCGTCGTGGAGTACTCGCGTCTACCGTGTGGCCAGCCATCTGCAAGGGATCAGCACATGTTTCTACGCCTGTCCAAAGCCCTGATCATCGCCACGGCATTTGCGCTGGCACTGGTGGCCTGCAGCCGTATAGACCTGGCCTACCGCAACCTCGACCGGCTGGTCCCGTGGTCGCTGGACGACTACCTTGCCATGAACCGTGACCAGAGGTCGTTGCTCGACGAACGGCTCAAGCAGCACCTGGCATGGCATTGCACGACCGAACTGCCCGGGTACCTCGACTGGCTCGACCGCGTACGCAGCATGGTCGCCGAGGGGCAAGTGACCGACCAGGCGCTGCAACAGCGCATGAACGAAGCCCGGCAGGCGATCGGTCGCGTTGCAGAAGCCATCACCCCGTCGGCCGCCGAGCTGCTGCGCGGCATGAGCGATGCCCAGGTCGCGCAGCTGGGCGAAGCTTTGCGTGAAGACATCAGTGAACGGCAAGAGAAATACGTCGATACACCCCTATCCAAACAGGTCGCCCGCCGCGCCGAGCGCATGGAAAAACGCCTGACACCCTGGTTCGGCGAACTCACCGCAGCACAACGCCAGCGCGTGCAAACCTGGGCACAGGCGCTGGGCGACCAGAACCGCCAGTGGATCGCCAACCGTGCGCACTGGCAACAACAGCTGATGATGGCCATGAACCAGCGCAGCGACGAAAGCTTCGAACCGCGCCTGGCGCAATTGCTGCAGCGCAAGGAAAGCCTGTGGACTGCGCAATACCGCGCTGCCTTCGAGAACAGCGAGCAACAGACACGCAGCCTGTTGATCGACCTGCTGCAACAGAGCAGCCCGGCCCAGCGGCAGTATCTTCAGGGGCGGCTGGCCAAGGTGCGTACCGACTTCAGTGAGCTCAAGTGCCTTAAGGGATAGGCAGGTCAATCGGTGTCCGCCCGATAACCCGCCTCAGCGCCCTTTGCGCCGATACGGGAACACATCGATCACCTTGCCTTCGCGGATAGATGCCTGCAGCCCCTTCCAGTAATCCGCGTCATACAGCTCCCCATGCAGCCTGCTGAATAAACGCCGCTGGCCCATATCGGCAAACAGAAACGGCGGGAACTCCTCCGGGAATACATCGTGCGGCCCGATCGAATACCACGGCTCCCCCGACATCTCGTCCTCCGGGTAGCGCGGCGGTGGGATATGGCGGAAATTCACCTCGGTCAGGTAGCTGATCTCGTCATAGTCGTAGAACACCACACGACCATGGCGGGTAACCCCGAAGTTCTTCAGCAGCATGTCGCCTGGAAAGATGTTCGCTGCGGCCAACTGCTTGATGGCCAGGCCATAATCCTCCAGCGCTTCGAGCACCTGGCCTTCGCTGGCCTGCTCCAGGTACAGATTGAGCGGGATCATGCGCCGTTCGGTCCAGCAATGGCGGACCAGCACCGTATCGCCTTCCACAGCCACGGTGGACGGCGCCACCTCCAGCAGCTCGGCCAGGCACTCAGGCTCGAACTTGGCCCGGGGGAAACGAAAGTCGGCGAACTCCTGGGTATCGGCCATGCGCCCGACCCGGTCGACACTCTTCACCAGGCGGTACTTGTCGATCACCGTGGCACGGTCGACCGTCTTGGACGGCGAAAAGCGGTCCTTGATGATCTTGAATACGGTATTGAAGCCCGGCAGGGTGAACACACTCATGACCATGCCGCGCACACCGGGTGCCATGATGAAACGGTCGTCGGTACTGGCCAGATGGTTGATCAGCGCGCGATAGAACTCCGACTTGCCGTGCTTATAGAAGCCGATCGAGGTGTACAACTCGGCAATGTGCTTGCCCGGCAGTATGCGCTTTAAGAAATTGACGAACTCCGCCGGTACTGGCACGTCGACCATAAAGTACGAACGGGTGAAGGAGAAGATGATCGATACCTCGGCCTCGTCGGTGATCAGCGCATCCGCCTCGATACCATGGCCCTCGCGGTGCAGCAGCGGGATCACCAGGGGCCACTGTTCATCGCTGTTGTACAGCCGGCCCACCAGGTAGGCGCCCTTGTTGCGGTACAGCACCGGCACGAACAGTTCAACGGCCAGGGCCGGGTCCTTGCACACCCAGTCTGGCAGGCAGTCGCGCAGTTGCTCTTCAAGGCGCGACAGGTCGCTCTCAAGGTCACCGTAGTCGAACGCATAGTCGCGCAAGATAGCCCGCAACACGCTCTTGAGGCTGCCATCGGGCATATAGGTGCGGGTCTGGGCAGCGCGCTCGTGGCTGCGTATCGACGGCCGGGTGGTGTGGATGAACATGCAGCCATCGCTGATCTGGTCATGGCTGAACAGGCTGCAGAACAAAGAGTTGTACCAGGTCTCCGACAGCTCATCGTCCAGCCGCGGGTCGATCAAGCGTATATAGGCACTTTTCACCAACGGCCACTGTTCGGCCTCCAGCAGCACTTCCTCATCGAACCCGTCACGCAGCCAGCCGTTGACCTCACCGACCTTCTGCTCATAGAGGTTGATCCGCGCCGCCGCTGCCCGCTGGATGTCCTGCCAGCGCGCCTGCTCGAAGCGCTCGCGGGCGCCCAGGGTGATGCGGCGAAAGTGTTCGCGGTAGTCGTCGAAGCCATCGAGGATCATCCGGGCGATTTCGCCGGCCGGCCAGTGCTGGGTCATGCAGGACACCTCGGTGCGGGGTGAGATAGACAGCTTAGTCGCCTGTGCAACTTTGCGGAGCCTCTACCGGCTTACACCGCAAGAAAGGACAAGAACCGCCCGTGCGCCATCGCGTACACTCGCGCCCTGCCCTGTACCCGGAGACCACCGTGAGCCCCATCGCCCTGACCCGCCTGCTGACCCTTGCCGCCGTCTGGGGGGCGAGCTTTCTGTTCATGCGCATCATCGCCCCCGAACTGGGCACCGTACCTACCGCCTTCTTTCGCGTGTCCATCGCCTGTCTCGGCCTGATCGCCATACTCGCCGCAGCCCGCGTACGCTGGAACTTCGAGGGCAAACTCGGCGCTTGCCTGGTCCTGGGCATGATCAACTCAGGCATCCCCGCCACCTTCTATTCGGTGGCAGCCCAGGTACTGCCGGCGGGGTATTCGGCGATCTTCAACGCCACCACGCCACTGATGGGGGTGCTGATCGGCGCACTGTTCTTCCGCGAGGCCATGACCCTGCCCAAATTGTGCGGCATCTTCCTTGGCCTGTTCGGTGTCGGCATTCTCAGTGGCGCGGGCCCGGTGGCACTGGACATGGCACTGCTGCAAGGCGCCCTGGCCTGCCTGGCGGCAACCACCTGCTATGGCTTCGCAGGCTTTCTGGCGCGGCGCTGGATCAGCGGCCTGGACAGCCGCCTCTCGGCGCTGGGCAGCATGCTCGGCGCCACGCTGATGATGACGCCACTGTTTGCCTGGAGTGCGCTGACCCAGCCGCCTGCCAGCTGGGGCGGCTGGCAGGTGTGGCTGTCGCTGCTGGGCCTGGGCCTTGTGTGCACGGCCTTCGCCTACATCCTGTACTTCCGCCTGCTGGCCGAGATTGGCCCGGTCAAGGCCAGTACCGTGACCTTCTTGATTCCGGTCTTCGGTGTGCTGTGGGGCGCGTGGCTGCTGGACGAATCGCTGTCGATGGGCCACCTGTATGGCGGCCTGCTGATCGCTGCCGCGCTGTGGCTCGTACTCAAGCCCGCGCGCCGCGCTCAGGCCTGATACAGCACTCTGTAGGAGCCGGCTTGCCGGCGATAGGGCCAGTACAGACAACAACGCCAAAGGGCATTACGATAAGCAGCCCTCACGACACGTAACGCCCCATGCCCCCCGAGCAAACCCCAGCCTACAAGATCGTGCTCTGGCGCCTGGAGCAGGATGCCCAAGGCTACCCACCCGCATCGGTCGAAGGCCTCTGGGCAAAACGTACCGCGGCTGGCTACCAGGTCGACAGCATCCCCTTCTATGCCTACGGCATCGCACCTGGCGACACCATCAGCATCAGCGAAGAGGGCGAGCAATCCTGGTTCGAAGGCTTGCTGCACAGTGGCGGCGCTTCGGTATTTCGCGTTCTTGTGAGGGCAGGCGGTGATCTGGAGCAGGTTCGTGCGGCACTCGAAGATTTCGGCTGCCCCAGCGAAGTCGAAAAAGCGGTCAGGATGCTGGCCGTCGAAGTCCCGCCTTCGCGCTCACTCGACACCCTGCTCTACTACCTGCTGACGCAGCGCGAAGCCGGCACCCTGGACTTCGAGGAAGGCGTGCTGCGCCACGCCATCCCCGAAGAGTTTCGCTGACGGCCTATGCTTGGGCCATGCGACTGGCAGGCTTGCTGAACACGAACAGCAAACCGACCACAATCAGCCCCATTCCCAGCAGGCTGAGCGGTGCCAGGCGATTACCGAAGATCAGGAAGTCCATCACCGCAGTCACCGCTGGCACCAGGTAGAACAGGCTGGTGACGTTGACCAGATTACCTTTGGCGATCAGGCGATACAGCAGCATGGTCGCCAGCAGCGAAACCACCAGCCCCATCCACAGCAGCGCACCAATGAAACTGCCGCTCCACGCAACGTGCAGCGGCTGCAGCGGCGCGAACACAGCGCACATGGCAAACCCCGCCAGATACTGCAGGCCCAGCGTGCCCATGGGGTTGTCGGTGATGCGTTTTTGCAGGATCGAGCCAAAGGTCATGCTGCCCAGCGCCAGCAAGGCAAACAGCATCCCGGCCAGCGACACTCCGCCGAGGTTGATACCCTGATAGACCACCATCACCAGCCCGCCGAGCCCCAGGCCCAGACCGAACAGCCGGCGCCAGGAGCGCTGGCGCTCCATCAGCACCACAGTGAGGATCGGTTGTACTCCCATCACTGTGGCCATCACGCCGGGGGTCACGTGGGTATTGAGCGCCAGCAGGTAGAAGATCTGGTAGGCACCGAGCAACACGCAGCCGGTGCCAAGGGCTCGCAACATCGCCCCACGTGTGCGCGGCCAGCGCAGGCCCAGCAACGGGCCGATCAGCAGCAACCCGGCGAGTGCCAGCGCTGAGCGCAGCAGCAGGAAAGCAAACGGGCTGGCATGGGCCAGGCCAAGTTTGGAGACGATGGCGCCACTGCTCCACAGCAGGACGAACAGGCTGGTAGTGGCCGCCGAGGCCACGGATGCTTTGGAAAAGACAGACATGCATGCACCTGTATTCGGGCAGATAAGCCGAACGGTGGGCGTGAACTTCAGTTAGGGAAGCCGCCGACCGTGTTCAGTAGGTTGCGCGTGTGACGGGATGCGGCCAAAGGCCGGTCAGCCCGGCACAACCACGCAGCGAGGCGGAGCTACGCCGCCTACAACGCCACTGACAGGTGGTGGGTAATGACTGATCATGGCCGGCTGCTGGCTGCCACGCACGGCCCCGCCCGCGACTGGCGCGATGGCAAAGCTTGCGGTGGACAGGATGGCAGGCATGAGCAGGTCTTCGGGGAGGTGAATGCGCTGGAATATAGCGGTGAATCAGGGCCAGGACAATAGCTGGCTTCTGTGATGCCTGTTGGGCCCTGTCGCCGGCGATAGGGCCCTGCAGGCACCGAAACTTCAGAACAACCAGCGATACAGCAGGTACCCCACAGCCACCGCCAGCACCGGCCGCAGGATGCGGTAGGCCTTGGGGTTGGCACGCTTGAACTGCTTCACGCGGGTGCTGATCCTGTTGCTGAAGCGCTTGCTCCAGGCATACGCCTGGTTGATCCCGCCCACCCGCTCGTCATCGGTGTTCTGCGGTGCAGTGGCGCGGCCCAGGAAGGCGCTGACCTTGCGGTTGATGCGGGCCATCAGCGGGTTGCTGAGCGGGCGTTCGATGTCGCAGAACAGGATCACCCGGGTGACGTCGGTTTCGTTCTTGACCCAGTGCACGTAGGTCTCGTCGAACATCACGTCCTCGCCATCACGCCAGGCGTAGGCCTGGCCGTCGACGTAGATGCGGCAATCGTCGGAGTTCGGCGTGGACAAGCCCAAGTGATAGCGCAGCGAGCCGGCGAAGGGGTCGCGGTGCGGGTTGAGGTGGCTGCCGCCGGGCAGCAGGGCAAACATCGCTCCCTTGACGTTGGGGATGGCGCTGACCAGCTCGACGGTCTTCGGGCAAAGCGCCTCGGCCGACGGCAGCGGTTTGTCGTACCACTTCAGGTAGAAACGCTTCCAGCCCTTCTTGAAGAACGACCCGAAGCCTGCGTCATTGTCTTTTTCGGCGGCGCGGATGTAGCCCTCATCGAACAGGCGCATGGCCTCCTCACGGATCTGCTGCCAGTTGTCCTTGAGCACGTCCAGCTCAGGGAAACGCTGGCGGTCCAGGTACGGCTTGGACGGCACCCCGGAGAAAAAGTACATCAGGCTGTTATAGGGTGCGAACAGCGCAGAATGGTTGACGAACTGGCGCAGGACTGGCAATCGCGCCTTGCCGCGCAGGTGGACGAACAGCACGCTGCCAAAAAAAACCAGCAGGACGCCTGCCTTGGCGACGAAGGAAAAGGTCATGCAACACTCCTTGGAAAGGGAGCAGGCCAGCGCTGCCTGCCCCCATCAAAAATCATCCTGCCATCATAAACCCATCACGCCCAGGTAAAAACAACCCGGGCGGGAACTCACTCATGAAGATTTTGCAATAAACCCGAGCGCAGGGGCAGCTTGCCGCTTGCCGCTTACTGCTGGTTCTCCTGCTCGCTGAACATGTCGGCGAACAGCATGCTCGACAGGTAGCGCTCGCCGGAGTCGGGCAGGATTACGACGATGGTCTTACCCTGCATCTCTGGCTTTTCCGCCAGCCGCACCGCTGCTGCCATCGCCGCGCCACAAGAAATGCCGCAAAGGATGCCCTCCTCCTGCATCAGGCGGATGGCCATCGCCTTGGCCTCGTCATCGGTCACGGTCTCGACCTGGTCGACGATCGACAGGTCAAGGTTCTTCGGCACAAAGCCGGCGCCGATGCCCTGGATCTTGTGCGGGCTGGGCTTGAGCTCCTCACCGGCCAGGGTCTGGCTGATCAGCGGCGAGGCCACAGGCTCGACCGCCACCGAGAGGATCGACTTGCCCTGGGTGTGCTTGATATAGCGCGACACGCCGGTAATGGTGCCACCGGTGCCGACACCGGCCACCAGCACGTCGACCGCACCGTCGGTGTCGTTCCAGATCTCCGGGCCGGTGGTCTTTTCATGAATGGCCGGGTTGGCCGGATTGTCGAACTGGCCTGGCAGGAAGTACTGCGCCGGGTCCGAGGCAACGATCTCGTTGGCCTTCTCGATCGCGCCTTTCATGCCCTTGGCCGGCTCGGTCAACACCAGCTCGGCGCCCAGGGCCTTCAGTACCTTGCGACGCTCCAGGCTCATTGAGGCCGGCATGGTCAGGACCAGTTTGTAGCCACGGGCGGCGGCGACGAAGGCCAGGCCAATGCCGGTGTTGCCCGAGGTGGGCTCGACGATGGTCATGCCGGGCTTGAGCTTGCCGCTGCCCTCGGCGTCCCAGACCATGCTCGCGCCGATACGGCACTTGACCGAGTACCCAGGGTTGCGCCCTTCGATCTTGGCCAGGATGGTCACACCGCGCGGGGCGATGCGGTTGATCTGCACCAGCGGCGTATTGCCGATGGAATGGGCGTTGTCTGCGTAGATACGGCTCATGGCAGGGTCCTTGGCATGAAGTGGCGGGGAAAGGCTTAAAGGGTAAGCCTGCCCCGTTGGCCCGTAAAGCCCGTTCGAACTCGCCCGGGCGGCCTGCGGTCAACCGCACAATCCGCCTTGGAGATCACTGCGATGAAAGCCCGTTATCGCTGGCCACTGGTCGGCCTGGCCAGCCTGGTCGTGCTGTTGGTGGCCCTGCACCTGGCGCTGCCTTACCTGGTGCGCGACTACCTCAACGACAAGCTGGCGGACATGGGGGAGTACCGTGGCCAGGTCACGGACGTGGAACTGGCCTGGTGGCGCGGGGCCTACCAGATCGATGGGCTGAAGATCGTCAAGACCAGCGGCAAGGTTCCGGTGCCGCTGCTCGATGCGCCACTGATCGACCTCTCGGTGAGCTGGCAAGCGCTGTGGTATGACCATGCTGTGGTGGCCGAAGTCACCTTTTTACGACCGGTGCTCAACTTCGTCGACGGCGGCAACAAACAGGCCTCGCAGACCGGTCAGGGTACAGACTGGCGCCAGCAGCTGGAAAAACTGCTGCCGATCACCCTCAACGATGTGCGCATCGATGACGGCACGCTGACCTTCCACAACTTCAACTCCAAGCCGCCGGTCGACCTCAAGGCCACCCGGCTCGACGCCAATATCCGCAACCTGACCAACGTACGGGACGACAAAGGCCGGCGCGACGCCAGCTTCGAGGCTAAAGCCCTGCTGTTGGGCGATGCCAGGGTGCAGAGCCGCGCGACCTTCGACCCGTTCAGCGACTTCGATGATTTCGAGTTCCGGCTGCGCGCAACCGGCATGGAGCTGCGCAGGCTGAACGACTTCGCCAGTGCCTATGGCAAGTTCGATTTCAATGCCGGGCACGGCGATGTGGTGATCGAGGCCCAGGCGGAAAACGGCCGGCTCAATGGCTACATCAAGCCGTTGCTGCGCGACGTGGACGTGTTCAACTGGCAGCAGGACATCGAGGACAAGAACAAGGGTTTTTTCCGCTCGGTGTGGGAAGCGCTGGTAGGGGCCAGCGAAACGGTGCTGAAGAACCAGCCGAAAAACCAGTTCGCCACCCGTGTGGAACTCAGCGGCAGCGTGCACCAACAGAACATCAGCGCCTTCGAGGCGTTTTTGCAGATTCTGCGCAACGGGTTTGTCCAGGCGTTCAATGCACGCTATGAGCAACCTGCGCCCGATTCCGACTGAACAGGCGTGACGAGCCATTCAGGGACTGAATATCCGGTCTGCGTTTGCAGCCGCCTGGGGCCGGGGTATAGTCGCTGACAACCAATGAAGACATGCCGTACCTGTACTGGCCCCCGCAGAGGACACTCCCGATGAAGTTCGAAGGCACCCGCGACTACGTCGCCACAGACGACCTGAAACTGGCGGTCAACGCGGCCATCACCCTCGAACGCCCACTGCTGGTCAAGGGCGAGCCAGGCACCGGCAAGACCATGCTTGCCGAACAGCTGGCCGCCTCCTTCGGCGCCCGCCTGATCACCTGGCACATCAAATCCACCACCAAGGCCCACCAGGGCCTCTACGAGTACGATGCGGTCAGCCGCCTGCGCGACTCCCAGCTGGGCACTGAAAAAGTCCACGATGTGCGCAACTACCTGAAAAAGGGCAAGCTCTGGGAAGCCTTCGAGGCCGAGGAGCGGGTGATCCTGCTGATCGACGAAATCGACAAGGCCGACATCGAGTTCCCCAACGACCTGTTGCAGGAACTCGACAAGATGGAGTTCTACGTCTACGAAATCGACGAGACCATCAAGGCCAAGCAACGCCCGATCATCATCATTACCTCGAACAATGAAAAAGAACTGCCCGACGCGTTCCTGCGCCGCTGCTTCTTCCACTACATCGCCTTCCCGGACCGCGACACCCTGCAGCAGATCGTCGATGTGCACTACCCCAACATCAAGCAATCGCTGGTCAGCGAAGCGCTTGACGTGTTCTTCGACGTGCGCAAGGTGCCGGGCCTGAAGAAAAAGCCCTCCACCAGCGAGCTGGTCGACTGGCTCAAGCTGTTGATGGCCGACAACATCGGCGAAGCGGTATTGCGCGAACGCGACCCGACCAAGGCGATTCCGCCGCTGGCCGGCGCCCTGGTGAAGAATGAGCAGGACGTTCAACTGCTCGAACGCCTGGCCTTCATGAGCCGGCGCGGCAACCGCTGACAGGAGCCGGCCATGCTGCTCAACCTGTTCAACGAAATGCGTGCGGCCAAGGTGCCGGTATCGGTTCGCGAACTGCTCGACCTGCTCAACGCCTTGCAACAGCGCGTGGTGTTCGCCGACATGGACGAGTTCTACTACCTGGCACGGGCCATCCTGGTGAAGGACGAGCGCCATTTCGACAAGTTCGACCGGGCTTTCTCGGCCTACTTCAAAGGCCTGGAAAACCTCGACCGGCACCTCGAAGCACTGATCCCTGAAGACTGGCTGCGCAAGGAGTTCGAGCGCTCGCTGACGGATGAGGAACGTGCACAGATCCAGTCACTGGGCGGCCTGGACAAACTGATCGAGGAGTTCAAGAAACGCCTGGAGGAGCAGAAGGAACGCCACGCCGGTGGCAACAAGTGGATCGGCACCGGCGGCACCAGCCCGTTCGGCTCTGGCGGTTTCAACCCTGAAGGCATCCGCGTGGGCGACGCCGGCAAACGTCAGGGCAAGGCGGTGAAGGTCTGGGACCAGCGCGAGTACAAGAACCTCGACGACCAGGTCGACCTGGGCACGCGCAACATCAAGCTGGCCCTGCGCCGGCTGCGCAAGTTCGCCCGCGAAGGTGCCGCCGAAGAGCTGGACATCGACGGCACCATCGACCATACCGCACGTGACGCCGGGCTGCTGAACATCCAGATGCGCCCCGAACGGCGCAACACGGTCAAGCTGCTGTTGCTGTTCGACATCGGCGGCTCGATGGATGCCCACGTCAAAGTCTGCGAAGAGCTGTTCTCGGCCTGCAAGACCGAGTTCAAGCACCTGGAGTACTACTACTTCCACAACTTCGTTTATGAATCGGTGTGGAAGAACAACCTGCGGCGTACTTCGGAGCGCTTCTCCACCTTCGACCTGCTGCACAAATACGGCGATGACTACAAGGTGGTGTTCGTCGGCGACGCGGCCATGGCGCCCTATGAGATCACCCAGCCCGGTGGCAGCGTGGAGCACTGGAACGAAGAGGCCGGGTATGTGTGGATGCAGCGTTTCATGGAGAAATTCAAGAAGATCATCTGGATCAACCCGTATCCGAAACAGGCCTGGGATTACACCGCATCGACACACCTGGTGCGTGACCTGATCGAGGACAAGATGTATCCGCTGACCTTGCAAGGGTTGGAGGATGGCATGCGGTATCTGTCCAAGTAGTTTCGCCTGTACCGGCCCTATCGCCGGCGGGCCCCACAGATACACCTCAGCATTTGAGCCTTGTGGGGTACCCGCGGGAGCCGGCTTGCCGGCGGTAGCGCCGGTAGCGTCACCGCCAACCGTTCAGGCAAGCCTGCTGCTCCCGCCAGGCCTCTTCCTGCACCACCGCCCTGAACCGCACCGCCGCCCCCGGCATGCACTGGGCCAACTGCGCCAACGCCAACGGCGTCAACGCCCCCAGCCGCGGATAGCCACCGATGGTCTGCCGGTCATTGAGCAGCACGATCGGCTGCCCGTCCGGGGGCACCTGCACCGCCCCTAACGCAATACCCTCCGAAATCATCGGCGCGCCCTGATAAACAAGCTGCGGCCCGAGCAAACGAATGCCCATGCGGTCGCCACGACTGTCCAGCGTCCAGTCACGATTGAACGCCTCGAACAGGCTCATACCGCTGAAATCACCGATCTGCGCGCCCATGACCAGATCGAGCACGGGCTTTTGCCGATAACGGGGCCGCAGCACCTCTGGCACTTCGCGCAGGGCCGGCTGCGTGCCGGCAAACGCCAACAATTGCCCTTTGCCCAGCGCGGTCCCTCGCCCATCGATACCGCCCAGCTCTTCACGCACAACAGTAGCGCAGCTCCCCAGCACGGCTTCACCTTGAAACCCGCCCGGCGCCGCAAGATAAGCACGCACGCCCTGCTTCGGTTGCTTCAAGGTCAGCCGCTGGCCCTTGGCCAAGGCAAAGCTGCGCCAGGGTGCCAGCGGCTGGTCATCGATACGAGCATCCAGGTCGGCACCGGCCAGGGCGAGTACGCAATCCTGCTCGGCCACTACCGTGAAGCCGCCCAGCGCCACCTCGACCACCGGCGCACCCAACGGGTTGCCCAGCAGCCAGTTGGCCCAATTCATCGCCACCCAATCCAGCGCACCGCCCTGGGTCACCCCCAGGTGCCGCACACCAAAGCGCCCGGCATCCTGCAACTGGCACAAGGCGGTGCTGGCTTCGATTTTCAATTGCGTCATGCCTGTGCCTCCAACGGGCTGTCGTCACCACCCAATGCCAGGAACTCGGCATGGGACACCGCCACGAAGCGCACCCGATCGCCCGGCTGCAGCAGGCTGTAGCCTTCGCGCTCGCGGTCGAACAGGCGAACCGGAGTGCGCCCTATGAGGTTCCAGCCGCCAGGCGACACGGCGGGATAGGCCGCAGTCTGGCGCTCGGCAATGCCGACACTGCCGGCCGCCACGCGCTTGCGCGGAGTGCTCAGCCGCGGGGATGCCAGGCGTTCGTCCACCAGCCCCATGAAACCGAACCCCGGAGCGAAGCCAAGGGCGAACACCGGGTACTCACGCTCACTGTGCAGGCGGATCACCTCTTGCTCGCTCAAGCCGCTGCGTGCGGCCAGCAGCGGCAGCTCAGGGCCGACACTGGCGTCGTACCACACGGCAATCTCGTGCCGGCGACCGCTGGCGCCCGCGTCTGGCAGCAGCCCCTCCAGCGCCTGGTCGATCAACGCCCTCGCCTGCCCTGGCGGCATATCGAACTGCACCATCAGCGTGGTGTAGGACGGCACCAGGTCCACCAGGTGCTCACCGAAGGCGGCACTCAAACGGTGGCTCGCGGCGAGCAGCCACGGCATGTTGGCCTCGTCGATCCGGTCGAACAGGCGCACCATCAGGCTGTCGATCGCAACCACTTCGATACGCAGCTTCATGCCGGCCCCAGCGCATCGAGGGCCTGGCGGATCTGCCGCACCGCCGCCACCGAGCTGTCATTGTCACCGTGCACGCACAGGGTACTGGCGTGCAGGCGCAAGGCGCTGCCATCGTCGGCCACCAGCGTTTCACCACGGGCCAGGCGCAAGGCCTGCTCGACCACCACGGCCGAATCGTGATGAACCGCACCCGGCAGGCGCCGCGACAGCAAATGGCCGCTGGCGGTATAGGCGCGGTCGGCGAACGCTTCGAACCACAGCGGCACGCCAACCTCGTCACCCAAGGTTTGTGCTGCGCTGTCGTCGGCAGTGGCCATGAGCATCAAGGGCAAGCCAGCGTCATACGCCGCCACGGCTTCGAGCACGGCACGCAGCTTGAGCGGGTCGGCCATCATGTCGTTGTACAGCGCGCCGTGGGGCTTGATGTAGGCCACTCGGCCACCCTGGACCTTGCAGATACCGTCAAGAGCGCCGATCTGGTAGTGCAGCAGATCGCGAATTTCCTCGGCACTGCAGGCCATGGAGCGGCGACCGAAGCCGACCAGGTCCGGGTAGGCCGGGTGGGCGCCGATGGTCACGCCATGCTGCAGGGCCAGGGCCACGGTACGGCGCATGGTGCCGGGGTCGCCGGCATGGTAGCCGCAGGCGATGTTGGCGCAGTCGATGTAGGGCATTACCTCGGCGTCCAGGCCCATGCGCCAGCTGCCAAAGCTTTCACCCATGTCGCAATTGAGTAGCAGGCGTTTCACCTGGCGTGCTCCCGTGTCGATGTTCATGTGCCTACCTTAACGCGCCTGGAGGTGTTTGCCGCGGGTTTCCGGCAGGCTCAAGGCCGCCAGAATCACCACACCGTACGACACCGCGGCGAACCCGCCAATGCCCAGCCCCAGCGGCACCTTCTGGCCAAGCAGGCCGATCAGCAAGGGGAACATCGCGGCGATGACCTTGCCGATGTTGTAGCAGAAGCCCTGCCCCGAGCCACGGATACGGGTGGGGAACAGCTCGGTGAGGAAGGCCCCCATGCCGCTGAAGATGCCCGAGGCAAAAAAGCCCAGCGGGAAACCCAGCCACAGCATCACGCCATCGCTAACCGGCATCTGGGTGTACAGCAGCACGATGATGAACGAGCCCACGGCGAACAGGATGAAGTTCTTCTTGCGCCCCAGAATGTCAGACAGGTAAGCGCTGACCACATAGCCGATGTAGGAGCCGACGATCACCATCGCCAGGTAGCCACCAGTACCCAGCACGCTCAAGCCGCGCTCGTTCTTGAGGAAGGTCGGCAGCCACGAGGTGATGGCGTAGTAGCCCCCCAGCGCACCGGTGGTCAGCAGCGACGCACGTATTGTGGTCCAGAGCATGCCGGGGGCGAAGATCTCGTAGAACTGCGCGGGCGCCTCGGCGCTCTGCACCGCCTTGGCCTGGCGATACACCTCAGGGTCTTTGACCAGGCGCCGGACGAAAATCACGAAAATGGCTGGCACCAGCCCCAGCAGGAACAGCGCGCGCCACGCCTGCTCCGCCGGTAGCCAGGAGAACAGCAGCGCATAAAGGATCGCCGTCAGGCCCCAGCCGATGGCCCAGCCGGACTGCACCATGCCCACCGCCTTGCCACGGTCCTGGGCGCGGATCACCTCACCGATCAGCACCGCGCCGGCGGTCCATTCGCCGCCAAAGCCGAAGCCCATAAGGGTCCGGGCGAGCAGCAACTGTTCGTAGTTCTGGGCGAAGCCGCAGAGGAAGGTGAAAAAGGCGAACCACAGCACCGTCAGTTGCAAGGTGCGCACGCGGCCGATGCGGTCGGAGAGGATGCCGGCGACCCAGCCGCCGATAGCCGAGGCAATCAGGGTGCTGGTGTGGATCAGCCCGGCTTCGGTCGTGGTGATGCCCCACAGCATGATCAGCGTAGGGATGACGAAGCTGAGCATTTGGGTGTCCATGCCATCCAGGCCATAGCCGATCTTGCAGCTCCAGAACGTGCGCCGTTGCTGGGAGTCGATGTCGCGGTACCAGGCGAACGGCCCGGTCGAAGGTGGGGATTGCACCTGTTGCTGCACGCCGCTTGGGTTCATGCTTGCCTCGGCTTGTTGGTATTGTTTTATGGGCGACGTCTGGCGTCGCGGCCTGTGCGTCATGTTCAGAGCCCGCAGCGCCCGAGTCCAACGAGAAAAACCGCCGGTCTGGAACAAGAAAAACTGATCATGAACCTACGCTTCCTCGAAACTTTCGTCTGGGTCGCCCGGCTCAAGAGCTTCCGCCTCACCGCCGAGAAACTTTTCACCACCCAGGCGTCGGTCTCCAGCCGCATCGCGGCACTGGAAGCCGACCTGGGCGTCAAGCTGCTGCTGCGCGATTCACGCGGCGTCAGCCTGACCCCGGAGGGCAGCAAGGTGCTGGAGTATGCCGAGCGCATGCTCGACACCGCCAAGGCCATGAAACAGTCGCTGGACAGCGACCGGGCCAAGGTCGGGCGCATCCGCCTTGGCGTGATGGACACCGTGATCCACACCTGGATGAGTGCGCTGGTGGCCGAGTTGAGCGAACGCTACCCCCAGGTGGAAATCGAGCTGGTGGCCGATACTGCACTGAACTTGCGCGAACAGCTGCAAAAAGGCTTTCTCGACGTGATCCTGCAAACCGACCTGCTGCGCGAACAGTCGATCCGCAGCCTGGACCTGGCGCGCTACCCGATGGGCTGGGTGGTGGCGGCCGGCTCAGCCCAACACCGCGACTACGCCTCGCTGGCCGAGCTTGGGCGTGAGCGGATCGTCACGTTCTCGAAGAACTCACGGCCGCACCAGGAAGTGCTCAGCCTGTTGCAGGCCGCAGGGGCCGAAACCCCACGGCTCAACTGCGTGAACTCGGTGGCGGCGATCACACGGCTGTTGCGCGACGGCTTCGGCATTGGTGCGCTGCCGCCCGCGCTGGTGGACGCCGAACTGAGCCGGGGCGAACTGGTGCTGCTCGAAGGCTTGCAGCCGCCGCCGAGCCTGGAACTGGTGGTGGCCTGGCAGACCGGGGTGGCGCTGGTGGATGAGGTAGTCGGGGTGTGCCGGCAGGTGCTGGAGCGCTATGCGCGGGATGTGGGAGGGCAGCGGATTGTGTTGGTTTGACAAACGCTAGTATCTGTACCGGCTTGTATGGTAGGACTCGAAGGGGTGGGTGGGACCTAAAGCCGGCTTCTGACTGTTCACAGCAGTACAGACCG
>NZ_RHQR01000016.1:0-3006 GCF_003936645.1 Pseudomonas sp. p106
GAACTCAGTAGTGAAACGATGCATCGCCGATGGTAGTGTGGGGTTTCCCCATGTGAGAGTAGGTCATCGTCAAGATTCATTTCGCAAAACCCCTATCTGCGCAAGCAGGTAGGGGTTTTGTCTTTTCTGGCTTTATACACGGTATTTGGCTCGTTTCGGGCGGCCCTTTTCCTATGCAAGCCCACTACCCATAGCTATCATGCCAGCCTTATTCCAAGTCGAGACTGGCATGCTGAAGTTGTTGAATCTCCTCAAGGATGGCCGGTTCCATTCCGGAGAAGCCTTGGGGGCAGCCCTCGGGGTGAGCCGCAGCGCCGTTTGGAAGCAGCTGCAGCATCTGGAGAGTGAGCTGAATCTCACCATTCACAAGGTTCGTGGGCGTGGCTATCAGCTAGCGGCGCCCTTGGCCTTGCTCGAAGCAAAGGCAATTGCCGAATTTGCTGGTGGTGAGCAATGGCCAATGTTCATCCACGAAACCATCGGCTCGACTAACGCTGAAGGGTTGCGGCTCGTGGGGGAGGGGCTGGCAGCTCCCTTTCTGGTGCTTGCCGAGCGACAGAGCGCTGGGCGTGGCCGTCGCGGTCGTCAGTGGGTAAGTCCTTTCGCGGAAAACCTTTACTACAGCCTGGTGTTACGTGTCGAAGGCGGCATGCGACAGCTCGAAGGGCTGAGTCTGGTGGTCGGCTTGGCGGTAATGCGCACCTTGGAAGGCTTCGGTGTTAAGGAAGTTGGGCTCAAGTGGCCTAATGATGTTCTTGTGCGTGGGCAGAAAATCGCCGGCATCCTGCTTGAGTTGGTCGGTGATCCGGCGGACGTCTGTCACGTTGTTCTTGGCATTGGCGTCAATGTGAACATGCAGGTAAACGTCCAGGTCGATCAGCAGTGGACATCCATACGGCGTGAGGTTGGCTCTCCCATCGATCGTAATCGCCTGGTGGCAATGCTCAGCCAGCAACTGCAGCACGAGCTGGCGCGTCACCGACGTTATGGTTTTGCCGCTTTTCAGGAGGAATGGGAGCAAGGACATCTATGGCAGGGGCGTAACGTATCGCTTGTTGCCGGCAGTACCCAGATCGATGGAGTAGTGCTTGGAGTGGATGGGCAGGGTGGCTTGCGCCTGGAGATCGATGGCGTGGAGAAGAGCTTCAGTGGTGGTGAGCTCAGTTTGAGGTTGCGTGATGATTCTTGAGCTCGATTGCGGTAACAGCTTCATCAAATGGCGAGTCATTCATGCTGTCGACGCTACTATCGTGGGTGGCGGCATTGTGGATTCGGATCAGGCGCTTGTGGCCGAGGTCGGTACTTTGGCTTCGCTGCGTTTGTCGGGTTGTCGTATCGTCAGTGTGCGCAGCGAGGAAGAAACGGCAGCGCTCTGTACGCTGATCGCTCAGGCGTTTTCTGTGTTGCCGCGTGTCGCGGAACCGGCTCGTGAGATGGCCGGGGTGCGCAATGGATATGAAGATTTCCAGCGCCTGGGCATGGATCGCTGGCTCGCGGCGTTGGGCGCTTTCCACTTGGCCAAGGGTGCGTGCTTGGTGATCGACCTGGGTACAGCTGCCAAGGCCGACTTCATTGGCGCTGATGGCGAGCATCTTGGGGGGTACATCTGCCCAGGTATGCCACTGATGCGCAGCCAGTTGCGCACGCACACTCGACGCATCCGCTACGACGACGCATCTGCGGAGCGTGCCTTGACCAGCCTCGCTCCTGGGCGCTCGACCGTCGAGGCGGTCGAGCGTGGCTGCGTGTTGATGCTGCAGGGCTTTGCTCGTACGCAGCTGGAGCAAGCACGCTCGCTGTGGGGGGAGGACTTTACTGTATTCCTCACTGGGGGCGATGCACCATTGGTGCGTGAAGCAGCACCGCAGGCGCGCGTGGTTCCCGACTTGGTATTCGTTGGCTTGGCAATGGCCTGCCCTTTGAGCTGAGGTGTTTATGCGTTGGTTGTTTCTGCTATTGCTGGTGCTCAACGTCTTCTATTACGTCTGGCACCAACAGGAAGCCCCGCTAAAAGCTAAGGATGTCGCCCCGCTCTCGTTGTACAAAGGCAATCAGCAGGAGATTCGTCTCTTGCGTGAAACGGGTGTGGCCACGCCGCCCCGTCGCC
Organism: Pseudomonas sp. p106; assembly: GCF_003936645.1. NCBI lineage: Bacteria > Pseudomonadati > Pseudomonadota > Gammaproteobacteria > Pseudomonadales > Pseudomonadaceae > Pseudomonas > Pseudomonas sp. p106. The sequence goes on from NZ_RHQR01000016.1 coordinate 2,108, forward strand.
GCGACGAATGTCTGGTGGTGGGCGGCCTGGCGGGGCGAGATCAAATCGATGCCCTGCGCCAGCGCTTGTTGAGCTTGGATATCAGTGCATTGCCGGTATCTGGGCAGCTGCCCGGCGCTGATGGCCTCTGGCTCAAGATTTCCCCGGAAAGCGAGCGTTTGCTGGATCAAACGGTCCTCGCCACTCTTTCCAACGATTTCAAAGACTTAAAACATAAAATTATTTTCTGCCAGGGTATTGCAACTGGCGAATAGCTTGATAGAATGGCGCCCGCTTCACAGGGAACACCACTGAGGTGGTAGAGCTGGAGGCAGTGTCAAAGTTGCTAAGCTTCAGATTTGATTGAAAAAATTTGAAAATAAGCTTGACACTAGGGCGGCAGACAAATAGAATGCCGGCCACATCTGGAGGGATTCCCGAGCGGTCAAAGGGGACGGACTGTAAATCCGTTGCGAGAGCTTCGAAGGTTCGAATCCTTCTCCCTCCACCAGTTTTAGCGAGAGCCGCAAGCTCCGCGGGTATAGTTTAGTGGTAGAACCTCAGCCTTCCAAGCTGATGATGCGGGTTCGATTCCCGCTACCCGCTCCAAGTTTGCCGGATTTTGCACAATGTGTTTCGCTCTTGTAGCTCAGTTGGTAGAGCACACCCTTGGTAAGGGTGAGGTCAGCGGTTCAAGTCCGCTCAAGAGCTCCATATAAACAAGGCAGATATGAAAATATCTGCCTTTGTTTTATCAGCGTAAGACTATTTCTTCTGCGGAGGATTGTATCGATGGCTAAGGAAAAGTTTGATCGTTCCCTTCCCCACGTTAACGTCGGCACTATCGGCCACGTTGACCACGGTAAGACCACTCTGACCGCAGCTCTGACTCGCGTTTGCTCCGAAGTTTTCGGTTCGGC
>NZ_RHQR01000016.1:3106-159647 GCF_003936645.1 Pseudomonas sp. p106
ATCGGCCACGTTGACCACGGTAAGACCACTCTGACCGCAGCTCTGACTCGCGTTTGCTCCGAAGTTTTCGGTTCGGCAATCGTTGAGTTCGACAAGATCGACTCGGCTCCGGAAGAAAAAGCGCGCGGTATCACCATCAACACCGCTCACGTTGAGTACAACTCGACCATTCGTCACTACGCTCACGTTGACTGCCCAGGTCACGCTGACTACGTGAAGAACATGATCACCGGTGCTGCCCAGATGGACGGCGCGATCCTGGTTTGCTCGGCCGCCGATGGTCCGATGCCACAAACCCGTGAGCACATCCTGCTGTCCCGTCAGGTTGGCGTTCCGTACATCGTGGTCTTCCTGAACAAGGCTGACCTGGTAGACGACGCCGAGCTGCTGGAACTGGTCGAGATGGAAGTTCGCGACCTGCTGTCCACCTACGACTTCCCAGGCGACGACACTCCGATCATCATCGGTTCTGCTCGTATGGCTCTGGAAGGCAAAGACGACAACGAAATGGGCACTACCGCTGTCAAGAAGCTGGTAGAAACTCTGGACAGCTACATTCCTGAGCCAGTTCGTGCCATCGACCAGCCGTTCCTGATGCCGATCGAAGACGTATTCTCGATCTCGGGTCGTGGTACCGTTGTTACCGGTCGTATCGAGCGTGGTATCGTCCGCGTTCAGGATCCGCTGGAAATCGTTGGTCTGCGTGACACCACCACCACCACCTGCACTGGTGTTGAGATGTTCCGCAAGCTGCTGGACGAAGGTCGTGCTGGCGAGAACTGCGGCGTTCTGCTGCGTGGTACCAAGCGTGACGACGTTGAGCGTGGCCAGGTTCTGGTCAAGCCAGGTTCGGTCAAGCCGCACACCAAGTTCACCGCAGAAGTCTACGTTCTGTCGAAGGAAGAAGGCGGCCGTCACACTCCGTTCTTCAAAGGCTACCGTCCTCAGTTCTACTTCCGTACCACTGACGTGACCGGTAACTGCGAACTGCCGGAAGGCGTTGAAATGGTAATGCCAGGTGACAACATTCAGATGACTGTTACCCTGATCAAGACCATCGCAATGGAAGACGGTCTGCGCTTCGCTATCCGTGAAGGCGGTCGTACCGTCGGCGCCGGCGTCGTAGCAAAAATTATCGAATAAGTAGTTGATTTACTTGATCAGGCCGGTATAATGGCCGGCCTGATACAGCGTTACAGGTCAGTAGCTCAATTGGCAGAGCGACGGTCTCCAAAACCGTAGGTTGGGGGTTCGATTCCCTCCTGACCTGCCATTCACCTCGGTGTGATTGGCTTTCTTCTTACAGGATCCTCCCCGATGACTCCCAAAACTGAAGCCCAAGAATCGCGTTTTGATCTGTTCAAGTGGCTGGCTGTAGTGGCTTTGGTGGTTATTGGTGTAGTGGGTAATCAGTATTACTCCGCCTCCCCAATCCTGTACCGCGTTCTTGCGCTTCTCGCCCTGGCTGCTGTTGCAGGCTTTGTAGCTCTGCAGACTGCGAAGGGTAAGTCGTTCTTTGCGCTTGCGAAGGAAGCTCGTACTGAGATCCGTAAAGTCGTGTGGCCGACCCGCCAGGAAACCACCCAGACCACGCTGATTGTCGTGGCTGTCGTGCTGGTTATGGCACTGCTGCTGTGGGGTCTTGATTCCCTGCTCGGCTGGGCGGTCTCCCTGATCGTTGGCTAAAGGTGTCCCGTGGCTAAGCGTTGGTATGTTGTGCATGCTTACTCGGGTTACGAGAAGCATGTTATGCGCTCCCTGATAGAGCGCGTCAAGCTGGCAGGCATGGAAGACGGTTTCGGCGAGATCCTGGTCCCGACCGAAGAAGTCGTCGAAATGCGCAACGGCCAGAAGCGCAAAAGTGAGCGTAAATTCTTCCCTGGCTATGTTCTGGTCCAGATGGAGATGAACGAAGGGACTTGGCACTTGGTCAAGGACACCCCTCGTGTGATGGGCTTTATTGGTGGCACTGCAGATAAGCCTGCACCGATCACTGATAAAGAAGCTGAGGCTATCCTGCGTCGCGTTGCCGATGGTAGTGACAAGCCGAAGCCGAAGACGTTGTTCGAGCCGGGTGAAGTGGTTCGAGTCATTGACGGTCCGTTCGCTGACTTCAATGGTAACGTCGAAGAGGTTAACTACGAAAAGAGTCGCCTCCAGGTGGCGGTGCTCATTTTCGGTCGCTCTACTCCGGTAGAGCTCGAGTTCAGCCAGGTCGAAAAGGTCTAGGCGGACGAAGCATCCCATACCCCGCAGCCCTGTGTGCTGCGGGGTTTTGTCGTCACTGGGATAAAACGCAAGTCATCCGGGGAGCCATCTGGCGTTCGTACCCGATATTGGAGTAGCTCATGGCTAAGAAGATTCAGGCTTACATCAAGCTGCAAGTTAAGGCCGGCCAGGCCAACCCAAGCCCACCCGTTGGTCCAGCACTGGGCCAACACGGTGTGAATATCATGGAATTCTGCAAGGCCTTCAACGCCCGTACTCAGGGTCAAGAAGCCGGCCTGCCGACTCCTGTGATCATCACTGTTTACAGTGACCGTAGCTTCACTTTCGAAACCAAGAGCACCCCTGCCTCGGTTCTGCTGAAGAAAGCTGCTGGCCTGACCAGTGGTTCGGCTCGCCCGAACACCGTCAAGGTCGGTACCGTGACCCGTGCTCAGCTGGAAGATATCGCCAAAGCTAAACAGGCTGATCTGACCGCTGCTGACCTGGACGCTGCTGTACGCACCATCGCTGGCTCTGCCCGCAGCATGGGCCTGAACGTGGAGGGTGTGTAATGGCTAAGCTGACCAAGCGCCAAAAGGCTATTGCTTCGAAAATCGAAGCTGGCAAAGTTTACAACTTCGAAGACGCAGCTGCGCTGCTGGCTGAACTGTCCACCGTGAAGTTCAGCGAATCTTTCGACGTTGCTGTCAACCTCGGTGTTGACCCGCGTAAATCCGACCAGGTCGTACGTAGCGCTACCGTGCTGCCACACGGCACTGGCAAGACCGTACGCGTTGCTGTCTTCACCCAGGGTCCAGCTGCTGAGGCCGCTCTGGCTGCCGGCGCTGACCGTGTAGGTATGGACGATCTGGCTGCCGAAATGAAAGGCGGCGACCTGAACTATGACGTAGTCATCGCATCGCCAGATGCCATGCGCGTTGTGGGTCAGCTGGGTCAGGTTCTGGGTCCTCGCGGCCTGATGCCTAACCCGAAAGTCGGTACTGTGACTCCTGATGTTGCCACGGCTGTGAAAAACGCCAAGGCCGGTCAGGTTCGCTATCGCACCGACAAAAACGGTATCATCCACACCTCCGTTGGCAAGGTCGGCTTCGAAGCTGGCAAGCTGAAGGAAAACGTTGAGGCCCTGATCGCTGATTTGAAGCGTATCAAGCCGGCTTCTTCGAAAGGTATCTACGTCAAGCGCGTTACCCTGAGCACCACTATGGGCCCAGGTCTGGTCATCGATCAGAGCTCGCTGAACGCGTAAGGCAATGATGGCGCGATCCGTCGCGCCATCAGCAAAATTGGGGTCCCTGCCTGGCGGGGGCTATCCAAGACCGTAGGCGGCGCAAGCCTTAAACCTCAAGCCTACGCAGATGGTGCTCCCGATTCGTTACCGAATCAGACACCAAAACGACATTTGGCTTCGGCCAGATGAAACGGTAAAAACCAGGAGTAAACCCGTGGCAATTAAACTCGAAGACAAGAAAGCCATCGTCGCTGAAGTCAACGAGGCTGCCAAAGTCGCTCTGTCCGCTGTCGTGGCCGATGCCCGTGGTGTGACTGTAAGCGCAATGACCGGACTCCGTAAAGAGGCCCGCGAAGCTGGCGTATACGTACGTGTCGTACGTAACACCCTGCTCAAGCGCGCAGTTGAAGGCACCGAGTATTCGATCCTCAACGACGCGTTCAAAGGCCCGACCCTGATTGCTTTCTCCAACGAACACCCGGGCGCTGCTGCTCGTCTGTTCAAAGAGTTCGCCAAGGGTCAGGACAAGTTCGAGATCAAGGCAGCTGCGTTTGACGGCAATTTCATTGCCGCCAACCAGATCGATGTACTGGCTACCTTGCCGACCCGTGACGAAGCTATCGCACGTCTGATGAGCGTTATTCAAGGCGCTACCAGCAAGCTGGCTCGTACTCTGGCGGCCGTTCGCGACCAGAAAGAAGCTGCTGCTGCCTAAGGCCGCGTAACCTCTTTCAAAATCATATGTTTAATTTGATGGCTGCGTAGGCTGTCACCCCAATACAGGATTTAAGTCATGTCCCTGACTAACGAGCAAATCATCGAAGCAATCGGCCAGAAAACCGTTCTGGAAGTTGTTGAGCTGATCAAAGCTATGGAAGAAACCTTCGGCGTTACCGCTGCTGTTGCCGCTGCTGGCCCAGCTGCTGCTGCTGCCGTTGTTGAAGAGCAGACCGAGTTCAACGTTGTTCTGGTTGAAGCCGGCGACAAGAAAGTGAACGTGATCAAAGCCGTTCGCGAGCTGACCGGTCTGGGCCTGAAAGAAGCCAAAGAGAAAGTCGATGGCGCTCCTCAGGTCGTAGCTGAAGGCGTTTCGAAAGAAGCCGCTGAAGACGCTAAGAAGAAGCTGGAAGAAGCAGGCGCTAAAGTCGAGCTGAAGTAATCTCGACTTTGCGACTCCAGCCGGAGCGTTGAGCAAAGGCTGATGGCTGGTGGCTTATGCCACCGGCCTTTTTCCGTTATTGGTGGCCGATCAGGTCGGCCCCGATAACAAGCTGCAAGACACCCATGTGGGTGGCGCAAACCAAGGGGTTTGCACGATTTTCTGGCTGCTCCCGCCGGGAGAAGCCAAACAAGCAGGTGACCAAGCTGGGGAACGCTGATGGCTTACTCATACACTGAGAAAAAACGTATCCGCAAGGACTTTAGCAAGTTGCCGGACGTCATGGATGTGCCTTACCTCCTGGCCATCCAGCTGGATTCGTATCGCGAATTCCTGCAAGCGGGAGCATCCAAGGATCAGTTCCGCGACGTCGGCCTGCACGCGGCCTTCAAATCGGTATTTCCGATCATCAGCTACTCCGGCAATGCTGCCCTGGAGTACGTAGGCTATCGCCTGGGCGAACCCGCCTTCGATGTGAAGGAATGTGTCCTGCGTGGCGTGACCTTCGCGGTCCCGCTGCGGGTCAAGGTGCGCCTGATCATCTTCGACAAGGAATCGTCGAACAAAGCGATCAAGGACATCAAAGAGCAAGAAGTCTACATGGGTGAAATCCCCCTGATGACTGAGAACGGTACCTTCGTTATCAACGGTACCGAGCGTGTGATCGTTTCCCAGCTGCACCGTTCGCCTGGTGTGTTCTTCGACCACGACCGTGGCAAGACGCACAGCTCCGGCAAGCTGCTGTACTCCGCTCGCATCATTCCGTACCGCGGCTCCTGGTTGGACTTCGAGTTCGACCCGAAAGACTGCGTGTTCGTCCGTATCGACCGTCGTCGCAAACTGCCGGCCTCGGTACTGCTGCGCGCCTTGGGTTACAGCACCGAAGAGGTTCTGAACACCTTCTACACCACCAACGTGTTCCATATTTCCGGCGAGAAACTCAGCCTGGAACTGGTGCCTCAGCGTCTGCGTGGTGAAGTTGCGGTCATGGACATCCATGACGAAACCGGCAAGGTCATCGTTGAGCAGGGCCGCCGTATTACCGCGCGCCACGTCAACCAGCTCGAGAAGGCCGGTGTGAACCAGCTGGACGTTCCGATGGAATACGTCCTGGGCCGCACCACCGCCAAGGCCATCGTGCATCCGGCCACCGGCGAGATCATCGCCGAGTGCAACACCGAGCTGACCACCGAGCTGCTGATCAAGATCGCCAAGGCTCAGGTCGTTCGCATCGAGACGCTGTACACCAACGACATCGACTGCGGTCCGTTCATCTCGGACACCCTGAAGATCGACACCACCAGCAACCAACTGGAAGCGCTGGTCGAGATCTATCGCATGATGCGCCCAGGCGAGCCGCCAACCAAGGATGCTGCCGAGACCCTGTTCAACAACCTGTTCTTCAGCGCTGAGCGTTACGACCTGTCGGCCGTAGGCCGCATGAAGTTCAACCGTCGTATCGGTCGTACCGAGATCGAAGGTTCGGGCGTGCTGAGCAAGGAAGACATCGTCGAGGTTCTCAAGACCCTGGTCGATATCCGTAACGGTAAAGGCATCGTCGACGACATCGACCACCTCGGTAACCGTCGCGTACGTTGCGTCGGCGAGATGGCCGAGAACCAGTTCCGTGTTGGCCTGGTGCGCGTCGAGCGCGCGGTCAAGGAACGCCTGTCGATGGCTGAAAGCGAAGGCCTGATGCCGCAGGACCTGATCAACGCCAAGCCGGTTGCGGCGGCGGTGAAAGAGTTCTTCGGTTCCAGCCAGCTTTCGCAGTTCATGGACCAGAACAACCCGCTCTCCGAGATCACCCACAAGCGCCGTGTTTCCGCGCTCGGCCCGGGCGGTCTGACCCGTGAGCGCGCAGGCTTCGAAGTCCGTGACGTACACCCGACCCACTACGGCCGCGTGTGCCCGATCGAGACCCCTGAAGGTCCGAACATCGGTCTGATCAACTCCCTGGCGGCCTATGCCCGCACCAACCAGTACGGCTTCCTGGAAAGCCCGTACCGTGTGGTGAAGGAAGGCGTGGTCAGCGATGACATCGTGTTCCTGTCGGCGATCGAAGAAGCGGATCACGTCATCGCCCAGGCTTCGGCCGCGATGAACGACAAGAAGCAACTGATCGACGAACTGGTGGCCGTTCGTCACCTGAACGAATTCACCGTCAAGGCGCCGGAAGACGTCACCCTGATGGACGTATCGCCGAAGCAGGTTGTTTCCGTTGCTGCCTCGCTGATTCCGTTCCTCGAGCACGACGACGCCAACCGTGCACTCATGGGTTCGAACATGCAGCGTCAGGCTGTACCAACCCTGCGTGCTGACAAGCCGCTGGTCGGTACCGGCATGGAGCGCAACGTTGCCCGTGACTCCGGTGTCTGCGTGGTTGCTCGTCGCGGTGGTGTGATCGACTCCGTCGACGCCAGCCGTATCGTCGTTCGCGTAGCTGACGACGAAGTCGAGACCGGTGAAGCAGGTGTAGATATCTACAACCTGACCAAGTACACCCGCTCCAACCAGAACACCTGCATCAACCAGCGTCCGCTGGTTAGCAAAGGTGACAAGGTTGCGCGCGGCGACATCATGGCCGACGGCCCGTCCACCGACATGGGTGAACTGGCGCTGGGTCAGAACATGCGCATCGCGTTCATGGCGTGGAACGGCTTCAACTTCGAAGACTCCATCTGCCTGTCCGAGCGTGTGGTTCAGGAAGACCGCTTTACCACAATCCACATTCAGGAACTCACCTGTGTGGCGCGTGACACCAAGCTTGGCCCAGAGGAAATCACTGCGGATATCCCGAACGTGGGTGAAGCTGCGCTGAACAAGCTGGACGAAGCCGGTATCGTCTACGTAGGTGCTGAAGTCGGCGCTGGCGACATCCTGGTCGGCAAGGTCACGCCAAAAGGCGAAACCCAGCTGACTCCGGAAGAAAAACTGCTGCGCGCGATCTTCGGTGAGAAGGCCAGCGACGTTAAGGATACCTCCCTGCGCGTGCCGACTGGCACCAAGGGTACCGTCATCGACGTACAGGTCTTCACTCGTGATGGCGTAGAGCGCGACAGCCGCGCACTGGCCATCGAGAAGATGCAGCTGGACGAGATTCGCAAGGACCTCAACGAAGAGTTCCGTATCGTCGAAGGTGCAACCTTCGAGCGTTTGCGTTCTGCCCTGAACGGCCAAGTGGTCGACGGTGGCGCGGGCCTGAAGAAAGGCACCGTGATCACTGACGAAGTGCTGGACGGTCTGGAGCACGGCCAGTGGTTCAAGCTGCGCATGGCTGAAGATGCACTGAACGAGCAGCTGGAAAAGGCTCAGCAGTACATCGTCGATCGCCGTCGCCTGCTGGACGACAAATTCGAAGACAAGAAGCGCAAGCTGCAGCAGGGCGATGACCTGGCACCGGGCGTACTGAAGATCGTCAAGGTTTACCTGGCCATCCGCCGTCGCATCCAGCCGGGTGACAAGATGGCCGGTCGTCACGGTAACAAAGGTGTGGTCTCGGTCATCATGCCGGTAGAAGACATGCCGCACGATGCCAACGGTACTCCGGTCGACGTCGTACTGAACCCGCTGGGCGTACCTTCGCGTATGAACGTCGGTCAGATCCTTGAAACCCACCTGGGCCTCGCGGCCAAAGGTCTGGGCGAGAAGATCGACCGCATGATCGAAGAACAGCGCAAAGCCGCTGAGCTGCGTGGCTTCCTCACCGAGATCTACAACGAGATCGGTGGTCGTCAGGAGAACCTGGAAGAGTTCACCGACGAAGAGATCCTCGCCCTGGCGCACAACCTGAAGAAAGGCGTGCCTATGGCTACTCCGGTCTTCGACGGTGCCAAGGAGCGCGAGATCAAGGCCATGCTGAAGCTGGCTGACCTGCCAGAGAGCGGCCAGATGGTGCTGTTCGACGGTCGTACCGGCAACAAGTTCGAGCGTCCTGTGACCGTTGGTTACATGTACATGCTCAAGCTGAACCACTTGGTGGACGACAAGATGCACGCGCGTTCCACTGGTTCCTACAGCCTGGTTACCCAGCAGCCGCTGGGTGGTAAGGCGCAGTTCGGTGGTCAGCGTTTCGGGGAGATGGAAGTGTGGGCGCTGGAAGCATACGGCGCGGCATACACCCTGCAAGAAATGCTCACAGTGAAGTCGGACGACGTGAACGGCCGTACCAAGATGTACAAGAACATCGTGGATGGCGATCACCGTATGGAGCCGGGCATGCCCGAGTCCTTCAACGTGTTGATCAAAGAGATCCGTTCGCTCGGTATCGATATCGATCTGGAAACCGAATAACACGTGACGCGAAGGGGAGTGGGGCTGGTACAGCCCGCTTCCTGCTCCGCCAGGAGGAAAGGCCTTGAAAGACCTACTGAATTTGCTGAAAAACCAGGGTCAAGTCGAAGAGTTCGACGCCATCCGCATCGGTCTGGCGTCGCCTGAAATGATCCGTTCGTGGTCGTTCGGTGAAGTTAAGAAGCCGGAAACCATCAACTACCGTACGTTCAAACCTGAGCGTGACGGCCTTTTCTGCGCCAAGATCTTTGGCCCGGTCAAGGACTACGAGTGCCTGTGCGGCAAGTACAAGCGCCTCAAGCACCGCGGTGTGATCTGCGAGAAGTGCGGCGTTGAAGTTGCCTTGGCCAAGGTTCGTCGTGAGCGCATGGCGCACATCGAGCTGGCTTCGCCGGTTGCCCATATCTGGTTCCTGAAGTCGCTGCCGTCCCGTATCGGCCTGCTGATGGACATGACCCTGCGTGACATCGAGCGCGTGCTCTACTTCGAGAGCTACGTCGTCATCGACCCAGGCATGACTACCCTCGAGAAGGGTCAGCTGCTGAACGACGAGCAGTACTTCGAAGCGCTGGAAGAGTTCGGTGACGATTTCGACGCCCGCATGGGTGCCGAGGCTGTCCGCGAGCTGCTGCACGCTATCGACCTGGAGCACGAGATCGGTCGCCTGCGCGAAGAGATTCCGCAGACCAACTCGGAAACCAAGATCAAGAAGCTGTCCAAGCGCCTGAAGCTGATGGAAGCTTTCCAGGGCTCGGGCAACCTGCCTGAGTGGATGGTCCTGACCGTTCTGCCAGTACTGCCGCCGGACCTGCGTCCGCTGGTTCCGCTGGATGGTGGCCGCTTCGCGACCTCCGACCTGAACGACCTGTATCGTCGGGTGATCAACCGTAACAACCGTCTGAAGCGCCTGCTCGATCTGTCGGCGCCGGACATCATCGTGCGCAACGAAAAGCGCATGCTGCAGGAAGCGGTAGACGCCCTGCTGGACAACGGCCGTCGCGGTCGCGCCATCACTGGCTCGAACAAGCGTCCGCTGAAGTCCCTGGCCGACATGATCAAAGGTAAGCAAGGTCGTTTCCGTCAGAACTTGCTCGGCAAGCGTGTGGACTACTCCGGCCGTTCGGTAATTACCGTAGGCCCGACCCTGCGTCTGCATCAGTGCGGTCTGCCGAAGAAGATGGCCCTCGAGCTGTTCAAGCCGTTCATTTTCGGCAAGCTAGAAATGCGTGGTCTGGCGACCACCATCAAGGCTGCCAAGAAGATGGTCGAGCGCGAGCTGCCAGAGGTATGGGACGTTCTCGCTGAAGTGATTCGCGAACACCCCGTACTGCTGAACCGTGCACCGACCCTTCACCGTCTGGGTATCCAGGCGTTCGAGCCTGTGCTCATCGAAGGCAAGGCCATTCAGCTGCACCCGCTGGTCTGTGCTGCGTACAACGCCGACTTCGACGGTGACCAGATGGCCGTTCACGTGCCTCTGACCCTGGAAGCACAGCTTGAAGCGCGCGCGCTGATGATGTCGACCAACAACATTCTGTCGCCAGCCAACGGTGAGCCAATCATCGTTCCGTCGCAGGACGTTGTACTGGGTCTGTACTACATGACCCGTGAAGCCATCAATGCCAAGGGCGAAGGTCGCGTGTTCGCCGACCTGCAGGAAGTCGACCGCGTATTCCGCGCCGGCGAAGCCGCTCTGCACGCGAAAATCAAGGTCCGTATCAACGAGACCGTGAAAGACCGTGATGGCAGCATCACCAAGAACACCCGCATCGTCGACACCACTGTCGGCCGTGCACTGCTGTTCCAGGTTGTACCGGCAGGCCTGCCGTACGATGTGGTCAACCAGCCGATGAAGAAAAAGGCGATCTCCAAGCTGATCAACCAGTGCTACCGCGTGGTTGGTCTGAAAGAGACCGTTATCTTCGCCGACCAGTTGATGTACACCGGTTTCGCCTACTCGACCATTTCCGGCGTTTCCATCGGTGTGAATGACTTCGTCATCCCTGATGAAAAAGCGCGCATCATTGGCAGCGCCACTGATGAAGTGAAGGAAATCGAGAGCCAGTACGCCTCCGGCCTGGTAACCCAGGGCGAGAAGTACAACAAGGTCATCGACTTGTGGTCCAAGGCGAACGACGAAGTGTCCAAGGCGATGATGGCCAACCTCTCGAAAGAGAAGGTCATTGACCGCGAGGGCAAAGAAGTCGAGCAAGAGTCCTTCAACTCGATGTACATGATGGCTGACTCCGGTGCGCGGGGTTCCGCAGCACAGATCCGTCAGCTGGCCGGTATGCGTGGCCTGATGGCCAAGCCGGACGGCTCGATCATCGAGACGCCGATCACTGCGAACTTCCGTGAAGGTCTGAGCGTACTCCAGTACTTCATTTCGACTCACGGTGCTCGTAAAGGTCTGGCGGATACCGCGTTGAAGACTGCGAACTCCGGTTACCTGACCCGTCGTCTGGTGGACGTTGCGCAAGACCTGGTTGTAACCGAGATCGATTGTGGTACCGACCACGGCCTGCTGATGACTCCGCACATCGAAGGCGGTGACGTCGTGGAGCCGTTGGGTGAGCGTGTACTGGGCCGTGTCATCGCCCGTGACGTGTTCAAGCCAGGCACCGAGGACGTCATCGTTCCTGCCGGTACCCTGGTCGACGAGCAGTGGGTCGAGTTCATCGAGCTGAACAGCATCGACGAAGTTGTCGTACGTTCGCCGATCAACTGCGAAACCCGCTACGGTATCTGTGCCAAGTGCTACGGTCGTGACCTGGCCCGCGGTCATCAGGTGAACATCGGTGAAGCTGTCGGCGTTATCGCTGCCCAGTCGATCGGTGAGCCTGGTACCCAGCTGACCATGCGTACGTTCCACATCGGTGGTGCTGCAAGCCGGACTTCGGCTGCCGACAGCGTCCAGGTGAAGAACGGCGGTATGGTGCGTCTGCACAACCTGAAGCAGGTCGAGCGTGCCGATGGCAACCTGGTTGCCGTATCGCGTTCCGGTGAGCTGGCCATTGCCGATGAATTCGGCCGTGAGCGCGAGCGTTACAAGCTGCCTTACGGTGCGGTGATTTCGGTCAAGGAAGGTGACAAGGTCGAAGCTGGCGCCATCGTCGCCAAGTGGGATCCGCACACCCACCCGATCGTTACCGAGCTGAAAGGTACCGTGACCTTCGTGGGCATGGAAGAAAACATCACCATCAAGCGCCAGACCGACGAGCTGACCGGCCTGACCAACATCGAAGTACTGGACGTCAAGGATCGCCCTGCCGCAGGCAAGGAAATCCGTCCGGCAATCAAGATGGTCGACGCCAATGGCAAGGATCTGTACCTGCCAGGTACCGACGTACCTGCACAGTACTTCCTGCCAGCGAACGCCTTGGTTGGTGTTGCTGACGGTGCACAGATCGGCGTTGGTGACGTTATTGCGCGTATCCCGCAAGAAACGTCGAAGACCCGTGACATCACCGGTGGTCTGCCGCGTGTTGCCGACCTGTTCGAAGCGCGTCGTCCGAAAGAAGCCTCGATTCTGGCTGAAGTCAGCGGCACCATCGCATTCGGCAAGGAGACCAAAGGCAAGCGTCGCCTGGTCATTACCCCGACCGACGGTAGCGATCCGTACGAAGAGCTGATTCCGAAGTGGCGTCACCTGAACGTCTTCGAAGGCGAACAGGTAAACCGCGGTGAAGTTATCTCCGACGGCCCGAGCGATCCGCACGACATCCTGCGTCTGCTGGGTGTGAGCGCGCTGGCGAAATACATCGTCAACGAGATCCAGGACGTTTACCGTCTGCAAGGCGTTAAGATCAACGACAAGCACATCGAGACCATCCTGCGTCAGATGCTGCGTAAGGTCGAGATCTCCGAGTCGGGCGATTCCAGCTTCATCAAGGGCGACCAGATGGAACTGACTCAGGTGCTGGTCGAGAACGAGCGTCTCGCCGCCGATGACAAGTTCGTCTCGAAGTTCACCCGTGTGTTGCTGGGTATCACCAAGGCGTCGCTTTCGACCGAGTCGTTCATCTCCGCGGCTTCCTTCCAGGAAACCACCCGCGTGCTGACCGAAGCGGCCGTAACCGGCAAGCGCGATTACCTGCGCGGCCTGAAAGAGAACGTGGTCGTGGGTCGTCTGATCCCGGCCGGTACCGGTCTGGCCTACCACAGCGAGCGTAAGCGTCGCCGTGAAGCCGACAAACCGCTGCGCGTAAGTGCCAGTGAGGTGGAAGCCGCACTGACCGAAGCGCTGAATTCCAGCGGTAACTAAGTACAGGGCAGGGCCCCGGCAAGCCCCGAACGGTCATCGGAGACATGGAATGTTGCCGATGATCGGGCGGGGCGGGCCGGGGCCTTGTCTTGACTGGGTGCAAGATCCTCTTTAGACTTTTGTACCCTTAAATTTGGTGAGGCTCCGTCTCGCCAATTTTTGGCTTTCTTGCAAGACAATAGAGTCGCAAGACAATCAGTGGAGCTAGTAGATGGCAACTATCAACCAGCTGGTACGTCAGCCGCGTAAGCGTTCGGTCGAAAAGTCCGACGTTCCTGCGCTGCAGAACTGCCCGCAACGTCGTGGCGTGTGCACCCGCGTGTACACCACCACGCCGAAAAAACCTAACTCGGCACTGCGTAAAGTATGCCGTGTGCGTCTGACCAACGGTTTCGAGGTTTCCTCGTACATCGGCGGTGAAGGCCACAACCTGCAAGAGCACAGCGTCGTCCTGATCCGTGGCGGCCGTGTAAAAGACTTGCCAGGTGTTCGTTACCACACCGTTCGCGGCTCTCTGGATACTTCGGGCGTCAAAGGCCGTAACCAGGGTCGTTCGAAGTACGGTACCAAGCGTCCGAAGTAATCGGCCGTTTGCAGACATCCATTTTTTTGAGTCGATAAGAGTAAGGTCGGGCAGGGGTCGAAGACCCACGTCCCGGGCTAACCTGAAGACCGTTTGAGGGCTTATCATGCCAAGACGTCGTGTAGCAGCAAAACGTGAGATCCTTGACGATCCGAAGTACGGATCCCAGATCCTCGCCAAGTTCATGAACCACGTGATGGAAAGCGGCAAGAAGGCCGTAGCCGAGCGCATCGTTTACGGTGCCCTGGATACCGTCAAAGCACGCAAGAACAGCGACCCCCTGGAAATCTTCGAGAAAGCTCTCGACGCCATCGCTCCGCTGGTCGAAGTAAAGTCCCGTCGTGTCGGCGGTGCCACTTACCAGGTTCCGGTTGAAGTTCGTCCATCCCGTCGTAACGCTCTGGCAATGCGCTGGCTCGTAGACTACGCCCGCAAGCGCGGCGAGAAGTCGATGGCTCTGCGCCTTGCTGGCGAGCTGCTGGATGCTGCCGAAGGCAAGGGTGCTGCAGTCAAGAAGCGTGAAGACGTGCACCGTATGGCTGAAGCCAACAAAGCGTTCTCGCACTACCGCTTCTAATTCAAGCATCAACATTTTTGCGAGGGCTTTATGGCTCGTACTACAGCAATTAACCGCTACCGTAACATCGGTATCTGTGCTCACGTTGACGCGGGCAAGACTACCACTACCGAGCGGATCCTGTTCTACACAGGTCTGAGCCACAAGATGGGCGAGGTGCACGACGGCGCCGCGACCACCGACTGGATGGTGCAGGAGCAGGAGCGCGGTATCACCATTACCTCCGCTGCCGTTACCACCTTCTGGAAGGGTTCCGTTGGTCAGTACGACAACTACCGTGTAAACGTCATCGATACCCCTGGCCACGTTGACTTCACCATTGAAGTAGAGCGTTCGCTGCGTGTACTCGACGGCGCGGTCGTTGTGTTCTGCGGTACCTCCGGCGTTGAGCCTCAGTCCGAAACCGTATGGCGTCAGGCCAACAAGTACGGCGTTCCACGTGTTGTTTACGTGAACAAGATGGACCGTGCCGGTGCAAACTTCCTGCGCGTCGTAGGTCAGATCAAGAACCGTCTGGGTCACACCCCGGTTCCTGTTCAGCTGGCCATCGGTTCGGAAGATAACTTCCAGGGTCAGGTCGACCTGATCAAGATGAAGGCTATCTACTGGAACGACGACGACAAAGGCACCACTTATCGCGAGGAAGAAATTCCTGCCGATATGCTGGAGCTGGCTCAAGAGTGGCGCTCCAACATGGTTGAGGCTGCTGCCGAGTCCAGCGAAGAGCTGATGAACAAGTACCTGGAAGGCGAAGAGCTGACCGTCGAAGAGATCAAAGCCGGTCTGCGCGCGCGCACCCTGGCCAGCGAAATCGTACCGGCTGTCTGCGGTTCGTCGTTCAAGAACAAGGGCGTTCCCCTGGTTCTCGACGCCGTCATCGACTACCTGCCTGCTCCGACCGAGATCCCTGCAATCCAGGGTATCAACCCGGACGACAAGGACCTGGACAAAGACGATCCGGCTGTTCGTAAAGACGAGCGTCACGCCGACGACAACGAGCCGTTCTCTGCTCTGGCGTTCAAGATCGCGACCGACCCGTTCGTTGGTACTCTGACCTTCGTTCGCGTCTACTCCGGCGTACTGAGCTCCGGTGACTCGGTCATCAACTCGGTCAAGGGCAAGAAAGAGCGCGTTGGTCGTATGGTGCAGATGCACGCCAACCAGCGTGAAGAGATCAAGGAAGTGCGCGCTGGCGACATCGCGGCACTGATCGGCATGAAGGACGTGACCACGGGCGAAACCCTGTGCAACGCCGACAAGCCAATCATTCTTGAGCGTATGGACTTCCCTGAGCCGGTGATTTCGCTCTCCGTCGAGCCGAAAACCAAGGCTGACCAGGAGAAGATGGGTATTGCTCTGGGCAAGCTGGCCCAGGAAGACCCGTCGTTCCGCGTCAAGACCGACGAAGAGACTGGCCAGACCATCATCTCGGGCATGGGTGAGCTGCACCTGGACATCCTCGTTGACCGCATGAAGCGCGAGTTCAACGTCGAAGCCAACATCGGTAAGCCGCAGGTTTCGTACCGCGAGAAGATCACCAAGTCCGGCGTTGAGATCGAAGGCAAGTTCGTTCGTCAGTCGGGTGGTCGTGGTCAGTTCGGTCACTGCTGGATCCGTTTCTCGGAGCCAGATCAGGACGAGAAAGGCAACATCACCGAAGGTCTGGTGTTCTCCAACGAAGTCGTTGGTGGTGTGATTCCTAAGGAATTCATCGCCCCGATCCAGAAGGGTATCGAAGAGCAGATGAAAAACGGCGTCGTTGCCGGTTATCCTCTGATCGGCCTGAAGGCCACGGTATTCGACGGTTCGTACCACGACGTCGACTCCAACGAAATGGCGTTCAAGATCGCTGCTTCGATGGCAACCAAGCAACTGGCCCAGAAGGGCGGTGGCGTGGTCCTCGAGCCGATCATGAAGGTCGAAGTTGTAACCCCGGAAGACTACCTGGGTGACGTGATGGGTGACCTGAACCGTCGTCGTGGTCTGGTCCAGGGTATGGATGAGTCGGTCTCCGGCCGCGTCGTCCGTGCTGAAGTACCGCTCGGAGAAATGTTCGGTTATGCGACCGACGTTCGTTCCATGTCTCAGGGTCGCGCAAGCTACTCCATGGAATTCTCCAAATACGCCGAAGCTCCGTCGAACATCGTCGAAGCACTCGTTAAAAAACAAGGCTAATCCCCTTTAGGCAAGAGGTTCACTGTCGTGGCTAAAGAAAAATTTGATCGTTCCCTTCCGCACGTTAACGTTGGCACCATCGGCCACGTTGACCACGGTAAGACCACTCTGACCGCAGCTCTGACTCGCGTTTGCTCCGAAGTTTTCGGCTCGGCAATCGTTGAGTTCGACAAGATCGACTCGGCTCCGGAAGAAAAAGCGCGCGGTATCACCATCAACACCGCTCACGTTGAGTACAACTCGACCATTCGTCACTACGCTCACGTTGACTGCCCAGGTCACGCTGACTACGTGAAGAACATGATCACCGGTGCTGCCCAGATGGACGGCGCGATCCTGGTTTGCTCGGCCGCCGATGGTCCGATGCCACAAACCCGTGAGCACATCCTGCTGTCCCGTCAGGTTGGCGTTCCGTACATCGTGGTCTTCCTGAACAAGGCTGACCTGGTAGACGACGCCGAGCTGCTGGAACTGGTCGAGATGGAAGTTCGCGACCTGCTGTCCACCTACGACTTCCCAGGCGACGACACTCCGATCATCATCGGTTCTGCTCGTATGGCTCTGGAAGGCAAAGACGACAACGAAATGGGCACTACCGCTGTCAAGAAGCTGGTAGAAACTCTGGACAGCTACATTCCTGAGCCAGTTCGTGCCATCGACCAGCCGTTCCTGATGCCGATCGAAGACGTATTCTCGATCTCGGGTCGTGGTACCGTTGTTACCGGTCGTATCGAGCGTGGTATCGTCCGCGTTCAGGATCCGCTGGAAATCGTTGGTCTGCGTGACACCACCACCACCACCTGCACTGGTGTTGAGATGTTCCGCAAGCTGCTGGACGAAGGTCGTGCTGGCGAGAACTGCGGCGTTCTGCTGCGTGGTACCAAGCGTGACGACGTTGAGCGTGGCCAGGTTCTGGTCAAGCCAGGTTCGGTCAAGCCGCACACCAAGTTCACCGCAGAAGTCTACGTTCTGTCGAAGGAAGAAGGCGGCCGTCACACTCCGTTCTTCAAAGGCTACCGTCCTCAGTTCTACTTCCGTACCACTGACGTGACCGGTAACTGCGAACTGCCGGAAGGCGTTGAAATGGTAATGCCAGGTGACAACATTCAGATGACTGTTACCCTGATCAAGACCATCGCAATGGAAGACGGTCTGCGCTTCGCTATCCGTGAAGGCGGTCGTACCGTCGGCGCCGGCGTCGTAGCCAAAATCATCGAGTAATCACTCGACCGATTGAAAAAAACCCCCGCTCAGCGGGGGTTTTTTTTATTGGGTTGACACTAAATAGGGGCGTCTATAGAATCACGCCTCCTTTTAGCGGGCGTAGTGCGTCCGTTGGGAACAGCCTGGAGTCTGAAATCCAATGCAAAATCAGCAAATCCGAATCAGGTTGAAGGCTTTCGACCATCGCCTGATCGACCAATCCACCCAGGAAATCGTGGAAACCGCGAAACGTACTGGTGCACAAGTGCGTGGTCCAATTCCACTGCCTACCCGCAAAGAGCGTTTCACCGTTCTGGTCTCCCCGCACGTCAACAAAGACGCGCGTGACCAGTACGAGATCCGCACTCATAAGCGTGTTCTGGACATCGTCCAGCCGACGGATAAAACCGTTGACGCGCTGATGAAGCTTGATCTGGCGGCAGGTGTGGAAGTGCAGATCAGCCTCGGCTAAGACTTCGGTCTTGTCGTGTAACGCTCTGAAATGGGCGGCCATAGCGGGTGAAAGCCCCGTACACTCATGAGGTTTACAACATGACTATTGGTGTAGTCGGTCGCAAGTGCGGTATGACCCGCATTTTCACCGAAGAAGGTGTCTCCATTCCGGTCACGGTCATTGAGATCGAGCCGAATCGCGTCACCCAGTTCAAAACTGAAGAAACCGATGGCTACCGTGCAGTGCAAGTCACTGTCGGCGAGCGTCGTGCTTCGCGTGTGACTGCCGCTCAGGCAGGTCACTTCGCCAAGGCCAACGTTGCCGCTGGTCGCGGTGTCTGGGAGTTCCGCCTTGAAGAAGGCGAGTTCCAGGCTGGCGACTCGATCAAAGCTGAACTCTTCACTGCAGGCCAGCTGGTAGACGTTACTGGTCAGTCCAAAGGTAAAGGCTTTGCCGGTACCATCAAGCGCTGGAACTTCCGTGGCCAGGACAACACCCACGGTAACTCCGTGTCGCACCGTGTCCCAGGCTCCATCGGCCAGTGCCAGACTCCTGGTCGTGTGTTCAAGGGCAAGAAAATGTCCGGTCACATGGGCGCCGAGCGCGTGACTGTTCAGTCCCTGGAAGTAGTTCGCGTAGACGCTGAGCGCAACCTGCTGCTGGTCAAGGGTGCCGTTCCTGGCGCTACTGGCGGCGACGTGGTTGTACGTCCGGCTGTCAAGGCTCGCGGTTAAGGGGAAACTGACATGCAACTTAATGTAAATGACGCTCAGGCGATCGAAGTTTCCGAACTGACTTTCGGTGGCGAATTCAACGAGACGCTGGTACACCAAGCAGTCGTGGCCTATATGGCCGGCGGCCGTCAGGGCACCAAGCAGCAAAAGACCCGTTCCGACGTGGCTGGTGGCGGTAAGCGCCCATGGCGTCAGAAGGGTACTGGCCGTGCTCGTGCTGGTACCACTCGTGGTCCGATCTGGCGTGGCGGTGGTGTAACCTTCGCAGCTCGTCCTCAGGATCACTCGCAGAAGCTCAACAAGAAGATGTACCGCGCAGCTCTGCGCTCCATCCTCGCTGAGCTGGTGCGTAGCGACCGTCTGGTCGTGGTTCAGGACTTCGCTGTTGAAGCACCGAAAACCAAAGATCTGCTGAACAAGCTGAACGGCATGGGTCTGAGCGATGTTCTGATCGTTTCGGACGCTGTTGATCAGAACCTGTACCTGGCTGCTCGTAACCTGCCGCACGTCGATGTACGTGACGTTCAAGGTTCCGACCCGGTCAGTCTGATCGCATACGAGAAAGTGTTGATCACTGTCTCGGCCGTGAAGAAATTCGAGGAGCTGCTGGGATGAACCAGGAACGCGTATTCAAAGTCCTCCTTGGCCCGCACGTTTCCGAGAAGGCTACCGTTCTGGCTGAGAAAAAAGGCCAGTTCGTATTCAAGGTTGCTACTGACGCAACCAAGCTGGAAATCAAGAAAGCTGTCGAAGGCCTGTTCAACGTAAAAGTTGAAAACGTGTCGACTGTTAACGTTCTGGGTAAAACCAAGCGTACCGCACGTGGTCTGGGCAAGCGTAATGACTGGAAGAAGGCGATCGTCTCCCTTCAGCCAGGCCAAGATCTCGATTTCAGCAGCAGTGCTGAGTAAGGAAGGGGTGCATCATGGCAATCGTTAAATGCAAACCGACTTCCCCTGGCCGCCGTTTCGTGGTCAAGGTGGTCAACCAGGAGCTGCATAAAGGCGCTCCTCACGCACCGCTGCTCGAGAAGAAATCGAAGTCTGGTGGTCGTAACAACAATGGCCGCATCACCACTCGTCACGTTGGTGGTGGTCATAAGCAGCATTACCGTCTGGTCGACTTCCGTCGCAACGACAAAGATGGCATCCCAGCCACTGTCGAGCGTATCGAATACGATCCAAACCGTACTGCTCACATCGCCCTGCTGTGCTACGCAGACGGTGAGCGTCGCTACATCATCGCCCCTAAAGGCGTGAGTGCTGGCGACCAGCTGATCGCAGGTGCTCTGGCCCCAATCAAGGCCGGTAACTCCCTGCAGCTGCGCAACATCCCAGTAGGTAGCACCATTCACGGCATCGAACTGAAGCCGGGTAAAGGTGCTCAGATCGCTCGTTCCGCTGGTGCCTCGGCTCAGCTGATCGCTCGTGAAGGCGTCTACGTGACTCTGCGTCTGCGTTCCGGTGAGATGCGTAAAGTACTGGCTGAGTGCCGTGCGACCCTGGGCGAAGTCTCGAACTCCGAGCACAGCCTGCGCTCGCTGGGTAAAGCTGGTGCCAAACGCTGGCGCGGCGTTCGCCCAACCGTTCGTGGTGTTGCCATGAACCCGGTTGACCACCCACATGGTGGTGGTGAAGGTCGTACCTCCGGTGGTCGTCATCCGGTATCGCCATGGGGCTTCCCAACCAAGGGTGCTAAAACCCGTGGTAATAAGCGTACCGACAACATGATCGTCCGTCGTCGCAAGTAACTAGAGGGATACGACAGTGCCACGTTCTCTGAAAAAAGGTCCTTTTATCGATCTTCACCTGCTGAAGAAGGTCGAAGTGGCGGTGGAGAAGAATGATCGCAAGCCAGTTAAAACCTGGTCGCGTCGTTCGATGATCCTGCCACAAATGGTCGGTCTGACCATCGCGGTTCACAACGGTCGCCAGCATGTTCCAGTTCTCGTGAACGAAGACATGGTCGGCCACAAACTGGGCGAGTTCGCCGGTACCCGCACCTATCGCGGGCACGTGGCTGACAAGAAAGCCAAGCGTTAAGGGGTAAGGAAATGGAAGTAGCCGCTAAGTTGTCGGGCGCTCGCATCTCCGCCCAGAAAGCCCGCTTGGTCGCCGACCAGATCCGCGGGAAGAAGGTGGGCGAAGCGCTCAACCTGTTGGCCTTCAGCAGCAAAAAAGCCGCTGAAATCATGAAGAAAGTCCTCGAGTCGGCCGTTGCCAACGCCGAACACAACGAAGGCGCAGACGTTGATGACCTGAAGGTCTCCACCGTCTTCGTCAACGAAGGGCGTTCGCTGAAGCGCATCATGCCACGTGCCAAAGGCCGTGCTGATCGCATCGTCAAGCGGTCTTGCCATATCACTGTCAAGGTTGCGGACAAGTAACGGAGTCGATCAGATGGGTCAGAAAGTACATCCCACTGGCATTCGCCTGGGAATCGTCAAGGAGCACACCTCCGTCTGGTACGCAGACGGTGCTACTTACGCAGATTACCTCTTGAAGGATCTGAAAACGCGTGAGTACCTCCAAGACAAACTAAAAAGCGCGTCCGTAAGCCGTATCGATATTCATCGTCCGGCTCAAACTGCACGCATCACCATCCACACCGCTCGTCCCGGTATCGTTATCGGTAAGAAAGGTGAGGATGTCGAGAAGCTGCGTCAGGACCTGACCAAGCAGATGGGTGTGCCTGTGCACATCAACATCGAAGAGATCCGCAAGCCGGAACTCGACGCTATGCTGGTTGCGCAGAGCGTAGCTCAGCAGCTGGAACGCCGCGTAATGTTCCGTCGCGCCATGAAGCGCGCCGTACAGAACGCCATGCGTATTGGTGCCAAGGGCATCAAGATCCAGGTGAGCGGTCGTCTCGGCGGTGCTGAGATTGCTCGTACCGAGTGGTATCGCGAAGGTCGTGTGCCTCTGCACACCCTGCGTGCCGATATCGACTACAACACCTACGAAGCTCACACCACTTACGGTGTGATCGGTGTGAAGGTTTGGATCTTCAAAGGCGAAGTTATTGGTGGTCGCCAAGAAGAACTGAAACCACAAGCACCAGCGCCTCGTAAAAAAGCTGCTAAGTAAGGGGTACGCCAAATGTTGCAACCAAAGCGTACAAAATTCCGCAAGCAGATGACCGGCCACAACCGTGGTCTGGCACTGCGCGGTAGCAAAGTCAGCTTCGGCGAATTCGCCCTGAAAGCTGTTGCTCGCGGTCGCCTCACCGCCCGCCAGATCGAGTCGGCACGTCGTGCTCTGACCCGTCACGTTAAGCGTGGCGGCAAGATCTGGATCCGTGTCTTCCCGGACAAGCCGATCTCCAAGAAGCCTCTCGAGGTTCGTATGGGTAAAGGTAAGGGTTCCGTGGAATACTGGGTTGCCCAGATCCAGCCAGGCAAAGTCCTGTACGAGATCGAGGGTGTTTCTGAAGAGCTGGCGCGCGAAGCTTTCGCCCTGGCTGCTGCAAAGCTGCCTCTCGCCACCTCCTTTGTTAAGCGGACGGTGATGTGATGAAAGCGAATGAACTTCGTGAAAAATCTGCACAGCAACTGAATGAGCAACTGCTCGGCTTGCTGCGCGACCAGTTCAATCTGCGTATGCAGAAGGCAACTGGCCAGTTGGGGCAGTCGCACCTGCTCTCGCAAGTTAAGCGTGACATCGCTCGCGTGAAAACTGTGCTTAACCAGCAGGCAGGTAAGTGATCATGGCTGAAGCTGAAAAAACCGTCCGTACGCTGACTGGCCGTGTCGTCAGCGACAAAATGGACAAGACCATCACCGTTCTGATCGAGCGTCGCGTCAAGCACCCGATCTACGGTAAATACGTTAAGCGTTCGACTAAGCTGCACGCGCACGACGAATCCAACCAGTGCAAAATCGGCGACAAGGTTTCTATCCGTGAAACCCGTCCGCTGGCCAAGACCAAGTCCTGGGCACTGGTTGAAGTCCTCGAACGCGCTGTTGAAGTCTAAGGGCTAGGGGTCGGAGAAATTTTATGATTCAGACTCAATCCATGCTCGATGTGGCCGATAACAGCGGCGCTCGTCGCGTCATGTGCATCAAGGTGCTCGGCGGTTCGCACCGCCGTTACGCCGGCATCGGTGACATCATCAAAGTAACCGTCAAGGAAGCAATTCCGCGCGGTAAGGTCAAAAAAGGCCAGGTGATGACCGCTGTTGTCGTCCGTACCCGTCACGGTGTACGTCGCGCTGACGGTTCCATCATTCGTTTCGACGGCAACGCTGCTGTTCTGCTGAACACCAAGCAAGAGCCGATCGGCACTCGCATCTTCGGGCCAGTGACCCGTGAACTTCGTACTGAGAAGTTCATGAAGATCGTCTCGCTCGCCCCTGAAGTGCTGTAAGGAGATCCGACATGCAAAAGATTCGTCGTGACGACGAGATCATCGTGATCGCCGGCAAAGACAAAGGTAAGCGCGGTAAGGTGCTGAAGGTTCTCGCTGACGACCGTCTGGTCATCGGTGGTGTGAACCTGGTCAAGCGTCATACCAAGCCTAACCCGATGGCGGGCGTTCAGGGCGGTATCGTCGAAAAAGAAGCGCCTCTGCACGCTTCCAACGTTGCCATCTTCAATGGCGAAACCAACAAGGCTGACCGCGTTGGTTTCAAAGTAGAAGACGGTAAGAAAATTCGTGTCTTCAAGTCGACCCAAAAAGCGGTTGATGCTTGAACACTGCTAGGTAGAAGACCATGGCACGACTGAAAGAGATTTACCGGAACGAAATCGCTCCTAAGCTTAAGGAAGAACTTAAGCTGTCGAACGTGATGGAAGTTCCGCGCGTTACCAAGATCACCCTGAACATGGGCCTGGGCGAAGCGATCGGCGACAAGAAAGTCATCGAGCACGCTGTTGCCGACCTGGAAAAGATCACCGGTCAAAAGCCGGTTGTGACTTTCGCTCGTAAATCCATCGCGGGCTTCAAAGTCCGTGAAGGATGGCCGATCGGTGTCAAGGTGACCCTGCGTCGCGAAAAGATGTACGAATTCCTGGACCGCCTGCTGGCGATCTCCCTGCCTCGGGTCCGCGACTTCCGCGGCCTGAATGCCAAGTCCTTCGATGGCCGTGGCAACTACAGCATGGGCGTGAAAGAGCAGATCATCTTCCCGGAAATCGATTACGACAAGATCGATGCTCTGCGCGGTTTGGACATCACCCTGACCACCACTGCTCGTTCGGATGACGAAGGCCGCGCTCTGCTGCGTGCATTCAAATTCCCGTTCCGCAACTGATTGGAGTAGGAAAATGGCCAAGAAGAGCATGAAAAACCGCGAGCTGAAGCGTCAGCTCACGGTAGCCAAGTTCGCCAAAAAGCGTGCTGAGCTGAAAGCGACCATCGTCAACCTGAACGCCTCTCCTGAAGAGCGTTTCGCTGCCGTTGTCGCTCTGCAGAAGCAGCCACGTGATGCCAGCGCTGCGCGTCTGCGCAACCGTTGCCGCCTGACCGGTCGTCCTCACGGTGTATACCGTAAGTTCGGCCTGGGCCGTAACATGCTGCGTCAAGCCGCAATGCGCGGTGACGTACCAGGTCTGGTCAAGGCCTCCTGGTAATCGCTGCAGGTGTGACCCTGGCGGAAGGGGAGTAATCTTCCGACCGCCGGTGTTCTCGCCAACAAACAAGCCCCTTCATGGGGCTTGTTTCGTTTCTGTCT
Source organism: Pseudomonas sp. p106 (assembly GCF_003936645.1). Taxonomy (NCBI): domain Bacteria; kingdom Pseudomonadati; phylum Pseudomonadota; class Gammaproteobacteria; order Pseudomonadales; family Pseudomonadaceae; genus Pseudomonas; species Pseudomonas sp. p106. Next base: position 27,676 of record NZ_RHQR01000016.1, read on the forward strand.
TGTGTCTAGAATGACCGGCTCACCTGAGCCCGGGTTTTTACCCTGCCTGCTTGGGTGGTTGTGATAGCCGCAAGGCTAATAATTCTTGTATCAGGAGCATCTAGCCCATGAGTATGCAGGACCCGTTAGCGGACATGCTAACTCGCATCCGTAATGCCCAGATGGCTGAAAAGTCCGTCGTAAGCATGCCTTCCTCCACTCTGAAGGTCGCGGTTGCCAAAGTTCTGAAAGACGAAGGTTACATCGCTGGCTACCAGGTTACTGGTGAGGCCAAGCCGTCCCTGTCGATCGAACTCAAGTACTTCGAAGGCCGTCCGGTCATCGAGGAACTGAAGCGTTCCAGCCGTCCTGGCCTGCGCCAGTACAAGTCCGTCACAGACCTGCCGAAAGTTCGTGGCGGCCTGGGCGTGTCTATCGTCTCCACCAACAAAGGTGTGATGACTGACCGCGCTGCGCGCGCTGCCGGTGTCGGCGGCGAAGTTCTGTGCACAGTGTTCTAAGGGGAGATAGGCATGTCTCGCGTCGCTAAGAACCCCGTTAAGCTGCCAGCTGGTGTCGAAGTCAAATTCGCCGGTCAGCAGCTTTCGGTGAAGGGTGCCAAAGGCACTCTCGAACTGAACGTTCACTCGTCTGTTGAAGTTACCGAAGAGTCCGGCGAACTGCGTTTCGTCGCTCGCAACGGTGATCAGCAAGCTCGCGCCATGGCCGGTACTACCCGTGCTCTGGTCAACAACATGGTCCAGGGCGTAAGCCAAGGCTTTGAGCGCAAGCTCCAGCTGGTCGGTGTTGGTTACAAGGCACAGGCTAAAGGCACCGTCCTGAACCTGGCTCTGGGCTTCTCGCATCCAGTGGACTACGAACTGCCAGCCGGTATCACTGCTGAAACTCCCAGCCAAACCGACATCCTGATCAAGGGTATCGACAAGCAGCTGGTAGGTCAGGTGGCCGCTGAAATCCGCGACTTCCGTCCGCCAGAGCCTTACAAAGGCAAGGGTGTGCGTTACGCGGACGAAGTAGTCCGTCGTAAAGAAGCCAAGAAGAAGTAGGGCCTAGCAAATGACCGACAAAAAAGTTACTCGACTGCGTCGCGCTCGCAAAGCACGTCTCAAGATGCACGAACTCGAAGTCGTGCGCCTGTGCGTGTTCCGCTCCTCGCAGCACATCTACGCCCAGGTCATTTCGGCCGACGGCAGCAAGGTTTTGGCAAGCGCCTCGACCTTGGACAAAGACCTGCGTGATGGCGCCACTGGCAACATCGACGCGGCCACTAAGGTTGGCAAGCTGGTAGCTGAGCGTGCGAAAGCCGCCGGTGTATCTCAAGTTGCCTTTGACCGTTCCGGCTTCAAGTACCATGGCCGCGTCAAAGCGCTGGCTGATGCTGCTCGTGAAGGCGGGCTGGAGTTCTAAGTTATGGCAAATAACGATCAAAAGCGCGACGAAGGCTACATCGAGAAGCTGGTTCAAGTTAACCGCGTAGCTAAAACCGTTAAAGGCGGCCGTATCTTCACCTTCACCGCGCTGACCGTGGTTGGTGATGGTAAAGGTCGCGTCGGCTTCGGCCGTGGCAAATCGCGCGAAGTACCTGCCGCGATTCAGAAAGCCATGGAAGCTGCTCGTCGCAACATGATCCAGGTTGACCTGAAGGGCACCACCCTGCAGTACGCCACCAAGGCCGCCCACGGCGCCTCGAAGGTTTACATGCAGCCTGCTTCGGAAGGTACCGGTATCATCGCCGGCGGCGCCATGCGTGCTGTCCTGGAAGTTGCTGGTGTTCAGAACGTCCTGGCCAAGTGCTACGGTTCGACCAACCCAGTGAACGTGGTTTACGCCACCTTCAAGGGTCTGAAAGCCATGCAATCTCCTGAGTCCATTGCTGCCAAGCGCGGCAAGAGCGTTGAGGAGATCTTCTGATCATGGCAACCGTAAAAGTAACGCTGATCAAGAGCGTCTCGGGCCGTATCCCTAACCACAAACTGTGCGTTAAAGGTCTGGGTCTGCGTCGCATCGGTCACACTGTAGAAGTCCAGGATACTCCCGAGAACCGCGGGATGATCAACAAGGCTTACTACATGCTGCGCGTCGAGGGTTAATCGATGAAACTCAATGATCTGAGTCCAGCGCCGGGTTCCCGTCGCGAAAAGCATCGTCCGGGTCGTGGTATCGGTAGCGGTCTGGGCAAGACCGGCGGCCGTGGCCACAAAGGTCAGACCTCCCGTTCGGGTGGTTCGATCGCTCCGGGCTTCGAAGGCGGTCAACAGCCGCTGCACCGTCGCCTGCCGAAGTTCGGCTTCGTTTCCCTGAAAGCCATGGACCGCGCAGAAGTGCGTCTGTCCGAGCTGGCCAAAGTGGAAGGCGACGTGATCTCCGTGCAATCCCTGAAGGATGCCAACGTGATCAACCAGCACATTCAGCGTGTGAAAATCATGCTGTCTGGCGAAGTTACTCGCGCAGTCACCATCAAGGGTATCGCAGCCACCAAGGGTGCGCGTGCGGCTATCGAAGCAGCTGGCGGCAAATTCGAGGAATAAATGGCTAAGCAAGGTGCTCTCTCTTCGCTCGGTAAGGGCGGGATGTCGGAACTCTGGGCTCGTCTGCGCTTTCTGTTCATGGCGATCATCGTCTATCGGATAGGTGCGCATATCCCGGTTCCAGGCATCAATCCGGACCGTCTGGCGGATCTGTTTCGGCAGAATGAGGGGACCATTCTTAGCTTGTTCAACATGTTTTCCGGTGGCGCGCTTGAGCGCATGAGCATCTTTGCATTGGGGATCATGCCGTACATCTCGGCATCGATCATCATGCAGCTGATGACCGCGGTCAGCCCGCAACTGGAGCAGTTGAAGAAGGAAGGTGAAGCTGGCCGTCGCAAGATCAGCCAGTACACCCGCTACGGCACCGTTATTCTGGCGCTGGTTCAAGCCATTGGCATGTCCATTGGCCTGGCCAACCAGGGCGTGGCGTTTTCTGCGGGCCTTGGCTTCCATGTCGTCGCGGTTTCCACGTTTGTGGCAGGCGCGATGTTCATGATGTGGCTGGGTGAGCAGATCACCGAGCGCGGTGTGGGCAACGGTATCTCGATGTTGATTTTCGCAGGTATCGTTGCCGGTCTTCCGAGAGCAATCGGGCAGTCTTTCGAGTCTGCGCGCACAGGCGATATCAACATTTTCGCCCTGGTCGCTATCGGTTTGCTGGCAGTAGCGATTATCGGTTTCGTGGTGTTCATTGAGCGTGGTCAGCGTCGTATCGCCGTTCACTACGCCAAGCGTCAGCAGGGCCGCAAGGTCTTTGCAGCGCAGACCAGCCACTTGCCGCTTAAAGTGAACATGGCGGGGGTTATCCCGGCCATTTTCGCGAGCAGCATTCTGCTGTTCCCGGCTTCGCTGGGTGCCTGGTTCGGTCAGTCCGAAGGTATGGGCTGGCTGCAGGACATCTCGCAGTCGATCGCTCCTGGTCAGCCGTTGAACATTCTGCTGTTTAGTGCAGGGATCATTTTCTTCTGCTTCTTCTACACAGCGTTGATGTTCAACCCGAAAGACGTAGCGGAAAACCTGAAGAAGTCCGGTGCCTTTATTCCGGGTATCCGTCCTGGTGAGCAGTCGGCGCGCTACATTGATGGCGTTCTGACTCGTTTGACCATGTTCGGTGCTCTTTACATGATGGCCGTCTGCCTTCTGCCCCAGTTCCTGGTGGTGGCAGCAAATGTGCCGTTCTACCTTGGCGGGACCTCGTTGCTGATTGTGGTAGTGGTTGTGATGGACTTCATGTCCCAAGTACAATCGCACCTCGTTTCGCACCAGTACGAATCCCTGATGAAGAAAGCCAACCTGAAAGGCTACGGTGGCAGCGGTTTGCTGCGCTGATACGCCCCTAAGGTTCGAGGAGTCGGTAATGAAAGTTCGTGCATCGGTGAAAAAGCTGTGCCGCAACTGCAAGATCATCCGTCGCGAAGGCGTCGTACGAGTGATCTGCAGCTCGGAACCGCGTCACAAACAGCGCCAAGGCTGAGTGTGATCTGCGTTTCAAACCCAGCAGCTAGTGTGCTGCTGGGTTGATTATTCGTTTCTACAGCGATATTATCTCGCGCCCTATTTCTTGGCTTCCGGGGCGTAGGTAGCTGTCAATTGGAGTCCCACTGAATGGCCCGTATTGCAGGCGTCAACATTCCAGATAACAAGCATACTGTTATCTCGCTGACCTACATCTATGGTGTCGGTCGCACAACTGCACAGAAGATCTGTGCAGATGCTGGTGTAAATCCAGCCGCTAAGATCAAGGATCTGAGCGACGAGCAAATCGAAACCCTGCGTGGCGAAGTTGCGAAGTTCACCACCGAAGGTGACCTGCGTCGTGACGTCAACATGAAGATCAAGCGCTTGATGGACCTGGGTTGCTACCGCGGCCTGCGTCATCGTAAAGGTCTGCCGGTTCGCGGTCAGCGCACCAAGACCAACGCACGCACCCGTAAGGGCCCGCGTAAGCCGATCCGCAAGTAATCGCCCAGGAATATAGACATGGCAAAACCTGCTGCTCGTCCTCGTAAGAAAGTCAAAAAGACAGTGGTTGATGGCATCGCCCACATCCATGCGTCTTTCAACAACACCATCGTGACCATCACCGACCGTCAGGGCAATGCTTTGTCCTGGGCGACCTCCGGTGGTTCGGGTTTCCGTGGTTCGCGCAAATCCACCCCGTTCGCAGCTCAGATCGCTGCTGAGCGTGCTGGTCAAGCTGCGCTGGAATACGGTCTTAAGAACCTCGACGTAAACGTCAAGGGTCCAGGTCCAGGTCGTGAGTCCGCCGTTCGTGCATTGAACAGCTGCGGCTACAAGATCGCCAGCATCACCGACGTGACGCCAATCCCGCACAACGGGTGCCGTCCGCCGAAGAAGCGCCGCGTGTAATCAGGAGACAGAAGAATGGCACGTTACATTGGTCCAAAATGCAAACTGTCTCGTCGTGAAGGCACCGACCTGTTCCTGAAGAGCGGCGTTCGCGCTCTGGAATCGAAGTGCAACATCGAAGCAGCCCCAGGTATCCACGGCCAGCGCCGTGGCCGTCAGTCCGACTACGGTACCCAGCTGCGCGAGAAACAAAAAGTCCGTCGTATCTACGGTGTTCTGGAGCGTCAGTTCCGCGGTTACTACCAGGCTGCTGCCTCGAAAAAAGGCGCAACCGGTGAGAACCTGCTGCAACTGCTCGAGTGCCGTCTGGATAACGTCGTCTACCGTATGGGCTTCGGCTCGACTCGTTCCGAGTCCCGTCAGCTGGTTTCGCACAAAGCGATCAGCGTCAACGGTAAGACTGTAAACATTCCATCCTACCAAGTTCGTCCGGGTGACGTGGTCGCGGTTCGCGAGAAGTCGTCGAACCAGCTGCGCATTGTTCAAGCCCTTGAACTGTGCGCCCAGCGTGGCCGCGTTGAGTGGGTAGACGTAGATTCCGCTAAGAAGTCGGGCGTTTTCAAGAACGTTCCTGCTCGCGGCGACCTGTCTGCCGACATCAACGAAAACCTGATTGTCGAGCTCTACTCCAAGTAAGGGCTAGAAAATAGGTGCATCCATGCAGATTTCGGTAAATGAGTTCCTGACTCCCCGCCATATTGATGTGCAGGTAGTCAGTCCGACCCGCGCCAAGATCACGCTCGAGCCTCTCGAGCGTGGCTTCGGCCATACCCTGGGCAACGCGCTGCGCCGCATCCTGTTGTCCTCCATGCCTGGCTGTGCAGTAGTCGAGGCCGAGATCGATGGCGTACTCCATGAGTACTCCGCGATCGAAGGTGTACAGGAAGACGTAATTGAAATCCTGTTGAACCTTAAAGGCTTGGCTATCAAACTGCACGGTCGTGACGAAGTTACGCTGACCTTGTCGAAAAAGGGTTCGGGGGTGGTTACCGCTGCCGATATTCAGCTGGATCACGATGTCGAGATCGTCAACCCCGATCACGTAATCGCGAACCTGGCGTCCAACGGCGCCCTGAACATGAAGCTCACTGTAGCTCGTGGTCGCGGTTACGAGCCGGCTGACTCCCGTCAAACCGACGAAGACGAAAGCCGTAGCATTGGCCGTCTGCAGCTGGACGCTTCGTTCAGCCCGGTGCGTCGTATCGCCTATGTGGTCGAGAACGCCCGTGTTGAACAGCGTACCAACCTGGACAAGCTGGTCATTGATCTGGAAACCAACGGCACCCTGGATCCTGAAGAGGCTATCCGCCGCGCTGCGACCATCCTGCAACAGCAGCTGGCCGCGTTCGTCGACCTCAAAGGTGACAGCGAGCCTGTCGTAGTCGAGCAGGAAGACGAGATCGATCCGATCCTGCTGCGTCCGGTTGACGACCTGGAACTGACTGTACGTTCGGCCAACTGCCTCAAGGCGGAGAACATCTACTACATCGGCGACCTGATTCAGCGTACCGAAGTAGAGCTGTTGAAGACTCCTAACCTGGGCAAGAAGTCCCTGACTGAAATCAAGGACGTGCTGGCCTCTCGTGGTCTGTCTCTCGGCATGCGCCTCGACAACTGGCCGCCTGCAAGTCTTAAGAAAGACGACAAGGCGACCGCCTGATCGTCGTAATCACCGAACGTAGTGTTTGGTAAGGAATGAATCATGCGTCATCGTAAAAGTGGACGTCACCTGAGCCGTACCAGCTCTCACCGCAAAGCTATGTTCCAGAACATGGCTGTGTCGCTGATCGAGCACGAGCTGATCAAAACCACCCTGCCGAAAGCCAAGGAACTGCGCCGCGTTGCCGAGCCGCTGATCACCTTGGCCAAGGAAGACAGCGTTGCTAACCGCCGTCTGGCCTTCGACCGTACCCGTTCGAAGTCGGCTGTTGGCAAACTGTTCAACGATCTGGGCAAGCGTTACGCCACCCGTCAGGGCGGCTACCTGCGCATCCTGAAGTGCGGTTTCCGCGCTGGCGACAACGCGCCTATGGCGTACGTCGAGCTGGTTGATCGTCCAGTCGGTGGTGCTGTAGAAGCTGCCGAGTAAGACGTTCTGTCTGCTACAGAAAACCGGGCCTAGTGCCCGGTTTTTTGTTTCTGCAGGTATTGTTTATTTCTATTGATACAAGACATGTAATGAATTTGTTTTGAAACAACCGCTCGTCGATACTCCTGTCCAAGCCGATTCGCCGGCAGTCCAAGACCGATATGGAGAGCCCATGAGCAAGATTCTCACCACCGCCAGCGGTGCCCCCGTAGCTGACAACCAGAATTCCCGCTCTGCTGGCCCGCGCGGCCCGCTGCTGCTCGACGATTTCCACCTGATCGAGAAACTCGCTCACTTCAACCGAGAGAACATCCCTGAACGGCGTGTGCACGCCAAGGGCTCCGGAGCCTATGGCACCTTTACAGTCACCCAGGACATCACTCGATTCACCAAGGCCAAGCTGTTCGACACGATTGGTAAGCAGACTGAAACCTTCCTGCGTTTTTCTACCGTCGGTGGCGAGCGCGGTTCGGCAGATACCGAGCGTGATCCTCGTGGCTTTGCAGTAAAGTTTTACACCGAGGAAGGCAACTGGGACATCGTGGGTAACAACACCCCGGTTTTCTTCATTCGTGACCCGCTAAAATTCCCGGACTTTATTCACACCCAGAAGCGCCACCCGCAAACCAACCTGAAGAACGCCCAGATGATGTGGGACTTCTGGTCGCATTCGCCGGAGGCGTTGCACCAGGTCACCATCCTGTTCTCTGATCGTGGCATCCCGGACGGCTACCGCCACATGCACGGCTTCGGCAGCCACACCTATAGCCTGATCAGCGCTGCTGGCGAGCGTACCTGGGTCAAATGGCACTTCAAGACCCAACAAGGCATCAAGAACCTTACGCCCGCCGATGCTGCGCGCCTGGCCGGTACAGACCCTGACTACGCCCAGCGCGACCTGTTCGAGGCCATCGAACGCGCAGACTACCCGCGTTGGACCGTGTGCATTCAGGTCATGACTGAAGAGGAGGCGGCCAGTCGCGATGAAAATCCGTTCGATGTGACCAAGACCTGGTCGCAGAAGGACTATCCGTTGATCGAGGTAGGTGTGCTGGAACTTAACCGCAACCCGCTCAACTATTTCGCCGAAGTCGAGCAGGCAGCGTTTGGCCCGAGCAACATGGTGCCGGGCGTGGGGCTTTCGCCAGATCGCATGCTGCAGGGCCGCGTGTTCGCCTATGCCGATGCGCATCGCTACCGCGTGGGCACCAACCATCAGCAGTTGCCCGTCAACGCGCCACGCTGCCCGGTCAATAGCTACCAGCGTGATGGTTCGATGGCTTTTGGTAGTTATGGCGGTGCGCCCAATTACGAGCCCAACAGCTATCGCGACGCGCCTAAGCAGTCGCCTGACCATGGCGAACCTGCATTGGCCCTCAATGGAGCAGCTGATCGCTACGATCACCGTGAAGACAACGACTATTACAGCCACGCCGGTGCACTGTTCCGCTTGATGAGCGATGAGCAAAAGGCACTGCTGATCAGCAATATCGCTGGAACCATGGCAGGCGTCAGTGAAGATGTCATCCAGCGTCAGTTGCAGTACTTCTTCAGGGCTGACCCAGCCTACGGTGAAGGCATCGCCAAGGCATTGGGCGTGAATCTCGCCTAACTCGAAGTGATAAGAAGAACCGCCCTCATTTGGGCGGTTTTTCAATGAATATCACTACTGTTTACCCGATTTTTTGCCCCTGATTGCGCAGTTTTCAGTGACCGCAAGCAATTCCTGGTTCAAACTATGTTTCATTAGACGTATCCACACGGAGAATCAGGGCGATGCAAGGTCACCCGGACGTAATCAATTATCTCGTCACGTTGCTGAAGGGCGAACTGGCCGCACGCGATCAGTACTTCATTCACTCGCGCATGTACGAAGACTGGGGCCTGTCCAAGCTCTACGAACGCATCAACCATGAGATGGAAGAGGAAACCCAGCACGCCGATGCGCTGATGCGGCGTATCCTCATGCTCGAAGGCACCCCCGATATGCGCGCGGATGACCTGGAAGTGGGCAGCACCGTGCCGGAAATGATCGAAGCGGACCTCAAGCTTGAGTACAAGGTTCGTGCCGCCCTGTGCAAGGGTATCGAGCTGTGCGAGCTGCACAAGGACTACATCAGTCGCGATATCCTGCGTGCCCAGCTGGCCGATACCGAAGAAGATCACACCTACTGGCTTGAGAAGCAGCAGGGCCTGATCAAGGCCATCGGCCTGGAAAACTACCTGCAGTCGCAGATGTAAGTTATCCACAGACTAAAAAAGAGCCCCTGGCACCATCGGTAACCAGGGGCTTTTTCATGCACAGGCAGATCAGGCCCGGTCACGCTCCAGAAGCGGTTTGAGATAGTGCCCTGTGTACGACTGCTTCATCTTTGCCAGCTCTTCCGGTGTACCGCTGGCAATAATTTGCCCACCCTTTGAACCACCCTCCGGGCCCAGGTCAACCAACCAGTCCGCGGTCTTGATCACATCGAGGTTATGTTCGATAACCACCACGGTGTTGCCGTGGTCGCGCAGGCGATGCAACACATCCAACAACTGCTGGATATCGGCGAAGTGCAGGCCGGTGGTCGGCTCGTCAAGGATGTACAACGTCTTGCCAGTATCGCGCTTGGACAGTTCGCGTGAGAGCTTGACCCTTTGCGCTTCACCGCCCGACAGCGTGGTCGCCGACTGCCCCAGTTTGATGTAAGACAGCCCCACATCCATCAGGGTTTGCAGCTTGCGCGCCAGGGCCGGCACCGCATCGAAGAATTCGCGAGCATCCTCGATGGTCATTTCCAGCACCTCGTGGATGTTCTTGCCCTTGTATTTGATCTCCAGGGTTTCGCGGTTGTAGCGCTTGCTCTTGCACACGTCGCACGGCACGTAGATATCTGGCAGGAAGTGCATCTCCACCTTGATCAGCCCATCGCCTTGGCACGCCTCGCAACGCCCGCCCTTGACGTTGAACGAGAAACGCCCTGGGCCGTAGCCGCGCGAGCGCGATTCCGGCACGCCGGAAAACAGCTCGCGAATCGGGGTAAAGATGCCGGTATAGGTCGCCGGGTTCGAACGCGGTGTGCGGCCGATCGGGCTCTGGTCGATATCGACAACCTTGTCCAGGTGCTGCAGGCCATCCATGTTGCTGTGCGGGGCGGCTTCCAGGCTGCTCGCACCATTGAGGGCTGTAGCGGCCAGGGGATACAGCGTGTTGTTGATCAACGTCGACTTGCCCGAGCCGGATACGCCAGTCACGCAGGTCAGCAGACCGATCGGGATTTCCAGATCAACATTCTGCAGGTTGTTGCCACGCGCACCCTTGAGCTTGAGGGACAGCTTTTTGTCGCGGGGGGTGCGTTTGGCCGGTACAGCGATTTTCTTGCGCCCAGACAGGTACTTCCCGGTCAGCGAGTCGGGATGTGCCATGACTTCCTGAGGCGTGCCCTCGGCAACGATCTGGCCACCGTGTACGCCGGCACCCGGGCCGATGTCCACCACGTAGTCAGCCAGGCGAATGGCGTCTTCGTCGTGCTCGACCACGATCACGGTATTACCCAGATCGCGCAGGTGGTTCAGGGTGGCGAGCAGGCGGTCGTTGTCGCGTTGATGAAGACCGATGGACGGCTCATCAAGGATATACATCACTCCGACCAGCCCTGCACCAATCTGGCTGGCAAGGCGGATCCGCTGCGCTTCGCCGCCGGACAGGGTGTCGGCACTGCGATCCAGGGTGAGGTAGTCCAGGCCGACGTTGACCAGAAACTGTAGGCGTTCGCAGATTTCCTTGAGGATCTTTGCAGCGATTTCACCGCGACGCCCGGTCAAGGTCAGCTCGCCGAAGTAGCTGCTGGCTTCACCGATAGGCAGGTTGGTCACCGCCGGCAGGGTTTTTTCGCCTACCCAGACATGACGGGCTTCCCGGCGCAGGCGGGTGCCGCGGCAGTCGGGGCAGGGCTGGGTGCCGAGGAACTTGGCCAGCTCCTCGCGCACCGTGGCCGATTCGGTCTCGCGGTAACGCCGCTCCAGGTTGGGCACGATCCCTTCGAACGGGTGCGAACGCTTGACGATATCGCCACGGTCGTTCAGGTACTTGAAGTCGACGCTCTGCTTGCCGCTGCCTTGCAGGATCACTTTCTGGTGTTCGGCCGACAGCTCGCCGAACGGCTCCTCCAGGCTGAAGCCGTAATGCGCTGCCAGCGAGCCAAGCATCTGGAAGTAATAGACGTTGCGCCGATCCCAGCCGCGGATAGCACCCTCGGCCAATGTCAGCTCGCTGTTGACCAGACGCTTGATATCGAAAAATTGCTTCACCCCCAGGCCGTCGCAGGTCGGGCAGGCGCCGGCCGGGTTGTTGAAGGAGAACAGCTTGGGCTCCAGCTCGCTTATCGCATGGCCGCAGACCGGGCAGGCGAAGCGGGCGGAGAAGATCGTCTCTTCGCCTTCCTCATCGTCCATCGGTGCAACCAGGGCGATGCCGTCGGCCAGCTTGAGAGCGGTCTCGAATGACTCGGCAAGGCGTTGTTGCAGGTCGGCGCGGACCTTGAAGCGGTCCACTACCACATCGATGCTGTGCTTCTTCTGCTTGTCCAGCTTGGGCAGTTCGTCGAGTTCGTAGAGCTTGCCGTTGACGCGTGCCCGAACGAAGCCCTGGGCACGCAATTCGTCGAACACGGCCAGGTGCTCACCCTTGCGCTCGCGGATCACCGGTGCCAGCAGCATCAGCTTGCTGCCCTCCGGGCGCTCCAGCACCAGGTCGACCATCTGGCTGATGGTCTGCGCCTCCAGCGGAATGTCGTGGTCCGGGCAGCGCGGCGTACCCACGCGAGCATAAAGCAGGCGTAGGTAGTCGTAGATTTCGGTGATGGTACCTACCGTCGAACGCGGGTTGTGCGAAGTCGACTTCTGCTCGATGGAGATGGCGGGCGACAGGCCTTCGATGGTGTCGACGTCAGGTTTTTCCATCATCGACAGGAATTGCCGGGCGTAGGCCGACAGCGATTCCACATAGCGGCGCTGACCCTCGGCGTACAAGGTATCGAATGCCAGGGAAGACTTCCCCGACCCGGACAAGCCGGTGATCACGATCAGCTTGTCCCGCGGCAGGGTCAGGTCGATGTTCTTCAGGTTGTGGGTACGTGCCCCACGAATCAGGATCTTGTCCACTGCGGCCTCGCTTGGCGGGCATAAACAAGGAAGTATACGGCGCGCTGCCAGTACGCGGCAAAGCGTCGCGTAGATGCCGTCAAGCTGTCGGACTGATAGAATCGCCGCCGGTTCACACGAGGTTAATCCATGCACGACACCCACAACGAGCGCATGAGTGGCAGCGAAACGCGCGCCGCTGGCGGCCTGGCCCTGGTCTTTGCCTTTCGTATGCTGGGCATGTTCATGGTCCTGCCGGTGCTGGCCACTTACGGCATGGACATGGCCGGCGCCACGCCCGCGCTGATCGGCCTGGCCATCGGTGCCTATGGCCTGACCCAGGCGTTTTTTCAGATCCCGTTCGGGATGATTTCCGACCGCATCGGGCGACGTCCGGTGATCTATCTGGGCCTGGTGATCTTCGCCCTGGGCAGTGTGCTGGCGGCTCAAGCCGACTCCATCTGGGGCGTGATTGCCGGGCGCATTCTGCAAGGCGCCGGGGCAATTTCTGCTGCAGTCATGGCGCTGCTGTCCGACCTGACCCGCGAGCAGCACCGTACCAAGGCCATGGCCATGATCGGCATGAGCATCGGCCTGTCGTTCGCCGTGGCGATGGTCGTCGGCCCGCTTCTCACCAGCGCCTTCGGCCTGTCAGGATTGTTCCTCGCCACGGCAGGACTTGCCCTGGTCGGCATTTTGCTGATCGCTTTTGTCGTGCCCAACACCCACAGCACTTTGCAGCACCGCGAGTCGGGTGTGGCGCGCCAGGCGCTCGGCCCAACCCTGCGCCATCCGGACCTTCTGCGCCTGGACACCGGTATCTTCATCCTCCACGCGATCCTCATGGCGAGCTTCGTCGCGCTGCCTCTGGCCTTCGTCGAGCGCGGCGGCTTGCCCAAGGAAGAGCATTGGTGGGTATACCTGACCGCGCTGTTCATCTCATTTTTTGCAATGGTCCCGTTCATCATCTACGGCGAAAAAAAGCGCAAGATGAAACGCGTATTGGCTGGAGCGGTCAGTGTGTTGCTGCTGGTGGAGGTGTTCTTCTGGCAGTGGGCTGACAACTTGCGCGGACTGGTGATTGGCACCGTGGTATTCTTTACTGCATTCAACCTGCTGGAGGCATCGCTGCCGTCGCTGGTTAGCAAGGTGTCGCCTGCTGGCGGCAAGGGGACGGCGATGGGGGTGTATTCCACCAGCCAGTTCCTTGGCGCAGCGCTGGGTGGAATCCTTGGTGGCTGGCTGTTCCAGCACGGTGGGCTGAACACGGTGTTCCTCGGTTGCGCGGTGCTGTGTGCCGTATGGCTGGTGGTCGCGTTGCGCATGAACGAGCCGCCTTATGTGACCAGCCTGCGCATGCCACTGACGCCTGAGGCAGTCCGGGAAGCCGGCCTGACCGAGCGCCTGATGGCCGTGCCGGGTGTGACCGACGCCGTTGTGGTGGCAGAAGAAGCTGCCATCTATATCAAACTGGATACGAAAATTTTGGACCGTGCGACCCTCGAGCGTCTGGTGAACCCAGCCTCATCGGCGTGCGAAGCCTAGGAGAACGTTATGGCCCGTGGGGTTAACAAAGTCATTCTGGTCGGCACCTGTGGCCAGGATCCCGAAGTCCGCTACCTGCCCAACGGTAACGCCGTGACCAACCTGAGCCTGGCTACCAGCGAGCAGTGGACCGACAAGCAGTCGGGCCAAAAGGTCGAGCGTACCGAGTGGCACCGTGTGTCGATGTTCGGCAAGGTTGCTGAAATCGCTGGCGAATACCTGCGCAAGGGTTCGCAGGTGTACATCGAAGGCAAGCTGCAGACCCGCGAGTGGGAAAAAGACGGCATCAAGCGTTACACCACCGAAATCATCGTCGACATGCAGGGCACCATGCAGCTGCTCGGTGGCCGTCCGCAGAACCAGCAAGGTGGCGGCGACCAGTACAACCAGGGTGGTGGTAACAACTACAACCAGGGTGGCCAGCAGCAACAGTACAACCAGGCCCCACCGCGTCAGCAGGCCCCGCGCCCGCAACAGGCCCAGCAGCGCCCAGCGCCGCAACAGCCCGCGCCGCAGCCGGCTGCTGACTTTGACAGCTTTGATGACGATATTCCGTTCTGATAAAAACGGTCAGGCGTCGCGCTACACCGAAACCCAGGGCATTTGCCTTGGGTTTTTTCATATGTGAGTTCATACCCCGCTGTCCGGCGCTGCTTAGGCAAATTGCGCGTCCAGCTCAGGCGTTGCGCCGCTGATACCGATACCGCCGATGTGTTCGCCGTTCGCGTCCAGGATCGGCAGACCGCCACCCAGCAGCGTGAAACCTGGCAGTGACGCGTATGGCTTTGCTGGCAGCGCAGCGCTTCGCTTGCCATCAGTCCTCGACATGTTGGCCGCAGAGCCGATCAAGAACGTGCTCCACTAGTGAAAGGGCGATCTCGCTAGCATGGATGCTATTGCTCAGCATGTTCAGGCCGGGTTCGCCCGCCCGAGCTCGGCAGCGTTCTCAATGGTTTCGATGACGTCGCTTAGCAGTTCGCTGACGTGGGGCAGGACGTTGGGTGGATACATATCGGATTGGACGGTGAATAATGGTGTGATGGCAGGTTTGCGGGGGGGGGGCAATCTTTTCATGGCATGTGAACTTTGTTCGGCTTAAGGAAACTGCCACCTAACTCTTTCTTACGGATTATGGTTGGCAGCCGTGCAAGGGGTGAGAAACCGAGGAACAAATGCAAACCTCGCCAGGACAAGCCTGCCTGCGCACGGCCGCCATAACTGCGATGCATTGTATCAGTCGGGTTCTCACGGCCGGTTGTCTAAACGACCCTAAAACGTTATCCCTGAGGCTTTTCCCAGACAGCAGCGATACTTCAGCAGCGCGAGTAGGGCAATTCCCAAGCATGCTGATTCTGAAGCATTTGGTTTAAGGTTCAGAAATGTCTTACGGCAAATGGATGTATTGCTTCTGGGTGCATGGCAGGAAATGTGGTGGGGCCCGATGTGTTTGGCGCAAAAATTCAGCGCCCATGATATCGACCCGCCCGCGCGTCGCGGGCAAACCGCCTCATACTCGATCCGGCGTTTCTGAGTCGAAGAGCCCGGGTGAGTATAAGGGACATTTAAGAGTCCGATGTGCCGAATCAAAGAAGGCGCGATACTTTTAATAGGGCATTACATGGTTTGAGGAAGGAGTGCAAGTCTGCGTGTGGGGTATATCCGTGCAGGTTGAGGGGGTAGGATTTGAACGTGCCATTAAACACGTGACCCCTTAACAAATACGGAGTGTTCATATGTCAGAGCGTGCTGCTGTTAAACAAAATCTGGAGCAAGTCACAGATATACTGAGTTCAGATCCTTTCGAAGGGCGAGACTTTTTCTGGGAACAGCATCGGTTTGCCAGGGATGGATATTTGAAGATTAATAACCTGATCCATCCTGAAGTACGCGATCAAATTTCTGTCGATGTGAAGTACCTCTTGGCAAATTTTTCAAAGCGCCGGGATTTTTTGATTGAATCGACGGGCAACACGCCGCGCTATTTGAGTAACGTTCCTCAGGAAAGCATCGAAGCCCATGGGCGGTATATTCCGCATGCTTATAGGTCTCGCTACCTGAGTAGTTTGATCAGTCACATAGTTAAGGAGGAGGTTATCCCAACCCCTTGGAAGTGGGATAACTTCATCATTAACAGTCAGCATAAGTCAGGTGATACCCATGGTTGGCATTGGGGCGACTACCCCTACACGATCATTTGGATCGTCGAGGCACCGGCACTCGAGGCAGGAGGTTTGTTGGAGTGCGTACCGCATACGTATTGGGATAAGCAGAACCCCCGAGTAGAAAACTTATTGGTGGAAAACAAGATCGACTCCTACTTCCACGTCACAGGTGATGTCTATCTGCTCAAGGCAGACACCACGCTGCATCGGGTTAAACCACTGACACAAGATGTCACCCGCATCATTCTCAACACCACGTGGGAAAGGGCGAGGGACAAGGATCGGGAAGTCGAGCACGAAACCTTCGTCTTCCGGGATTGAAGTTTGAGGATTAGCGCATGACCAAGGTCAAATACTCACACGCTAACCTGATCGCCACTGACTGGAAAAAGATAGCCAAGTTCTATGTTGATGTATTTGGCTGTGTTCCGGTCGGCCCTGTGCGTCGGCTTTCAGGGCAATCGGTGGCAGATGGTACCGGGTTGATAAAACCGGAGATCGAAGGCATACATCTTCGGTTGCCCGGTAACGGGGAGGGCGGGCCGACGCTAGAAGTATTTCAGTATTGTCATTTTCATGATGAACCGGAAAAGTTTGCCAATTCGCGCGGCTTTAGCCACATCGCATTTGAAGTTTCCGACGTGGAAGCTGTATGTGCAAAAGTGATCAGCTCAGGTGGATGGCTGCTAGGGAAGTTGGCGAGGCAGCCTGTCGAGGGGGTAGGTATTTGCACCTTCATATACGTCCGTGATCCCGATCGAAACATTATCGAACTCCAGGCCTGGGAGGCACCATGAAGCGTGTACTTGCACATTTCGATCTGGTGAAACCCAAGTTTCCCAAGGGAGACACCAGAATGGAAGAGTTCTATGCCTCGACCAGCTATGTGAACGCTCTAGCTGAGCAACATCCGGGGTTCATCTGGCGTGAGACCGAAGAGGATCAGCCGCTGCTGGATCAGTTATGGGGCGAGGGTTATCTCTACACGCTCTCGCTGTGGAGGGACGTCGAATCACTCAAGGACTTTCTCTATAACACCTCGCACAAGTCATTCATGCGGCGTGGAAGGGAGTGGTTCGAGCCCATCTTACGCCCCCGGGTAGTGTTGTGGTGGGTCGAGGAAAGTCATATCCCCACCTTACGCGAGGCCCATACCCGACTCACGCGATTGCACGAGGTTGGGCCATCTCATGACGCTTTTGACCTGCGCTGCAGCGAAGTACCGACCGTTCTGTACTGAGGAGTGGAGATGAAAGAATTAGCTCGGAATACACAACAGCAACTTGCCGACTATTATCGCTGTTTTCTCGGAGATCCGGCACAACTTGTGGCTGCACGGCAATCGGTCAGATTGGCCCGCAACATTGTGGAGCAGATGGAGGATGAATGGACCGCGGTCGAGGAGGGCCTAGTTGATCTGCGTGACCTGCCCACTACACAGGATGCATTTCTCTCGTGGTACGTCATGTACGAGAAGAGGATCAATGAAGATATTCGCTTCTTCGTGGACTTCATGCGCCACCAGGCCAGTTCTGAACAGGTCGCTTACTACATCTGCATGGAGGAAATGGTTGATGGTTCTTTCGATGACCTGATGGCAGTGGCTCAGTTGGGTATGCCGATTCGGTGCAAGATGGTCGCCGGCGAGAACTATTGGGATGAAATGGGCAATGGAGACTTCGCCGCCGTGCACACCACGATGTTCCGCACCTCTTCCAGCTACATGCGTGATCTGTTGGAAAAGGCGGGTGTCAGCGTGCAGGTGCCCCCCCTTGAGTGCCTGATGAATGGCAACATCCTGCTGATGTGGGCCGTACGCCGCGAGTTCAACATGCGCCTTATCGGTGCGATGGGGTTGGTGGAGGGATCGGCGCCGGTACGCTTTGGTGCCACCACGGCGGCCATGGAGCGCTTGGGCTTGCCAAAAGACGTGATCGCCTATCACAAGGCCCATATCAGCATCGACACCCGGCACAGCGCCGCCTGGTACGAAACAGTGCTGCAGCATTACGCGGCGGGTGGTGAGGATGTAGTGCGCGAACTCTCTCTGGGCGTGATGATCCGCTACAACGTCGCGCTGCGTTACTACCACTACATGTATAAGACCATGCGGAGCCTGGGATGATAACTCATCGACAGACGGTGGTCGTCATCGACCCGATCAGTTCGGCCCGGCGCTATGGACATGATATTCGCCGTAAGGGTTATCACGCGTTGGCCCTAGTGACCCGCAAGCAATTTCCCGGGCGTTTGCAGAAGCTGCATGGAGTCGACGAATTCGACGAGGTGGTGCATGTCGAGAACCTGGAACAGGCGAAGATCAGCATGGCCGGAAGAGAGGTGCATGCGGTCATCCCCGGTTCCGATTCTGCATTGCGAATAAGCGACGGGTTGGCGGCTCACTTGGGCTTGGCGGGCAACCCGATCCCAACCTGTGCTGCGCGGATCAACAAGCTTGAAATGAAGCGTCGTCTGCAACACGAGGGCGTCCCGGTCATGCCTGCGTTCAGGCTTTCCAGGAATGACCTGGCCGAGGGCCATGATCCGGGTATTGCTTTCCCCGTGGTGGTTAAGCCGACCGAGGGCACAGGTGCGAGGAATGTTAAGGTCTGCCAGTCCAGAGGTGATATGTACAAGGCTCTGGGGGCCATCGAAAGCAATTTCGAGCCTGGAGCGCAGGAGGAAAAGCATGCTTTGGTGGAGGCGTATGTCGAAGGCCCTGAATACTTTATTGTTACTGCAAATCTGGGGGGGTCGGGGCGACAGATTCTCTGCTTCGCCGAATACGAAAAGATCCGCGTCGGTGACCACCCCAGTGTCTATCGCAACATTCGATCCATTTCGCCCTTAAGCGATCAGGCGCGCCAGGCATTTGCCTACATATCCGAAGTCAACTCGGCCATCGAGGCCAACATTGGCATCAACGATATTGAGTTCAAGATCAACTCGGCGGGACACTTCATCATCGAACAGAACGGCCGCCTGCCCGGTGCAAATGTGCCTTCATTGATCGAGTTGTGCACCGGGCTTAACTGCTACGACCTCAACATAGATATCTATTTGGGTCATGCGCCGCTCACCTTGGCAGTCCCGCACTACGACAAGCATTTCTGTATCTGTTGCCTGATTTCTGAACAGAGCGGCACTGTGACGGGAATTGAAGGTATCACGCTGATCGAAGAGCTCGATTCGTTTCATGAGCTTGGCTTTTTTGTGGAGAAAGGCGAGGCCATCAAGGCGACACGAGACTTTCTGTCGGCTTGGGGTTTTGTCTACCTCATCCATAAGGATCCTGAAGTACTGCGCAGGCATTCGGATACCGTTCATGAGCGTCTGAAGCTGGCGTTTGCCTAGCTAGAGGATCAACGGCAGGTGTTGGGTGAGGGCAAATCCATGTCGAACTGGTTAGTGCTGGTGTGTTTGATCTTGCTCGCCTGTGCAGTCTGCGGGCGTGTGGCTACGATGCTTGGCCAGAACCGGGTAATCGGGGAAATCGTTGCCGGTATACTGCTGGGTCCCACTTTGTTAGGGGCTTGGTTTCCGCAAGTGTCGGCAAAGGTGCTGACACCTGAATCGATAGAGATTGTCCGAGCGCTCGGCGAACTGGGGCTGATCATGCTGATGGTCGAAGTTCCCTGGCATGCCGCAGGTGTCGGAGAGTGGCGGGGAGGGCAACGTGCCCCGGCCTTGATCGCGAGTCTCGGAATCGTGCTGTCGTTCTTCATCGGCTGTGTCATCGGCGCCTGGTCGAAACCGTCTATTGCGCCGACGCCGCCCTATTGGTCCTACGTGATCTTCTGTGGGGTCGCACTGTCGGTGACAGCGCTGCCGGTGTTGGTGAGGATAATCCAGGAGCATGGAGGCATTGATGGGCAAGCCGGTCGATTGTCGCTCTCGGCGGCGGTGTATACCGATGTGTTCGCCTGGTTTGCACTGGCGATGGTGTTGGCATTGCACTTAGGTGGGGCGGGCGGCGTGTCCGAGAGCTTACTCAAGGTATGCGGTCTTTTGGCTTATGCCGGTCTGATGTTCGTAGTGGTCCGCCCATGGCTGAAAAACCGCATCGCTCACACTGCATTAAGTGAGCGTTCCCGTGTCGCAGTTGCCTTGGTCTATTGCCTGGGATCAGCGCAGGTTACCGCGATGCTCGGGTTCCACCAGGCCATCGGCGCGGTCATGGCGGCCTACGTGTTTCACGACCTGTTCTCGATGGAGCAGGCATGGCGCCGCTGGATCGGCAGGTTCGGTCATCTTTTTCTTACCCCGATTTTCTTTGCCTGCTCAGGTATTCAGGTTTCGCTGGCCGCTTTCGGGGAGCCTAGTCTTTGGTTGTGGCTGCTGTTGTTCCTGCTGGGTGGGACTATCGGCAAAGTGCTGGGCTCATATATAGGTGCTAGGGCATCGGGGTTGAGACCAATTGTTTCCATTGAAGTCGGCGTACTGATGAATACGAAAGGTCTTGTGGATTTGGTTGTGCTTGGCGTAGGACTCGAGGTAGGAGTGTTGTCGGAAAGTTCCTATAGTGTTCTTTTGGTACTGGCTGTTGTTTCAACTGCATTGACTAATCCGCTAATTTCGTTGCTAGCTTCGCGCTCGCGAAAGAGTATGCCGGGTTTATAAGGCCCCGTCCCGCGGGGTTTGATTTTTGTCATAAACCCGACTACTGTCTGGAGCGATCAGGGATCATTTATAATAAGGAACATTGCCTTGGACGTATTCATGGGGTTGCTGGCGGCGGCGTTCTGGGGAGCGACGGACTTTTTGGTCGGCGTGAACGCACGAGCAGTTGGGGTTAAACGAGCGGTGTTTTTCGGGCAGTTGCTGGGCTTTGTTCTAATGGCAATTATTATTGTCTTTTCAGCCAGTCAGTTGGAAAAGTTCATGTCTGCGCCTTGGCGCGCGCTAGGTGTTGGGGTAGTAGCATCTTTATGTACCGTTGTGGGGGCATTGGCGCTGTCGAAGGCATTTGCTGCTGGCAAAACTGCAGTTGTGGCGCCCCTAGTCACCTCGTATGGCGTTTTTACCACCCTGTTGGCGTGGCTGGGGGGGGACGCCCTGTCAGGGTGGCAGGTGAGCGGTATTCTCGTTTGCTTCTTCGGGGTTTTACTGGCCAGCCGAAGTCATCATGACGGTGATTTCGAGCGCAGGATCACCAGCACGATATCTGTAGGGTTTGCCTTGCTGGCGGCCATGCTTTACGGCATCAGCTTCTGGATTCAGGGCAAGTACGCCTTGCCGCAGCTGGGGCCGGTGAACATGTTGGCGCTGGGCTATGCAGTGGGGGTCATGTTTCTAATCCCTGAGGGATTCAAGTTGCTGCGGGACCACGCGACGATCAGCTTGAAGACCTTCGGTTCACTGTGCGGCGCCAGTCTTTTGAACCTGGGCGGGTTCTCCGCGTTTTCTTGGGGCGCACTCAATGGCTCGGTTTCCGTCGTCACCGTCATCAGTACCCTGTCGGGCGGCATTGCTGCGATCCTAGGGTACTTCTTTTATCGCGAGCGGCTGTCGGTCACTCAGGTTGGTGGGGTCAGTCTGGTGTTGTTAGGGGCTGTGCTTCTGCATCTTTACGGATGAAGCTTTTTCGCAGCGATGCAATTTTTTGCGGTGATTTCTTTTGGGGCCCTTTGCCAAGGGCGTATGTTTTAGTTGCTGGCCTAAAGATATGAGTGGTCATAATAATGGACTATCGAGGCTATCTTCCAAAAAGTCATGTAGATATGTTGCCTTGCATGGCGGCATTTGCTGTTGTTGTTGAAGCGGGAAGCTTTGTGGATGCGTCGGCCCGGCTAGGACTGACTGCATCCGCAGTCAGCAAGCAAGTATCGAAGCTTGAGAATGCATTATCGATTCGATTGCTCGAACGCAGCACTCGGCAGCTGAAAGTCAATGCCGAGGGGGCTCAGGTCTATTCACATTGCAAAGAGCTGCTTGAGTCTTCGGCGAATATATTTAGGCTCAAGGAGCGATTTCTTGAGAGTCCGCAAGGACTTATTCGCATCGCGGTCCCTCGGTCCTTGTATGGGACATGTCATCAACTTATTCCCGAATTTCTCGAGCGTTACCCGGGTGTGAATGTGCAGCTCATTTCGAATGAGGGAGCTTTGGACTTCATCGCTGAAAGCATAGACATCGGTATCAGAATTACCGATACCCCGCCGTTAGGGTTGGTCGCGCGCAAGTTATTCCCTGTCGACTTTGTAGTCTGTGCTGCAGGCAGCTACATAGAAAAATATGGTCGACCGGTACACCCTTCCGAGTTGGCGGAGCACAGTTGCATACCTTTTTCCGACTTCAGCGAAAGCCAGACCTGGGAATTTTTATCGGCGCAAGGTGCTTGTGACGTCAGTTTTTCAGGTCGCTACGTTTCAGACAGTGCGGAAGCTGTATTGAACGCAACCCTCTCGGGGCTGGGTATTTCCTGTCTTCCTGCCAGGCTGGCTGGCCAAGCGATTGCCGTCAACGACCTGGTGGAAGTGCTGCCCGAGTGGAAGTACGTGGGGGCTTTGCAGGGAATGGCGTGGATCCTCCATCAACCTGGGCGACATGTGTCACAGAAGGTCAAGGTGATGGTCGATTACCTGGTCTGCGCATTACGCAGGACAGGGCGAGCCTGAGAGCAGGATCACTGACGCAGTCGACAAGGAGATAGCGATGAAGGCACGGGTTGCCGAGTACTATTGTGAAACCTGCTGGTATTCCTACGACCCGGCACGGGGTGATCCGGAAAATGGTATCGAACCGGGTACGGCATTCGAAGATGTTCCGCAGCAATGGTGCTGTCCCGACTGCGGCCTGGGCAAGGAGGCTTTCGTCCCCCAGGAGCGTTGAGCGCTGGGCAGTGACACTCGCTGCCGATTCCCTGACCCATGTCATCGCACCTTCCCGATTTTTGACTAGTCTTGCCTACTGGCGGCCAGCAAAAATCCGCCACCGTGACTACCAAGAGGCGTCGGCCATGTTCCGTTCGTCCACCACACTGGCGCAAGCCCTGTGGGTGCAGGTTTACCCGCGAAGAAACCAGCGCCTGCCTCAAGGCCTGCGTTCGAAGTTCTTCGCCGCTGCCGCCGCCAGGTCCGGTGGCAGGAAGTCCTTGTCCGGGTTGTAGTCCGCCTTCAGGTACCGCTTGAGGTCCACCAGGTCCTGTGGGCTCAAGGTGCCGGCCGCCTGCTTCAGGCTCAGGTTGTCGAGAATGTAGTCGTACCGGCTGTTGTTGTAGTCGCGAACCGAGGTGTACAGCTGGCGCTGGGCATCGAGCACGTCGACGATGTTGCGGGTACCGACCTGGTAACCGATCTCGGTGGCTTCCAGCGCGCTCTGGTTGGAAATGATCGACTGCTTGCGCGCTTGCACCTGTTCCACATCGGTATTCACGGCACGGTGCAGGTTGCGTGTGTTCTCCACCACCTGGCGGCGCAGGCTCTCGCGTTGTTGCTCGCTCTGGCTCAGGCGCTGGTATGCCTCGCGTACCTGCGAGCTGGTCAGGCCGCCGCTGTAGATCGGAATGTTCAGTTGCAGGCCGATGCTGGTCTGCTCCACGTCACCGCTATAGCGCACCCCCAGTTGCGAAGGGTTGGTGAAGCCCAGGCTGTCGTTGTCGCCTTTCTGGTACTTGGCTACCGCATCCAGGGTCGGGGCGTGGCCGGCCTTGCGCTGGCGCAGGGTTTCTTCGGCGGCATCGACTGCGTAGTTGGTTGCCAGCAGGTTGAGGTTTTGCCGCCCGGCAGTCTCGACCCAGGCCTTGGCATCGTTGGGCGTGGGCACCTGTATGGGCAAGGTGTGGACAACGCCCTGGATCGACGTGTATTCGCGGTTGGTGAGGGTCACCAATGCCTCGAAGGCATCCTGCACCTGGCGTTCGGCGATGATCCGGTTGGCCCGGGCGGTGTCATAGCTGGCCTGGGACTGCAGCACGTCGGTCTTGTCGGACAGGCCGACATCGAAACGTTCGTTGGACTGGTCGAGCTGGCGCTTGAAAGCCGATTCTTCGGCCTTGGTGGCTGCAAGGTTGTCCTGGGCTCGCAGCACGGCAAAGTAGCTTTGCGCGGTCTGCAGGATCAGATTCTGTTCGGTGGCAGACAACTCCAGCGCTGCCTGCTCATTGACAGCTTCGGCGGCCTGCAACTGGAACCAGCGGTCGGCGCGGAAGACAGGTTGCGCCAGGGTTGCACTCCAGGCGTTGCCGCTGCGGTTGGAGGTGATCGAGGGTTCGTCGAGCTTGGTGCGGGTGTTCATCATTTCGGCACCTGCCGACAGGTTGGGCAGCAGGCCGGCGCGGGCCTGGGGCACCACCTCGCGGCGCGCGCCATAATCGGCGCGAGCGGCGGCAAGATCGGCGTTGTTGTCGACCGCTTCCTGGTAGACGCTGACCAGGTCAGTCTTGACCGTCATGGGCACATCCGCTGCCCAGGCCACTCCGTTGGACGCACAAGACACGGCAATCGCCAGTGAAAGTTTGCGCAGCATAGAGGCAATCCTTGTACGAAATTTAATTACTGAACTGTTGAGTATCGAGCGTTGAGGCAGTGTAGTGCCATGCGCAACTGGCAACAATCGTTGGCTGTGCCTTTCATCATCCCCTCGTTTTACACGCTTGGCTTTGCCGGCCACTCCAGTCTAGACTGCGCACGTTCTTGTCGGGGTGCCTTGAAGCAAAGGCTGAGATCGCATAGGTGCGGATCCCGTTGAACCTGATCAGGTTAGCGCCTGCGTAGGGAACAAGATTGCTCGCCTTCCCGGGGAGCCTCTTGTGCCAGGTCCGGGAATGTCGCAGCTGCAAGCAGCTCAAGGCACTCCATGTATCCGGCACTGCATGCCCGCCAAGGGGTGCGTCCGCGTCTTTCAGGTTCTCCCCGACATTCCACCGCTAGGAAGCTGTCTGGAGCCTGTGATGAGCAAACAAGAAAAAACGATCAACCTCAGCGAGTCGGCGCAAGTCGATCAGCAGTCCGTGCAACCCTTCCCGCGTTCGCGCAAGGTCTATGTCGAGGGCTCGCGCCCGGACATACGCGTGCCGATGCGCGAAATCAGCCTGCACGACACCCCCACCGACTTTGGCGGCGAAGCCAACGCGCCGGTGATGGTCTATGACACTTCCGGCCCCTACACCGATCCCGACGTCATCATCGATGTGCGCAAAGGCCTGGCCGATGTGCGTTCGGCCTGGATCGACGCCCGTGGCGATACCGAGCGCCTGGGTGGGCTGAGCTCGAACTTCGGCCAGCAGCGGCTGAACGACGCCGAACTGGCCAAGCTGCGCTTCAACCATGTGCGCAACCCGCGCCGCGCCAAGGCTGGCGCCAACGTCTCGCAGATGCACTACGCCCGCCAGGGCATCATCACCGCCGAGATGGAATACGTCGCCATCCGCGAGAACATGAAGCTGCAGGAGGCCCGCGCTGCTGGCTTGCTCAAGCAGCAGCACGCCGGCCACAGCTTCGGCGCCAACATCCCCAAAGAGATCACCGCCGAATTCGTGCGCGAGGAAATCGCCCGCGGCCGCGCGATCATCCCGGCCAACATCAACCACACGGAACTGGAGCCGATGATCATCGGCCGCAACTTCCTGGTGAAGATCAACGGCAACATCGGCAACAGCGCCCTGGGTTCCTCGATCGAGGAGGAAGTGGCCAAGCTGACCTGGGGTATTCGCTGGGGCTCGGACACGGTCATGGACCTGTCGACCGGCAAGCACATCCATGAAACCCGCGAGTGGATCATCCGCAACTCGCCGGTACCCATCGGTACCGTACCGATCTACCAGGCCCTGGAGAAGGTCGGCGGGGTTGCCGAGGACCTGACCTGGGAGCTGTTCCGTGACACGCTGATCGAGCAGGCCGAGCAGGGCGTGGACTACTTCACCATCCATGCTGGCGTGCTGCTGCGCTACGTGCCACTGACCGCCAAGCGGGTCACCGGTATCGTCAGCCGCGGGGGGTCGATCATGGCCAAGTGGTGCCTGGCGCATCACCAGGAGAATTTCCTGTACACGCATTTCGATGAGATCTGCGAAATCATGAAGGCTTACGACGTGAGCTTCTCGCTCGGTGACGGGCTACGCCCAGGCTCGATTGCCGATGCCAACGACGCTGCGCAGTTCGGTGAGCTGGAAACCCTTGGTGAGCTGACCAAGATCGCCTGGAAGCACGACGTGCAGTGCATGATCGAAGGCCCTGGCCATGTGCCGATGCAGCTGATCAAGGAGAACATGGACAAGCAGCTGGAGTGCTGCGACGAAGCGCCGTTCTACACCCTCGGCCCTTTGACCACCGACATTGCGCCTGGTTACGACCACATCACCTCGGGCATCGGTGCGGCCATGATCGGCTGGTTCGGCTGCGCCATGCTGTGCTACGTCACCCCCAAGGAGCACCTGGGCCTGCCGAACAAGGATGACGTCAAGACCGGCATCATCACTTACAAGATCGCCGCGCATGCAGCCGACCTTGCCAAGGGCCATCCGGGCGCGCAGATCCGTGACAATGCCCTGTCCAAGGCGCGTTTCGAGTTCCGCTGGGAGGACCAGTTCAACCTGGGCCTGGACCCTGACACCGCACGTGCCTTCCACGATGAAACCCTGCCGAAGGAATCGGCCAAGGTCGCGCACTTCTGCTCGATGTGCGGGCCGAAGTTCTGCTCGATGAAAATCACCCAGGAAGTACGGGAATACGCCGCCAACCTGCGCATCGATGCGGTGGATGTATCGGTTCAGGAGGGGATGCGCGAGCAGGCCGAACGGTTCCGCCAGGAAGGCAGCCAGCTGTACCACAAGGTGTAAGCCGCAGCGCTGATCTGTTGCAGGAGCGGCCTTGCCGGTGCGCCGCTCCTGCAACGACCGTGTCGATTTGTTTTCTTTTGTCGAGTAACAACAATGACAACTCCCAGCCATTTTTCCCCCGACCACCCTGTCCCCACCAGCCAACGCCCGTTCGGTGGTCGCGACCTGTTCTCGCTCTGGTTTTCCCTCGGTATCGGCCTGATGGTCCTGCAGGTTGGCGCGATGCTCGCTCCAGGCCTGGGCCTGGCCGGCGCGGTGCTGGCCATCGCCCTGGGCACCGGCGTGGGCGTGCTGCTGCTTGGGGCGGCAGGCGTGATTGGCAGCGATACGGGCCTTTGCGCCATGGCCACCCTGCGCCTGAGCCTGGGCAGCCAAGGCGTGCGCCTGCCAGCGCTGCTCAACCTGCTGCAACTGGTCGGTTGGGGCGCGTTCGAGATCATTGTCATGCGTGACGCCGCCAGCCTGCTCGGCGCGCGCACCTTCGGTGAAGGCAGTCTATGGAACAGCCCGATGTTCTGGACCCTCTGCTTCGGTGGCCTGGCTACGCTGCTCGCGGTCAGCGGGCCGCTGGCATTCGTGCGCAAGGTGCTGCGCAAATGGGGGATCTGGCTGTTGTTGGGCGCTTGCCTGTGGCTGACCTGGAACCTGTTCGCCAAGGCTGACCTGGGCGAGCTGTGGCGGCGCAGCGCAGATGGGTCGATGTCGCTGGCTGTGGGCTTCGACATCGTCATCGCCATGCCGCTGTCCTGGTTGCCATTGATCGCCGACTACTCACGTTTTGCCCGCAGCGCCAAGCGAGTGTTCGGCGGGACCGTGCTCGGTTACTTCATTGGCAATACCTGGTTGATGAGCCTTGGCGTGGCCTACACCCTGGCCTTTGCGCCGAGCGGTGAGGCCAATGCGCTGCTGCTGGCCCTGGCCGGTGCCGGGCTGGGTATTCCGTTGCTGCTGATTTTGCTGGACGAGTCGGAGAAGGCCTTTGCCGATATCCACTCGGCTGCGGTATCGACCAGTCTGCTGGTACGCCTGAAGGTCGAGTACCTGGCGTTGGGCATCGGTGTGCTATGCACCCTGATTGCCCTGCTGGCGCCGCTTGCCCAGTACGAAAACTTCCTGCTGCTGATCGGCTCGGTGTTCGCGCCGCTGTTCGGTGTGGTGCTGACGGACCACTTCGTGATCCGCCGCCGCCGCCTTCCAGCACAAATTGATGGTTTGCACTGGCAGGCGCTGCTGGCCTGGGCGGTGGGTGTGGTGGCCTATCACAGCATCGCTGCGCAAGCGCCAGAGTTCGGCGCTACCCTGCCGGCATTGTTGCTGGCGGGTGGGCTGCATGCGCTACTGAGTCTCAGCCGCGGCCGGGGAACAGTTCGGGCTTGAGCACGCCGTTCAGGCGTGGGTAGGGGATTTTCAACTCCACGTGGCCCATGGAGTAGGGCGCGATGGTATAGACCTCATATTTGACCACCACTGCGCCGTACGTCAGGGCGATGTGCGGCGACTTCTTGAATGGCCAGGTTTTGACGAACTCGGCATCCTTGTCCATGCCCACGCTGATCAACCAGGCGCGGTGCGATTCTTCTACCGTTTTCCAGAAGGTATCTTCCTGGCCCGGCACCAGCATGTCTTGCAGGGTCAGCACCTTGTCCAGCTTGCGCGAATAGTTGATGAAGCCCCGGCCTGGCATGCCATGGGCGCCGCCGCTGTCGAGGTAGCTGGACAGCTCGATGATCACCAGCCCGTCATGCTGTTCACGTACCTTGGCTTGCAGGTAGCTGCTGTTGCGTTTGTCGGCGGTGGCCAGGTATTGCTGCTCATACGCCTGCAAAGTGCTTGGTGCGGTGCCATGCTGGTTGTCTTCGGTCAGTTGCAGCAGGCGTTTTTCGACGATGCCGTCGAGCTTGGGCAGGTCCGGGAAGTGAATGGTGTCAATGTTCACCAGTGGGCAGTCACTCTCGCTGCAACCTGGCTTTACGTGCTCCCAGGCGTCGCGCTTTACCTCCAGTGGGGCACGGTAATTCGGCGCGAACAGGCTCTGGCAGGCACCGAGGGCCAAGGCCAGCACAGCCACGGCAGTCAGTTTGACAAGTGTCATGATGATCCTTGCAATACAGGGAAAAGTCGGCCTTTGACCGCCTGCGCGGCCTTCAGTTCGCCACTAAGCTAACAGAGAGAAGAGCCGCTGTCCCGACTGCGCGAACGGTTACCGGAAAGGGGTGAAACAGGCAGGCGTGCAGAGTAGGATGGCGCGAAGCAGTATTTGAGGTAATGAGGATTTCCATGTCAGACGCGTTGAATTCAGTGCCCAAGGGCTTCGACATCATCGAACGGGCCAATTGCTTCCAGGGCTTCTACAAGCTCGACAAGCTTCGCCTGCGCCATGAGCTGTTTGCCGGGGGCATGGGCCGCGAGATCAGCCGCGAACTGTTCGTGCGCCATGATGCCGTTTGCGTGCTGCCTTACGATCCACTGCGTGATGAAGTGGTGTTGATCGAGCAGTTTCGCGTCGGCGCGCTGGATAAAGTCGACAATCCCTGGCTGATCGAGATGGTCGCCGGCCTGATCGACAAGGACGAACAGCCTGAAGAGGTCGCGCATCGTGAAGCCGAAGAAGAAGCCGGTCTGACCTTCAGCGCCCTGTGGCCGATGACCCGTTATTTCCCATCGCCCGGCGGCAGTGATGAATACGTGCACCTGTTCCTTGGCCGCTGCAGCAGCGAAGGCGCCGGGGGGCTGCATGGCCTGGAAGAAGAGGGCGAAGATATCCGCGTGCGGGTCTGGTCGTTCGAAGATGCCTTGCAGGCCGTGCGCGACGGGCGCATCTGCAATGCGGCGACGATCATTGGCCTGCAATGGCTGGCGCTCAACAGAGATGAAGTACGAGGTATGTGGAAGTGAACCTGCTGCGTGAGCGTTATCGGGTCGATCTGGCCGGGCTGCAGGCAGCCTGTGAGGCCAACTACGCCCGGCTCATGCGCCTGCTTCCCGACATGCGTACCACGCAGAGTTCGCGCCGCATCGGCATGACCCAGGGCGACCAGATGCTCGGCGTGCTGGTGCTCGATGTGGTGCTGGCCTGCCCCTACACCACCACCCTGCGGGTGCGCCAGGAGCACAGCCTGCCTTGGCTGCCGGTGCCCCACCTGGAGGTGCAGGTGTACCACGATGCGCGCATGGCCGAAGTGGTCAGCGCCGAGCATACCCGGCGCCTGCGCAGCATCTACCCGTATCCCAACCAGTCCATGCACCAGCCGGATGAAAAGGCCCAGCTCAATCTGTTTCTCGGGGAATGGCTGAGCCACTGCCTGGCCTGTGGTCACGAGCTGGCAAGTGTGCGCTGAAATGTGATGCCGGTCGGTTTCGACTATTTGCTCGCAACCAATCCCCCGCCATAATTCGTGCTGAATTCCCCGAGGAGACGGCCGGTGCCGCACCCAGACCCCTCTCAGGCACCCGTATGCGTGGTGCAATTGACTGACGCTCACCTGTTCGCCGACCCTGCGGGCACGCTGCTGGGGCTGCGCACGCGCGATAGCCTGCGCCATGTGATCGCCCAGGTGCGCCGCGAACAGCCGTGTGTCGATTTGCTGCTGTGCACCGGTGATCTTTCGCAGGATGGCAGTGCTGCCTCGTATCAGGCGTTCCGTGATCTGACGGGTGACTTCGCCGTACCGGCGCGCTGGTTGCCGGGTAATCATGATGAAGCCAGGGTCATGGCCGAGGTGGCGCCGGAGCTGGTGCAGGCGGTAACCGATATCGGCGCCTGGCGTATCATCATGCTCAATTCGGCGGTGCAGGGTGCGACCCATGGGCTGCTTGAACCGTCACAGCTGTCGCTGCTCGATGATGCGCTCTTGTCGGCAGGTGGGCGCCATTGCCTGGTCTGCTGTCACCATCAACCTGTGGATATCGGCTGCGCCTGGATCGCACCGATCGGTTTGCGCAATGCTGACGAATTGTTGCGCCGGCTTGAGGGTTATCCACAGGTGAAGGCGCTGCTTTGGGGGCATATTCATCAGGAGTGGGATGAGCTGCGTGGCGGTTTGCGCCTGCTGGCCACGCCATCGACCTGCATACAGTTCGCCGCTCGTAGCGAAGACTTCAAGGTGAGCGAGGAGCAGCCGGGTTACCGGTGGTTGCGCCTGCATGCCGACGGGCGGCTGGAGACCGGGGTGCAGCGGGCCACGGACTTTGAGGTGAAGCTCGATTTTGATAGCCCGGGCTATTGAAACCAGGGGCCGCCGTGCAGCCCAAAAATTGTTGCGAAAAACCCGCCGCAGCGCCAAAACACGGCGAACACGCTACACTGCGCATCCCTGCGCCTCCACCATCGGGCGCGAAGCCAAAGATTCCGGGGGCAGCATGTCGGGTTCCATCCTCTATATCCATGGCTTGAACAGCTCACCGCTCTCCACCAAGGCGCGTCAGCTCCAGGCTGTGATGCAGCAGCTAGGCCTGTCAGGCCAGTTGCGCGTACCCGCCTTGCACCATCACCCGCGCCAGGCCATTGCACAGCTCGAAGCCGCCATCGCCGAACTGGGGGCGCCCCTGCTGGTCGGCAGTTCGCTCGGCGGCTACTATGCCACCCATCTGGCCGAGCGCCATGGCCTCAACGCCCTGCTGATCAACCCGGCGGTCACCCCGCACAAACTGTTCGACGGCTACCTGGGCACCCAGCGCAACCACTACAGCGGCGAAACCTGGGAACTGACCCACGATCATGTCCAGGCCCTCGCTGAACTGGAAGTGCCGGCCCCAGCGGACGCCAGGCGCTATCAAGTGTGGTTGCAGACCGCCGATGAAACCCTGGACTATCGACACGCCGAGCGTTATTACCGGGCGTGCGCGTTGCGTATCCAGGCCGGTGGCGACCATGGCTACCAGGGTTTTGCCGAACAGATACCAGCCCTGCTTGCCTTCGCCGGCGTTGCCCGGGGGCAGTATGCGGCGCTCGATTTTTCTGTATTTTGATTTTTTCGCATTCACCAGACTGACGACGAGAACCCATGGCCAATCCCAGCGCTAGCGCCTATAACGCAGACGCCATCGAAGTCCTCTCGGGCCTTGACCCGGTCCGTAAACGGCCGGGCATGTACACCGATACCAGCCGGCCGAACCACCTGGCCCAGGAAGTCATCGACAACAGTGTCGACGAAGCCCTGGCTGGCCACGCCCGTTCGGTGCAGGTCATCCTGCATGCCGACCACTCGCTGGAGGTCAGCGACGATGGCCGCGGCATGCCGGTGGATATCCATCCGGAAGAGGGTGTATCGGGGGTCGAGCTGATCCTCACCAAGCTGCACGCCGGCGGCAAGTTCTCCAACAAGAACTACCAGTTCTCCGGGGGCCTGCACGGCGTCGGCATCTCGGTGGTCAACGCCCTGTCGACCCAGGTGCGCGTGCGCGTCAAGCGGGACGGCAATGAATACCAGATGACCTTCGCCGATGGCTTC
The DNA here is from genome assembly GCF_003936645.1 of Pseudomonas sp. p106. NCBI lineage: Bacteria > Pseudomonadati > Pseudomonadota > Gammaproteobacteria > Pseudomonadales > Pseudomonadaceae > Pseudomonas > Pseudomonas sp. p106. The sequence goes on from NZ_RHQR01000016.1 coordinate 59,724, forward strand.
AAGGCCAGCGAGCTGGAAGTGGTCGGTACGGTCGGCAAGCGCAACACCGGTACGAGTGTGTACTTCAGCCCCGACCCGAAGTATTTCGATTCACCCAAGTTTTCCATCAGCCGCCTCAAGCACGTGCTCAAGGCCAAGGCCGTATTGTGCCCGGGCCTGTTGGTCAGCTTCGAGGATAAGGCCAGCGGCGAGAAGGTCGAATGGCACTACGAGGATGGCCTGCGTTCCTACCTGGTCGACTCGGTCAGCGAGTTCCAGCGCCTGCCGGACGAGCCCTTCTGCGGCAGCCTGGCCGGTAACAAGGAAGCCGTGGACTGGGCCTTGCTGTGGCTGCCAGAAGGTGGTGACAGTGTTCAGGAAAGCTACGTCAACCTGATCCCCACCGCCCAGGGCGGTACCCACGTCAATGGCCTGCGTCAGGGGCTGCTCGATGCCATGCGCGAGTTCTGCGAGTTCCGCAACCTGCTGCCGCGTGGGGTCAAGCTGGCGCCCGAAGACGTCTGGGAACGCATCACTTTCGTGCTCTCGATGAAAATGCAGGAGCCACAGTTCTCTGGGCAGACCAAAGAGCGCCTGTCGTCCCGCGAGGCTGCGGCATTCGTTTCGGGCGTGGTCAAGGATGCCTTCAGCCTGTGGCTCAATGCACACCCCGAGCTGGGCATGCAACTGGCGGATCTGGCCATCAGCAACGCCGGCCGCCGCCTCAAGGCCAGCAAGAAAGTCGAGCGCAAGCGCGTCACTCAGGGCCCTGCGCTGCCGGGCAAGCTGGCCGACTGCGCAGGCCAGGACCCAATGCGGGCCGAGCTGTTCCTGGTCGAGGGTGATTCGGCCGGTGGCTCTGCCAAGCAGGCTCGTGACAAGGAATTCCAGGCGATCCTGCCGCTGCGCGGCAAAATCCTCAATACCTGGGAAGTGGACGGTGGCGAGGTACTGGCCAGCCAGGAAGTGCACAACATCGCCGTGGCCATCGGTGTCGACCCGGGCGCTGCCGACCTGTCGCAATTGCGCTACGGCAAGATCTGCATCCTCGCCGACGCCGACTCCGACGGCCTGCACATCGCGACCCTGCTGTGCGCGCTGTTCGTCCAGCACTTCCGTCCGTTGGTCGAAGCAGGCCACGTCTATGTCGCCATGCCGCCGCTGTACCGTATCGACCTTGGCAAGGAAATCTACTACGCCCTCGACGAGGCTGAACGCGACGGCATTCTCGACCGCCTGGTGGCCGAGAAAAAGCGTGGCAAGCCACAGGTCACCCGCTTCAAGGGGCTGGGCGAGATGAACCCGCCGCAATTGCGCGAAACCACCATGGACCCGAACACCCGGCGCCTGGTCCAGCTGACACTGGATGACCTGCAGGGTACTACCGAAATCATGGATATGCTGCTGGCCAAGAAACGCGCGGGCGATCGCAAGAACTGGCTGGAGACCAAAGGCAATCTGGCCGAGGTTCTGGTTTGATTCGTCTGTTTGTCGCGGTTTTATTGACGCTGGTTACTCTGCCGAGCCTGGCAGCCGACTGGCCGGAGCTGAAGCTGGCATCCGAGCATCCGATTGACGGCATGCGCGGCGGCAATCTGTCCGGGCTGGCTTTTTGCCGAGGTGCGCTGTGGGGTGTTTCAGACCGTGATGATGACCGTATCTACCGCTTCGACCAGCACAATGAGGTGTGGCGCGCCCAGCCTTTGACCTTTTCCCCGCCCCCGGTGCCGGAGAGCGGGTTGCCCTGGGGGCTGAAGTCGCGCAACTGGGCGGTGTCGTACATTCGTGGTGGCCAGTTTGATTACGAAGGTATCACTTGCGATCAGGCCGGTAATATCTACCTGGTCAGCGAAGCGCATGTGGCCGTGCTGCAACTGCCGGTCGTAGGCGCGCCTGCCTGGCTCAGGGTTGACCCGGCGATGATGCGCCAGGCCCGGGCCACTGGCATGCTGCTGAACTTCAATGCCCTGTTCGAAGGCCTGGCGATCAACCCTGCCGGTGACCGCCTGTGGCTTGCGGCCGAGCGTGAGCGCCGCGGCTTGGTAAAGATAGAGCGCCAGCAGTCGGTATGGACGTGCGGACGCACTTGCGTATTGCTCAGTGAAGCCGGGGTCGAGATGCAACCGCCTCAAATGCCCAATGCCCGTGCGCTTTCGCGTGATTTCGCCGACCTGGCCTGGTTCGAGGGCAAGCTGTTCACCCTCGAACGTAATGCATACCGTGTGTGCCGACGCCATGCCGACAGCGGTGAGGTCGAGCGCTGCTGGTCGTTCGCAGCCGATGCTCTGGTACCCGAGCGACGCTATGATCAGCCGTTCGGCCTGGCCGAAGCGCTGGTCATCGATACCAAGGGCGCATGGATCGGTCTTGACAACAACAACGCTGACCGCGCCGATGGTGAAAGCCGGCCGGTCGTCTGGCGCTTCGCCGCGCCGCAGGGCGGTTGGAGCACCACACCATGAGCCAGCCACCGGGCAAGCGTGCGGGCAGGGTACTGATGATCGTCGCCTGGGCGGCGGCGATGTTCCTGGCTACGCGCTTTTTCGGTGAGTGGGAGGCGCGCGAGCGCAACCCCAATACCCAGGTGCAGTCCGAGCACGGCGAAGGCTTCATCGAAGTGCGCCTGCTGGGCAATGGCCAGGGCCATTTCGTGGCAGATGGCGCGATCAACGGCAAGGCTGTGCATTTCATGCTCGATACCGGAGCCACCGACGTGGCGATCCCCGAGGCGCTGGCCCGTGACCTGAGCCTGCAACGTGGCAGCCCGGTCATCCTCAGCACCGCCAACGGTCGCACCGAAGGTTACCGCACGCGACTGGACAGCCTGCAACTGGGGGACATCCGCCTGCAGGGCGTGCGCGCCCTGGTGGTGCCGGGGCTGGATGGGCAGACGGTGCTGCTCGGCATGAGCGCTCTGAAACAACTTGAATTTACCCAGCGCGGCGGCACCATGCTGCTGCGCCAGAACCTGAAATGACGAGGCCCGCATGAGCGACTCACTGGAACTCAGCCTCGACGGCGTCGAACGCCGTTCGCTGGCTGACTTCACCGAACAGGCCTACCTCAACTATTCCATGTACGTGATCATGGATCGGGCCTTGCCGCACATCGGCGACGGCCTCAAGCCTGTGCAACGACGCATCGTCTATGCCATGAGCGAGTTGGGGCTCGATGCCGATGCCAAGCACAAGAAGTCGGCGCGTACCGTCGGCGACGTGCTCGGTAAATTCCACCCCCACGGCGATTCGGCCTGCTACGAAGCCATGGTGCTGATGGCGCAGCCGTTCAGCTACCGCTACACGCTGGTCGATGGCCAGGGTAACTGGGGTGCGCCGGACGATCCGAAGTCGTTCGCGGCGATGCGTTACACCGAAGCGCGCCTGTCGCGCTACTCCGAGGTGCTGCTCGGTGAGCTGGGCCAGGGTACCGTGGACTGGGTGCCCAACTTCGACGGTACCCTGCAGGAGCCTGCAGTATTGCCGGCACGGCTGCCGAACATCCTGCTAAACGGCACCACCGGTATTGCCGTCGGCATGGCCACCGACGTGCCGCCACATAACCTGCGCGAAGTGGCCAGTGCCTGTGTACGCCTGCTCGACGAGCCCAAGGCCACCCTTGAGCAACTGTGTGAACACATCCAGGGGCCGGACTACCCGACCGAAGCCGAAATCATCACGCCGCGTGCCGAGATCCTCAAGATCTACGAAAGCGGCCGCGGTTCGATCCGTATGCGCGCCGTATACCGGGTCGAGGACGGCGACATTGTCGTCACTGCGTTGCCGCACCAGGTCTCCGGGGCCAAGGTGCTGGAGCAGATCGCCGCGCAGATGCAGGCGAAGAAGCTGCCGATGGTCGCTGACCTGCGTGACGAGTCGGACCATGAAAACCCCTGCCGTATCGTGATCATCCCACGCTCCAATCGGGTGGATGCCGATGAACTGATGCAGCACCTGTTCGCCACTACCGAGCTGGAAAGCAGCTATCGGGTCAACGTCAACATCATCGGCCTGGATGGCCGGCCGCAGCTCAAGAACCTGCGTGCCTTGCTCCTGGAGTGGCTGCAGTACCGTATCGGTACCGTTCGTCGCCGCCTGCAGCATCGCCTGGAGAAGGTCGAGAGGCGCCTGCACCTGTTGGAAGGCTTGCTCACTGCATTCCTCAACCTCGATGAAGTCATCCACATCATCCGTACCGAGGAGCATCCCAAGCAGGCATTGATCGCTCGTTTCGACCTCACCGAAATCCAGGCCGACTACATCCTCGAGACGCGCCTGCGCCAGCTGGCCCGTCTGGAGGAGATGAAAATCCGCGGTGAGCAGGACGAACTGCTCAAGGAACAGGCCAAGCTGCTGGCCCTGCTCGGCAGCGATGCCAAGCTACGCAAGCTGGTGCGCAGCGAACTGATCAAGGATGCGGAAACTTACGGCGACGACCGCCGGTCGCCGATCGTCGCGCGCGCCGAAGCCAAGGCGCTGTCGGAAAACGAGCTGATGCCGACGGAGCCTGTCACCGTCGTGCTGTCGGAAAAAGGCTGGGTGCGTTGCGCCAAAGGCCACGATATCGATGCAACCGGCCTGTCGTACAAGGCCGGGGATGGCTTCAAGGCTGCAGCGGCGGGGCGTTCCAACCAGTTTGCCGTGCTCATCGACTCCACCGGGCGCAGCTACTCTGTGGCGGCGCATACCTTGCCATCGGCGCGTGGCCAGGGCGAGCCGCTGACCGGTCGGCTGACGCCGCCGCCGGGGGCTACCTTCGAGTGCGTGCTGTTGCCGGACGATGATGCGCTGTACGTGGTGGCATCGGATGCCGGTTACGGCTTTGTGGTCAAAGGCGAGGACCTGCAGGCCAAGAACAAGGCCGGCAAGGGGCTGCTCAGCCTGCCTAACGGTGCCAAGGTCATCGGCCCCCGCCCGGTGGCCAACCGTGAGCAGGACTGGCTGGCGGCAGTGACCACCGAAGGCCGCTTGCTGGTGTTCAAGGTCGCTGACCTGCCACAACTGGGCAAAGGCAAGGGCAACAAGATCATCGGTGTGCCCGGTGATCGGGTCGCCAGCCGTGAAGAATATGTTACAGATCTGGCGGTGATCCCCGAGGGCGCGACCCTTGTATTGCAAGCTGGCAAGCGTACCCTGTCTTTGAAGCCGGACGACCTTGAGCATTACAAGGGCGAGCGTGGACGGCGGGGTAGCAAGCTGCCGCGCGGGTTCCAGCGCGTTGACGGTTTGCAGGTGGAAGTTCCGGCGTAACCGGTAGAAATGTCTGGGGCGGCAATTTCAGCGCCGTTCCAGGCAGAAATGCTGGAGTCGGACCGACATTTCGCGGATGATAGTGCCCTTGTGGTGCCGGCGTGGCCGTGTGCCCGATTGAATCTATATCAGTATCAATGCGGTTAGCCTGGTGGCGACCGCCTGGATGGGATGAATGAAATTTCTGCGCCTTCCATTTGCGCTATTGATGACGGGCCTGCTGGGGCTGAGCGGATGCAGCATGCATCAGCCGGTTGCCCTGTATCAGCTCGACAGCGGTGATCCTGGCCAGCCCTCGCAGAGTGCGGGCATGGCCGTGGTGCTCGGCCCGGTATCGGTTGCCGATTACCTGCAGCGTGAAACCTTTTTGCAGCGCCAGGCTGATGGCAGCCTGAGTTCGGCGACGGACGGTCGTTGGGCCGGTAGCCTGTCGGCAGACATCGATCAACTGTTGGTGCGTCAGCTGGCCTGGCGCCTGGACAGCCAACGGGTGGTTCTGGCGCCGGCCAGCAGTGGCTTCTCGCCTGACGTACAGGTATTGCTGTCGATCACCCGTCTGGACTCGGGCAAGAACCAGCCGGCCATCCTCGACGCGCAATGGCGTTTGCTGGACCGTCGCGGCAATGTGCGCGACAACCGTATCGTTCATCTCGAGCAGCCGCACGAAGGCAGCGAGTCGTCGCAGGTGCAGGCTCAGGGGCAGTTGTTGCAGAAGCTGGCAGAGCAGTTGAGCGCTGCAGTCAAACCCTTGGCCAACCAGCCAGCGATTGCCGAAGAGTCGCGCAAGAAGCCTGCAGCACCGGTTCAGGTCAAGAAAACACCGGAGAAGTCGAAGATCCCCATGGCTTCCCCTATCCGGACCGATATGGAAGTTTATCGGTTCTGATGTTTGCCCCCCGATACAGAAAAGCCCGCACATGTGCGGGCTTTTTTGTGGGTGTCAGAGCAGGGGGCTCGATATCAGGCCCTGCGCTCGTGCATCCGCGCCAACTGTCGCTCCAGCATCGAGGGGTAAGGCTCCATCAAGCGCTCGACACAGCAGGCGCCTTCAGGGCTGGCAATCGGCCGAATCCGCGCACGCTGGCGAATCAGCGAGTCATCACTGATCTGTCGCTCCACCAGCAGTAGGTTGCGGCTGTGCTGGGAAAGAGCCAGGGCGTCCTGGGCTTTTTCGGTCATCAGCAGGTCTACCTGTTCCAGCCCATGCAGGTCATCGCCCAAGGCCAGGCCCAGTTGCAGTTGCAAGGTGATGCCGCTGTCGGCTACCTCGATCTGCAGGGCGTGGCCGAGGGCGCGCAGCAGCTCGCCGCAGCAGATTGCGTTGGTCAGGTAATCCTCGCCGCAGTCGCGGCTGTGGAACAGCACCAGAGTGCTGCCGTCGTTGAGCGTGTGGGTCTCGCCATCGTACAGCGACGCGGCCTGCTCCAGGCAGTCGCGGTAGCGTTCCAGCAGCTCGGTCAGGCGGGTGCGTGGCAGCCGGCGCAGTTGCTCCTGCGAGCCTAGCTGAACGGCCAGCACCGCAGTGCTCTGCGGCTCGTCGGAGTCGACTACGGCGGCCTTCGGCGCGCTTTCTTCGTGGTCCAGCAGGCCGGCAAAGGCTTCATCGTCGTCTTCGTCGTCTACCTGGGCGGCAACCTTGGCCCGTGGCGCGGCTTTGACCGGCGCAGGGGTATCGTGCAGGTCGTCGAAGTCGTCTTCGTCTTCGTACTCCTCCGGCTCAGGCTCCGGAGGTGGCGGCGGGGCCAGGCGGGCATGCAGCTGGCGGGCAATATCGCCGATCTCATCCTGACGATCGATTGCCGGGGTGTAGGGGTGCGGGTCGCGCAACCATACGCGCAGTTGCAGCAGCGGCAGGGTGATGTGGCGGCCTTGGCGCAGGCTCAGGCTCAGCGCCAGGGCCAGCAGGATCGCGGCCAGGATGCCCATGCTCTGCAGGCTGATCAGCATCGGCTGCTGGAACTGGCTCATGTCCAGGCTGATGCGCAGTTGCCCGGCGGTCACGTCCTGGAAGGTGATCTTGGTCTGGTACAGGCCTTCGGCCTCACCCAGCAGGCTGTTGCGTGGGCGCTGCCCGGCCTCGGCCAGGATGCGGCTATCCACGCTATATATAGCCGCATGGGCCACCAGCGGGTTCTTCACCAGGTTGCCCAACAGCACGTTGAGGCTGAGGATGTCGTTGGACACCAGCAGCTCGGTCGCCGATGTGGCTGTCTGGGTGGTCAGGCTCTGGCCAAGGGCGTCGGCCTGCTCGTGCATGGCCTGCTTGAACTGCAGACCCATCACGCAGGCATAGATCACCAGCGCCAGCGCCACCAAGAAAATGTTGGTGCTGGCGATGCGCAGTGCCAGGGGAACGCGACGTTGGCGCAGGGCACGGAAGATCATGAGGAAGAAGTTGTCTGGTTTGACGGGCGTGGGCCGGTTCACAGAGCGCGGCTCTTAATGGCATGAAAGTGCGCGCAGTATAGCGACCCGAGTTTTGTCGGCAAAGTATCGTTGGCGCCCGATGGTCACGGAAAATCGGTAGAATGCGCATTTTTCATCGAAGTCGGAGCCAGGTTGTGCGCGAAATCGTTCTGATCAACATCACCGGTGAGGACCGTCCGGGTCTCACTGCCGCCATCACCGGCGTCCTGCTCCAGGGCGGTGTGAACATTCTCGACATCGGCCTGGCTGTCATGCACGGCACCCTGTCGTTCGGCATTCTGGTCGATATACCGGACAACGAAGTGGCCACCAGCCTGTTGCAAAGCGTGCAGTCCAAGGCCCATGAGCTGAATCTGCAGGCCCGCTACACGCCGATTTCCGAGTCCGATTACCAGCACTGGGCCGATGGTCAGGGCGAGGCTCGCTATATCGCTACCGTCCTCAGCCGCAAGATCACCCCGGAGCAACTGCAGAGTGTCAGCGCGGTCATCAGCCAATATGGCCTGACCATCGAGCGGATCGAGCGCCTGTCTGCACGTGTTGCCCTGGGCGCGCAGCGCGAGAAAGGCAAGGCTGCCCTGGAAATTTCCGTCCGCGGTGAGCCAAGCGATGCCCAGGCGCTGCGCGCCGACTTCTTTGCATTGTCCGAAGCGCTGAACATCGACATCGCCTTCCAGAAGGACGACCTGTTCCGTCGCAACCGCCGCCTGGCCGTGTTTGACATGGATTCGACCCTGATCGAAGCCGAAGTCATCGACGAACTGGCCAAGGCTGCAGGTGTCGGCGAGCAGGTGGCGGCGATTACCGAACGTGCAATGCGCGGCGAACTGGACTTTCGCGCCAGCTTCAAGGAGCGCATGGCGCTGCTCAAAGGCCTGGATGTTGGTGTGCTGGACCAGATCGGTGCTTCGCTGCGCCTCACCGAAGGTGCCGAGAACCTGTTCGCCGAGCTCAAGCGCATGGGCTACAAGACTGCAATCCTTTCGGGTGGCTTCACCTACTTTGCCAAGCAGGTGCAGGCACGCCTGGGCATCGATTACGTGTTCGCCAACGAGCTGGAAGTGGTCGATGGCAAGGTGACCGGCGTGGCCGTCGAGCCCATCGTCGATGCCCAGCGCAAGGCAGAACTGCTGCAGCATTTGGCGAGCGAAGAGGGCCTGCAACTGGAGCAGACCATTGCCGTAGGTGACGGTGCCAACGACCTGCCGATGCTGTCGCTGGCCGGCCTGGGCGTCGCCTTCCGCGCCAAGCCACTGGTACGTCAATCGGCCAAGCAGGCCATCTCGACTCTGGGGCTGGACGGCGTGCTGTATCTGCTGGGGCTGCGCGACCGCGACGCGCGGGGCTGACACAAGCCTCGCTGACAAAAAGGCCCTGCATGACTTCAGTCATGCAGGGCCTTTTCATTTTTTGCCAGAATCAAGCCTGCGCGGGAACCGCCAACAGCTCACCCATGCGCGTTGCCGAACCGGCACCCAGGGTTTCAGCCCACTTCACCTGCTCCGGCCCAAACAGCACGATAGCCGTAGAGCCCAGCTTGAAGCGGCCCAGTTCCGCACCCTTCTCCAGATGGATCGGCGCACGGCTGCCTTCGTCATAGCGGAAGGTTTTAAGTTCGCGCTTGGGTGGAGTGACCAGGCCGGCCCACACGGTCTCGATCGAGGCAACGATCATCGCCCCCACCAGCACGACGGCCATCGGCCCGCGCTCAGTGTCGAACAGGCACACCACACGCTCGTTGCGGGCAAACAGCTCGGGGACGTTTTCTGCGGTGGTCTGGTTAACCGAGAACAGGCGACCCGGCACATAGACCATTTCGCGCAGGGTACCGGCCAGCGGCATGTGCACGCGGTGGTAGTCCTTCGGCGACAGGTAGATGGTAGCGAATTCACCACCCATGAACGGGGCGGCCAGCGCCGGGTCGCCGCCGAGCAGCTCCAGAGCGCTGAAGCTGTGGCCCTTGGCCTGGAAGATGCGACCGTGCTCGATCGGGCCCAGCTGGCTCACAGCGCCATCGGCCGGGCACAGGATTGCCCCCGGGGTTTCATCCAGCGGGCGTGCACCCGGCTTGAGGGCACGGGTGAAGAAGGCATTGAAGTGCTCGTAGGCGGTGAGGTCTTCGACCAGTGCCTCGTTCATGTTCACCTGGTAGCGCTTGGCGAACCAGGCGGTGAAGGCATTCTTGAACCAGCGTGAGCGGCACTCGGCGACGCAGCCGGCGAGCCGCGACAGAAGATGGTGCGGCAGCAGGTACTGGCTGATGATGAACAGACGGGATTTCATGCAGGTTCCTTAAACTTCTACAGGCGTGTCCGGGTGGTTGCCCCATTCGCTCCACGAGCCGGCATAGGCCTTGACGCGTGGATAGCCGAGGGCTTTGGCCACCAGGTAGGTAAAACCGGAGCGGCGGTGGGACTGGCAATGGGTGATCACCTCCTTGTCGGGGGTGATGCCCAGTTGCTGGAGGACTTCGGCGATGTCCTTGCGGATGCGCAGATGGTCGTTGAGGTCCATGCCGGCCGTCCATTCAAAGTTGACCGCGCCGGGTATATGGCCACCCCTGGCTGCCAGGACCTTTTCACCAGAGAATTCTTGCGGGGCGCGGGCATCCCAGATCACCAGGTCATCGGCGCCCAGGCGGCTTTGCAGGTATTCGCGAGTGGCAGTCGGTTCGCTGTGCAATTGCAGGCGTACCGGTACGGTGGCGGGCGCGGGTGCCTCCGTCGAGAGCTTGTCCGCCGGCCAGGCCTGGATGCCGCCATTGAGGTAATGGCAGGCCTTGTGGCCGATGACGTCGAGCAGCCAGATGAAGCGCCCGGCCCAGCCGCCGCCCTCATCGTCGTACACCACGTAGACCGCATCATCCCGGTGGCCGAGTTCGCTGAACAGTTTTTCCAGGTCGCCAATGGCCGGCAAAAGCCCCGGCGCGGGCGGCATGCCCAGCTGGGTGCGTTTGCCTTCGACGAAGCGGGCGCCCGGGATATGACCGCTGACATAGCGGTTGGCGCTGCTCAGGTCGACCAGGATCAGCTGGGGGGAAGCCAGGCGCGCAAGCAGGTCCGCGGGCTCGATCACCAGCGGTAGTCCGGCAAAATCAGTCATCCACGGTCTCCAGTGTGGAAAGAGGGGCGATTGTAGCGCAAGGGTCAGGCATTGCGGTTGGCAAACACCGCAAGGGCGCGCTCGATACATTGCGCGGTTTTGCCGAACGCCTGGACACTGACATCGGCCAGCGGTTTGCCGCCTTGGTCGGCCACCGCCAGCATTAGTACCTGGTTGTTGACTGCCAGCGAGCGCAGCAACAGGTGTTCGCTACGGAAGAACGCACGCAATGGGGCCGGCAGCAGGGCCGCGAACTGGGCATGGTTGTCTGGTGACAGGCGCAGCTGTGCGGCCTGCCCGACCAGTTTCTGCAAAAGCTTGCTCTGTGTGACAGGCAAGGCGATGGCTGCAGCCTCCTTGGGCAAGCCGGCAGTTTGCTGCACGCGCAGGTAATCACTGGCCTTGTCCAGGGTCAGCAGCATGATGCGCTGCATGCCGCAGGCCAACAGTGCTTCACGGGCCTGGGTGGCCAGATGCACGGTATTGGTGAACGGGCTGGGTTGTGCCAGCAGCTCCTGGCACAGCTTGCGCCAATGGCCGAGCGCCTCGCTGGAAGGCGGTGGTGGCGTCAGCATGTCCGGATGCGGGCGACGCTGTTCCCAGGGCCAGATCAAGGCCTCGGCAGGGTGGAACAAGGCATGCCTGGCGTGCCGGCGGGCACTGGCGGCGGCCTGTTGGTGAACTTGCTGTTGCACGTCCTCCAGTGTGGTCTGCAGGTACAGCGCGGTGAGCAATTGCCAGCGCAGCAGGTGCGGGTTGTCCCAGCCTACCTGTGCCGCCAGGGCCAGGTTGTTGGCCAGCAGCACGGTATTGGCCGGCTGGTTGAACCAGCGGCTCAGTGCCGGCGCCTCGTCCAGGCGGTGCTGTTGGCTGAGCATGTCTTCGTCGCGGGCGATGCTCAGTATCTGCCCCAACTGCTCACGCTCTTCGAGCAGCATGCGGTAACCCTGGGTTACCCATTGCGACAGGCGCCAGTGTTCAGCCATGGCTTGGCACAGTGCCAGGATGCGCACGCCAAACAACTCGAGCTCGACCTCTTGCGCCTCTTCGCCCTTGTGGATAACCCGCAGTTCCCACGCATCCAGCAGCTTGGGGTAGGCCAGGGCCATCGGCCATAGGGGCGAGAGGAACAGCAGGCTACCCCAGTGAATTTCCTGCCACAGCCGCGCCAGGCGGCTGGCGAACAGGCCGCTGGCTTGCTGCGAAGCATGCTGGCTGATCAGCAGGAACTGCCGCAGTACCGGCGGTATGTCGTCGTCCGGCAGCGCTGGCAGGCGGGTAAGCAATTCCCTGCTGCGCGCCAGGCCCAGCCTGTTAAGGGCGATTTCCAGGCTTTCGGCGGGTTCTGCCTGGCTGGCGTTGGCGGGATGATTGGCCTCGCGCATCACCGACAGCACCAGGGCCGGGCTGTCCTGCATCAGTTCGGCGATATCGCGAAGCGAACGGCGGCTATCGTTGATAGCGCTCATGACCCGGTCGTAACTCTGCTTCGGCACCGGTACACGAATACCGTCGAGCAGCTTTACCCAGGCCTCTAGCGTACGCGGATTCTGAGTGGGCACCTTGGATTCCATTGGCATTTTGACATCAGTCCGAACTGGCTTTTCGCTTTGAGTGGCTATAGTCTGGCGCAGTTCTGCCGATAAGTAGAAGAAGAGTTTTAAAGCTCCCGTCCCTCATCCTGACCACGACAGCAAGTGCTTTGAACCTATGGCTAAAATTATCGGCATCATCGTCGTATTCGCGAGCGTGCTCGGCGGATATGTGCTCTCCCACGGCAAGATCGCGGCACTGATCCAGCCGTTCGAAGTGCTGATCATCGGCGGTGCAGCCTTTGGCGCCTTCATGCAGGCCAACCCCGGTTACATGACCATGCATGTAATCAAGAAGTCGCTGAAGATGTTCGGCACGCGCTTCACCCATACTTTCTACCTGGAAGTGCTGGGCCTGGTGTACGAAATCCTCAACAAGAGCCGTCGCGAAGGCATGATGGCGATCGAGGGCGATATCGAGGACGCCGCGGCCAGCCCGATCTTTGCCAAATACCCAGCGGTGCTGGGTGATGAACGCATGACTGCCTTCATCTGCGACTACCTGCGCATCATGTCCACCGGCAACATGGCCCCCCACGAGCTCGAAGGCTTGTTCGACATGGAACTGTTGAGCATGAAGGAAGAGCTCGAGCACCCGTCGCATGCGGTCAACGGCATTGCCGACGGCATGCCCGGTTTCGGTATCGTCGCGGCAGTACTGGGTATCGTGGTGACCATGGCGTCTCTGGGCGAAGGCGACCAGGCCTCCATCGGCCTGCACGTCGGCGCCGCGCTGGTCGGTACCTTCTTCGGTATCCTTGCAGCCTATGGTTTCTTCGGCCCGCTGGCCAAGTGCCTGGAGCACGATGCCAAGGAAGAGCTCAACCTCTATGAGTCGATCAAGGCTTCGCTGGTCGCTTCGGCCTCTGGCATGCCACCTTCGCTGGCCGTTGAATTCGGGCGCAAGGTGCTGTATCCGAAGCATCGCCCGAGCTTTGTCGAGCTGGAACAAGCAGTTCGCGGTCGCTGAGCCATGGAAAACAATCAGCCGATAATCATCAAGCGCGTCAAGCGCTACGGTGGTGGCCACCATGGCGGCGCCTGGAAGATCGCTTTCGCTGACTTCGCCACGGCGATGATGGCGTTCTTTCTGGTGCTGTGGCTGCTGTCCACCGCAACGCCCGAGCAGAAGATCGCCATTGCCGGCTACTTCAAGGACCCGATCGGTTTCTCCGAAAGCGGTACGCCCTACGTGATCGACCTTGGCGGCTCGCCCCAGCTGGCGCCGGAAAAGACCATCAACCCGGAGGAGAAGTCCGAGCCTACGCCCGATACCAGCATTCAGCTGGACAAGGACCAGGTCGAGACTTTGGCTGAACAGGTTGAGCGAGAACGCCTCGAACTGCTGTTGCAGGAGCTGCAGAACAAGGTCGAGGAAAACCCCCAGCTGCAGAAGTTCAAGGACCAGATTCTCTTCGAGATCACTCAGGACGGCCTGCGCATCCAGATCATGGATGCCGAGAACCGGCCGATGTTCGACATCGGCAGCGCCCGCCTGCAGCCGTATTTCGAGGACATTCTGCTGGCCATGGCCGACACCATCAAGGCGGTGCCGAACAAGATCAGCGTCAGTGGTCACACCGATGCCAAGCCTTATTCGGACAGCGGCGAGTTCGGCAACTGGGAGCTGTCGGCCAATCGCGCCAATGCTGCACGGCGTGCGCTGGTTGCCGGTGGCTATCCGGATGACCAGGTCGCGCGGGTGGTGGGTTATGCGTCGTCTTCGCTGTTCGACCGCAAAGACCCGTTCAACCCGGTAAACCGCCGTATCGACATCATCGTCCTGACCAAGAAGGCCCAGCGCAACATTGAGGGTGAGCAGGGTACGTCGCCTGCACAGCCAAGCCAGCCAGCGCCGCCTGCCGGCGCTGCGCCTGATGCTTCGGCGGCACCTGCTGCGCAGGATGCACCGATGCAGCCGCGTGAACTGCGCCAGAAGCTGAACATCTTCGAGGAAGGCACCTTGAGGATGGACGAGCCCAACGACCAGTGACGCAGGGGCCGCCCAGCGGCCCCTATGCATCAGAACCCCCGCCGGATCTTGGCCTTCAGATCCGCATGAAAGAAGTCAGCATTGTCCCTGTCGGCGCAGCTTCCGCGCCCCGGCGGCAACGTCATGGCGCGGGTGAACGTGCACTCATCGTGATAGGCCCGCACAAACAGGTCGATGTGCCTGCGCTCGCGCATTACCGGCCATTTGCCAAAGCACTCAGGCAGAGCGCCGCCGTTTCTTTGATAAAAGCTGACACGCCGGCTGCTCATGACTGCAGCCCCCAGCAGCCAGGGTGTCCACCAGTCTGCGGCGGCCCATTCGGACAAAAGCCCAATCCAGTGGGTTGCATCGCTCATGTATCGACAGAAGCTGCCATACAGATCTTCGCGGGTCTGCCCTTGGCAGTCGAACAGGACCAGCTGCGCGGGAATGCTTTCGAGCAGCAAGCGTTCATTGAGGATAAAGGCGTCAAGCCGCTCTTCGTGGCGGTAAGTGATTAAAACCGGCATCGCGGTTGCCCTCCCTGATAGGAAGTCATGACCATCAGGGAAAGCTGCAGGCGGGGCAATAGATGACGGCAAAACCGGAATAGCCCTACGCGCCCCGGTAATATTTCCTACGAATCAGTAGCTGTCTTCCGGCAGGCTGGCAATGATCGAGCGGTAGCTGTTCATGCGCTGCTGCTTGATACGGCCGTCTTCCAGTGCCGTGAGCAGCGCGCAGCCTGGCTCGCGATCATGCTTGCAGTCGCGAAAGCGGCAGGTGCCGAACAGGTCGCGGAACTCGATGAAGCCATCTTCCACATCGTCGCGGCTGACATGGCCAAGGCCGAACTCCCGGATGCCTGGCGAGTCGATCAGGTCGCCGCCATTGGGGAAGTGGTAAAGGCGCGCGGTGGTGGTGGTGTGGGTGCCTTGGCCCGACCATTCGGACAGGTCACCGACCCGGGTGTCGGCAGCCGGCAGCAGGCTGTTGACCAGAGAAGACTTGCCCACACCCGACTGGCCGACGAACACGCTGATATGGCCGTCCAGCATTTGCTGCAGGCGCTGCATGCCGTCGCCATGGTGGGCGGAAACCTCCAGCAGCGGGTAGCCGAGGTCGCGGTACACCTCGAGCAAGGCATGCAGGGCCGGGCCGTTCTCGTCGTTGATCAGGTCGGCCTTGTTCAGCAGCAGCAGTGGGCGGATACCCGCGTGCTCGGCAGCGACCAGGTAACGGTCGATCAGGTTCGGGTGCGGTTCGGGCGCTGGCGCGAAGACGATCACGATGAGGTCGACGTTGGCGGCAACCGGCTTGAGCTGACCGTGGTTGTTCGGCCGGCACAGCTCGGTGCTGCGCGGCATCTGCGCGACGATTACGCCAATGCCCTGGTTGCCGGCACGCCAGACCACGCGGTCACCGGTGACCAGCGCCGGCAGGTTTGCGCGCAGGTGGCAGCGGAATACCTGGCCTGCAGACTCGCCGTCCTTGGCCTCCACCTCGACCTGCACGCCAAAGTGAGCGATCACCAGGCCCAGTTGCTCCGGCCCCAGGTCGCCCCCTTCCAGCTCCTGCAGCGCATGCTGCTCGCGTTTGGCAGCGCGAGCGGCGCGTTCGTTCTGGATCTTTTCGATACGCCAGTTTTGGCGGCGATTGAGCTGGCGTTTGGCCATTAGTGTTCCGTGCGAGTTGCGTGAGAGAGCCGTGGTGGGGCATTGAAAACGGCAGGCAGTTTAGCACGACGGGCGGCGGACCATTCTGGTTACCTTTGCGCCGGGAATGCGCGGGGCTATGCCGCTAGGCTAATATGACGGCCTATACGAGGAGCCCTTCATGCAGAACCCACAGAACCTGATCTGGATCGATCTGGAAATGACCGGCCTGGATCCGGACAACGACGTCATCATCGAGATGGCCACCATCGTCACCGACAGCGAGCTGAACACGCTGGCCGAAGGGCCGGTGATCGCCATCCACCACAGTGACGAAGTGCTGGCGCGCATGGACGAGTGGAATACCCGCACCCATGGCGGCTCGGGGCTGACCCAGCGTGTACGCGAAAGCAAGGTCGGCATGGCCGAGGCCGAAGCGCAGACCATCGCCTTCCTGGAACAATGGGTTCCCAAAGGCAAGTCGCCGATCTGTGGCAACAGCATCTGCCAGGATCGCCGCTTTCTCTATCGCCATATGCGCAGCCTGGAAAACTACTTCCACTACCGCAACCTCGATGTCTCCACCGTGAAGGAGCTGGCTGCGCGCTGGGCACCGGACGTGCGGGACAGCTTCAAGAAGGGCAGCACCCACCTGGCGCTGGACGATATCCGCGAGTCGATTGCCGAACTGCGCCACTACCGCACGCACTTCATCAAGGTGTGAGTCGAAAAAGGGCGCATAGAATGTGCGCGCGCCCTCTTTTGGTGCCTTGGGCAACTGGTTAGACTGCGCGCCTTTCCCGCACGGACCCGCGCCATGTTGTTGATGCTCTACCTTATCGCCATCACCGCCGAAGCCATGACCGGCGCCCTGTCTGCCGGGCGCCGGGGCATGGACTGGTTTGGCGTGGTACTGATCGCCTGTGTGACTGCCCTGGGTGGTGGCTCGGTGCGTGATGTGCTGCTCGGGCACTACCCACTGACTTGGGTGAAGCATCCGGAATACCTGGTGCTGACCAGCTTTGCCGCGCTGCTGACGATTTTCATCGCACCGATGATGCGCCGCCTGCGGTCACTGTTCCTGGTGCTGGATGCCTTGGGGCTGGTGGCCTTTACCCTGATTGGCTGCATGACTGCGCTGGAGATGGGGCAGGGCATGCTGGTGGCGTCGATCAGTGGGGTCATTACAGGGGTGTTCGGCGGGATCCTTCGGGATATTTTCTGTAACGACATCCCACTGGTGTTCCGGCGTGAACTGTATGCCAGCGTGTCTTTTGCCGCGGCGTGGTTTTACCTGGGCTGTGTGTATTTCAAGGTGCCGGCAGAGCAGGCCATGCTGCTGACCTTGTTTGGTGGGTTCCTGGTTCGGCTATTGGCGATCCGCTTCCATTGGGAAATGCCGAAGTTTCACTACAACGACCAGCAGTGAAACCTCAGGGGCTGCTTGGCGGCCCCGGCTATGTAATGCCATGCCGCGCCAGCGCCCACTCCACATGCTCACGCACCAGCTCCGACGGGTCTTCCCGGCGCGCCTTCAAGGCTTCCAGCACCGGAATCGTCGACGGCGCATTGCCCAGGCCCACCGCCAGGTTGCGTAGCCAGCGCTCATACCCGGCGCGCCGCAAAGGCCCGCCCTCGGTCTTGCGTAGAAAAGTCTTTTCATCCCACAGGAACATCTCGGCCAGCTCGGCATTCTCCAGGCCATGCCTGGGCTGGAAGTCGTTTTCCTGGGTTGGACGTGCAAAACGATTCCACGGGCAGACGATCTGGCAGTCATCGCAACCGAACACCCGATTGCCCATCATCGAGCGCAACTCCACGGGGATGGCGCCCTTCAACTCGATGGTCAGGTAAGAAATGCAGCGCCTGGCATCCAGCACATAGGGCCCGACAAAGGCCTTGGTCGGGCAGATGTCCAGGCACGCCTCGCAGCGTCCGCAATGCTCGCTGGCATGCGCCTCGTCTACCGGCAGCGGCAGGTCGACGAACAGTTCGGCCAGGAAGAAATAGCTGCCGGCCTTGCGATTGAGCAGCAGGGTGTTCTTGCCGATCCAGCCTAGCCCCGCCTGTTCGGCAATGGCCTTTTCCAGCACCGGGGCACTGTCGACGAACGCCCGGTAACCGAACGGACCGATGTCTTCCTGGATGCGATCGGCCAGGTGCTGCACGCGTTTGCGCACCAGCTTGTGGTAATCGCGGCCAAGGGCATAGCGCGATACGTAGGCTTTTTCCGCCTGGGCCAGGCGTTGAGCCATCTGTGTATCGCCGGGCAAGTAGTCCATACGCAGCGAAACCACCCTCACGGTGCCAGGGATCAACTGGTCGGGGTGGGCGCGTTTGCCATCGTGGGCGGCCAGGTATTCCATTTCGCCCTGGTAGCCGGCGTCGAGCCAGCGCTGCAGGTGCTGTTCGTGCTCGCCAAGGTCCACACCGGCGATGCCGACGTGGGCAAAACCGAGTTCTCGGCCCCAATTTTTGATCGATTGGGCCAGGGCGGCGAGGTCAAGTGTGCAAGCGGACATGGATGGGCAAGGCAATACGGGCTCAGGTGCGTATAATTCTGCCAGACATTGGAGCCTTTGACCCCATGCCGCAGACCAAACACCCAAGCCATGCCCCGCTCCTGCTAAGCAGCGTGACCGTCACGCGCCTGCCCGCCAGGCATCCGCACGCCCATAAAGGTGACTTCGGCCACGTGCTGGTGGTGGGCGGCGACCTTGGTACCGGTGGCGCAGTGCTGCTGAGCGCCGAAGCCGCGCTACGCTGCGGCGCCGGGCTGGTCAGCGTGGCGACTCGCCCCGATCACGTGGCCGCAAGCCTTGCCCGCTTGCCCGAAACCATGTGCCTGGGGGTCGATTCGGCCAATCAGCTGATGGGGGTATTGGAGCGCGCTTCGGTGCTGGTGGTCGGCCCGGGCCTGGGCCAGGCCGCCTGGGGGCGCAGCCTGCTGTCGGCTGTTGCCAATGCCGAGCGGCCGCAAGTGTGGGATGCCGATGCACTCAACCTGCTGGCGCGCACGCCCCTGGCATTACCCAGTGGCAGTATCCTCACTCCGCACCCGGGGGAGGCCGCGCGGCTGCTGGGCATTTCCACCGAGGCGGTACAGGCCGACCGGCCGGGCGCTGCTCGCAAGCTGGCGCGCCGCTATGCCAGTGTCTGCGTGCTCAAGGGCGCCGGTACGTTGGTGGCGGACCCGTCGGGGCAGTTGGCGCTGTGCCAGCGCGGGCATCCGGCAATGGCAGGGGCAGGCTTGGGTGACGTGCTCACCGGTGTACTGGCGGCGTTATTGGCTCAAGGGCTGGACGCCTGGCAGGCCGCGAGTCTTGGAGTGTGGTTGCACGCGTGTGCCGGCGAGCGGTTGGGTGTGAAAGGTAGAGGCCTGGCGGCCAGTGATCTGGCGCCGGTCATTCGTGAGTTGTTGGAGGAGCATTCTGCGTGTCTGGCATAACCCTGTTTCTGGCCGATGAAGAGGCCACGGTCAAATTCGGTGCATCACTGGCCGAGGTGACCGGCGGTCGCGGCATCATCTTTCTCGAGGGCGACCTGGGCGCGGGCAAGACTACGCTGTCCCGTGGCCTTATTCGCGGCTTGGGCCATACTGGTGCAGTGAAAAGCCCGACCTTCACCGTGGTTGAACCCTACGAGATCGGTGAGGTGCGCGCCTACCATTTCGACCTGTATCGCCTGGTCGATCCGGAGGAACTGGAGTTCATGGGCATTCGCGACTATTTCGAGGGAGATCCGCTGTGTCTGTTCGAGTGGCCAGAAAAGGGTGCGGGCGTTTTGCCAAAGCCTGACCTGACCATTACCATAAGCCCCCAAGCGGGCGGACGCTCGCTGATCCTTGCGCCGCAGGGGGCTCGCGGCGAGGCCTGGTGCATTGCGCTGGCCAAACACTATAAACAGTAAGTGGGGTAGGTATGCGCATACGCGCACTGGTCGCTGTCGTTGGTCTGCTGCTGACAGCGGTGACTGTTGACGCTCTGGCCGTCACTCAAGTCAAGAGCATGCGCCTGTGGCGCGCGCCGGACAACACGCGGCTGGTCTTCGACCTGTCTGGCCCCGTGCAGCATAGCGTCTTCACCCTCAGCGCACCGGATCGCCTGGTAATCGATATCAACGGGGCGACCCTGGCCGCGCCACTGAACGTGTCCACCTCGAATACACCCATCAGCAACGTGCGCTCGGCCCAGCGTACGGCGACTGACCTGCGGGTGGTGGTCGACCTGAAAAAGTCGGTCACGCCCAAGAGTTTCACCCTGGCGCCCAATGCTCAATACGGCAACCGCCTGGTGGTCGACCTCTATGACCAGGAAGCCGATGCCATCGCCGCCACGGCGCCTGCTGCACCGCCAACGCCTGTGCGAACCCCGGCGACCACGCCAGCGGTGCCGGTAAGCCCGGCCCAGCCGGCGATCAAGCTGCCGCCTGTGCCCAGCGGCAAGCGCGACATCGTGGTCGCCATCGACGCCGGTCATGGCGGTGAGGACCCGGGTGCTTCGGGATCGCGTGGCCAGCATGAGAAAGACATCGTGCTGCAGATCGCCAAGGAACTGCAGCGCCAGATCAATACCGAGAAGGGCTACCGTGCCGAACTGACCCGCACCGGTGACTACTTCATTCCGCTGCGCAAACGTACCGAGATCGCCCGCAAGAAAGGCGCCGACCTGTTCATCTCGATCCACGCCGACGCTGCACCGTCGCGGGCCGCTTTTGGCGCCTCGGTGTTCGCCCTGTCGGACCGTGGCGCCACGTCCGAGACCGCCCGCTGGCTCGCCGATGCGGAAAACCGCTCCGACCTGATCGGTGGCGCTGGTAACGTCAGCCTCGACGACAAAGACCGCATGCTTGCAGGCGTGCTGCTCGACCTGTCGATGACCGCGACGCTCAGTTCCAGCCTCAACGTCGGGCAAAAAGTGCTGGGCAACATGGGGCGCATCACCTCGCTGCACAAGCAGCGTGTCGAGCAAGCAGGTTTCATGGTGCTGAAGTCGCCGGACATTCCGTCGATCCTGGTCGAAACCGGGTTCATCTCCAACAACAACGAAGCCGCCAAGCTGGCCACGCGCAGCCATCAGCAGGCACTGGCCCGCTCGATCCATACCGGTGTGCGCCAGTACTTCCAGCAGAACCCGCCGCCTGGTACCTACATCGCCTGGATGCGCGACAGCGGCAAGATCGCGCAGGGGCCACGTGAGCACACGGTACGTCCGGGCGAGACCCTGGCGATGCTTGCCGTGCGCTACCAGGTCAGCGTGGCTAGCCTGCGCAACACCAACAGCCTCAAGAGCGATGAGCTGAAGGTCGGTCAGCACCTCAATATTCCCTCGACGACCCTGGCCTCGCAGCAATGAGTGGGGGGTCGCGCATCCAGCTGCTCAGCCCGCGGCTGGCCAACCAGATTGCCGCCGGTGAGGTGGTCGAACGCCCGGCTTCGGTGGCCAAGGAGTTGCTGGAGAACAGTCTGGATTCCGGTGCCCGACGCATCGATGTCGAAGTGGAGCAGGGCGGCGTCAAGTTGTTGCGGGTACGTGATGACGGCAGCGGTATTTCCGCTGACGACCTGCCATTGGCTCTGGCCCGGCACGCCACCAGCAAGATCCGTGAGCTGGAAGACCTCGAAGGTGTGCTGAGCCTGGGCTTTCGTGGCGAGGCCCTGGCTTCCATCAGCTCGGTGGCGCGCCTGACCCTGACGTCGCGCACCGCCAGTGCTAGCGAAGCCTGGCAGGTCGAGACCGAAGGTCGCGACATGACCCCGCGTGTGCAGCCTGCCGCACACCCTGTCGGCACCTCGGTGGAAGTGCGTGACCTGTTCTTCAATACCCCGGCCCGTCGCAAGTTTCTCAAGGCCGAAAAGACCGAATTCGATCACCTGCAGGAAGTCATCCGGCGCCTGGCCCTGGCCCGCTTCGATGTGGCCTTCCACCTGCGGCACAACGGCAAGAGCATCCTCAGCCTGCACGAGGCGCATGATGAAACGGCCCGTGCGCGGCGGGTCGGCGCCATTTGTGGCGGGGGCTTCATGGAGCAGGCGCTGCCGATCGATGTCGAGCGTAACGGCCTGCGTCTGTGGGGCTGGGTCGGCCTGCCGACTTTCTCGCGCAGCCAGGCAGACCTTCAGTACTTCTTCGTCAACGGCCGTGCGGTGCGCGACAAGCTGGTAGCCCATGCGGTGCGCCAGGCTTACCGTGATGTGCTGTTCAATGGCCGTCACCCCACGTTCGTGCTGTTCCTTGAGCTTGAGCCCAACGGCGTCGACGTCAACGTGCACCCGACCAAGCACGAAGTGCGTTTCCGTGAGGGGCGTTCGGTTCACGATTTTCTCTACGGCACGCTGCACCGTGCCTTGGCCGACGTGCGCCCGGAAGACCATCTGGCGTCGGCGCCTGCCGCCGCTGCCGAGGTCGTCCGCCCGACGGGGCAACAGGCGGGCGAATTCGGCCCGCAAGGCGAGATGCGCCTGGCCTCGCCGGTGCTCGAACAGCCCCAGGTGCCCCAGCATTCGATTTCCAACGGCGGCAGTGGCGCCGGTTACCAGTACCAGTACACCCCCCGGCCATCACAGCCGTTGCCCGCTGCCGAGGCCCAGGCGGTCTACCGCGAGTTCTACAAGCCGCTGAACGATGACGCTGCCGGGCCTGCGACGTTGCCGCAGAGCCAGGGCGACATCCCGCCCTTGGGGTACGCTCTGGCCCAGCTCAAAGGCATCTACATTCTCGCCGAGAATGCTGCCGGCCTGGTGCTGGTCGACATGCATGCAGCCCACGAGCGGATCATGTATGAACGGCTCAAGGTGGCGATGGCCAGCGAGGGCCTGAGTGGCCAGCCGCTGCTGGTGCCCGAGTCACTGGCGCTGAGCCAGCGCGAGGCCGATTGCGCCGAGGAGCATGCCCAGTGGTTCCAGCGCCTGGGCTTTGAGTTGCAGCGCCTGGGCCCCGAGACGCTGGCGATCCGCCAGATTCCTGCCCTGCTCAAGCAGGCCGAGGCCAACCGCCTGGTCCAGGACGTGCTTGCCGACCTTATGGAGTACGGCACCAGCGATCGCATTCAGGCGCACCTCAACGAACTGCTCGGTACCATGGCCTGTCACGGCGCCGTACGTGCCAACCGGCGCCTGGCGATTCCTGAAATGAACGCCCTGTTGCGCGACATGGAAAACACCGAGCGTAGCGGCCAGTGCAACCATGGCCGACCGACCTGGACCCAGATGGGCCTGGACGACCTGGACAAACTTTTCCTGCGCGGTCGATGACATGAGCGGCAAGCCCCCAGCAATATTCCTCATGGGCCCGACGGCGGCCGGCAAGACCGACCTTGCCATCGAGCTGACCAAGGTCCTGCCCTGCGAGCTGATCAGCGTCGACTCGGCCCTCGTCTACCGCGGCATGGACATCGGCAGCGCCAAACCCTCCAAGGAGGTATTGGCTGCCCATCCACATCGTCTTATCGATATTCGCGACCCTGCCGAGAGCTACTCGGCTGCGCAGTTTCGCACCGATGCCCTTCAGGCCATGGCCGAAATCACCGCGCGCGGCAAAGTCCCGCTGCTGGTCGGTGGCACCATGCTCTACTACAAGGCATTGATCGATGGCCTGGCGGACATGCCGCCGGCTGACGCTGCGGTGCGTGCCGAACTCGAGGCCCGGGCGCAGGCGCTGGGTTTGGCCGAGTTGCACCGCCAGCTCGCCGAAGTGGACCCGGAGTCGGCCGCACGCATCCACCCCAACGACCCGCAGCGCCTGATCCGTGCGTTGGAGGTCTATCATGTGAGTGGCGAGAGCATGACAGCCCATCGCCAGCGTCAATTCGCGGAAAGTAGCGGCGCAGACGCAGGCGCTGGCGGGCATTTGCCCTATACTGTCGCGAGTTTGGCGATTGCTCCTACAGATCGTCACATTCTGCATCAGCGAATTGCGTTACGATTTTCGCAGATGCTGGAACAGGGCTTCGTCGACGAGGTCCGATCGCTGCGAGCCAGAAGTGATTTGCACGCCGGGCTGCCGTCTATACGGGCAGTGGGATATCGGCAGGTCTGGGACTACCTCGACGGCAAGCTGACTGAGAATGAGATGCGCGAACGCGGTATCATTGCTACTCGCCAGCTGGCCAAGCGTCAGTTCACCTGGTTGCGCGGTTGGTCCGACGTGCACTGGCTCGACAGCCTGGCCTGCGACAATCTGTCCCGCACCTTGAAATACCTTGGGGCCATCTCCATATTGAGCTGAGTCCCTGCTGATTGCCGTCTATTCTTCCGAAGGGGCGGCCTAACTTATCGATTTTTTTGATTTTCTACTATTTATCCTTACAGGAGTGCGGCATATGTCAAAAGGGCATTCGCTACAAGACCCTTACTTGAACACCTTGAGAAAAGAAAAGGTCCCGGTTTCGATCTATCTGGTCAACGGGATCAAGCTGCAGGGCTCGATCGAATCGTTCGACCAGTTCGTGGTGCTGCTGAAGAACACCGTCAGCCAGATGGTCTACAAGCACGCGATTTCGACCGTGGTTCCAGCCCGTCCGGTTCGCCTGCCAAGCCCGTCCGATTCCGAACACGGCGACAGCGAACCAGGCAACGCCTGATAGGAGCCTGCATTGTTCTTTGAGCGCCACGGTGGTGGTGAGCGGGCGCTGCTCGTTCACTTGGAAGGTCAGAACCCTGAGGCGCGCGAAGACCCGCAGGAGTTTCAGGAACTGGCATTGTCGGCCGGAGCCGACATCGTCTCGCTGGTCACAGTGGCAAGGCATCAGCCTACCGCCAAATACCTGATTGGCAGCGGCAAGGTCGAGGAATTGCGCGACCTGGTCAAAGCCGAACAGGTTGACCTGGTGATTTTCAATCACACCCTCACGCCCAGTCAGGAGCGCAACCTCGAACGAGTCTTCGAGTGTCGCGTGCTTGATCGTACCGGGCTGATTCTCGACATCTTCGCCCAACGGGCGCGTACCCATGAAGGCAAGCTGCAGGTCGAACTGGCCCAGCTCGAGCACATGAGCACGCGGCTGGTGCGCGGCTGGACCCACCTCGAGCGTCAGAAGGGTGGTATCGGTATGCGCGGCCCGGGTGAAACCCAGCTGGAAACCGACCGGCGCCTGTTGCGGGTGCGCCTGCGGCAGATCAAGTCGCGCCTGGAAAAAGTCCGCAGCCAACGTGAGCAGGCTCGCCGAGGTCGTCGCCGCGCGGATATCCCGTCGGTATCGCTGGTGGGTTACACCAACGCTGGCAAGTCCACGTTGTTCAACGCGCTGACCGAATCCGACGTGTACGCCGCCGACCAATTGTTCGCCACCCTCGACCCGACCCTGCGCCGGCTCCAGCTCGACGACCTTGGGCCTATCGTGCTGGCTGACACCGTTGGCTTCATTCGCCACCTTCCGCACAAGCTGGTCGAGGCATTTCGGGCTACGCTCGAAGAGTCGAGCAACTCCGACCTGCTGCTGCATGTGATCGACGCCCATGAGCCTGAGCGCATGGAGCAGATCGAGCAGGTGCTGGCAGTATTGGGCGAGATCGGTGCCGAAGGCTTGCCGATCCTCGAGGTCTATAACAAACTCGACCTGCTTGAAGATGTCGAGCCGCAGATCCAGCGCAATGCCGATGGCAAGCCGGAGCGGGTCTGGGTATCGGCTCGAGATGGCCGTGGCCTGGAGTTGGTTGGTCAGGCCATTGCCGAGTTGCTGGGGGATGATCTTTTTGTCGGTACCCTGTGCCTGGAGCAGCGTTTTGCCCGCTTGCGCGCGCAATTCTTTGACTTGGGTGCGGTGCAGAGTGAAGAGCATGACGAAGAAGGGCGCAGCCTGCTGAGTGTGCGATTGCCCAGGGTCGAGTTGAATCGCCTGGTCAGCCGCGAAGGCATGGAGCCGCAAGTGTTTGTCGAGCAACACACTTTGCAATAAATGCCCGCCGAGGTCGTCGGGCAGCAGTGGCAGGCATTCTGTAGCATTGGACGGCGCGCCGTGGGCGCGTCTTTGCTTTATCAGATGGAGAGCGCTATGGCTTGGAACGAGCCGGGTGGCAACTCGAACAATCAGGATCCCTGGGGCGGCCGCCGCGGTGGTGGTGGCGGTGGTGGCGATAAAAAAGGCCCGCCGGATCTGGACGAGGCCTTCCGCAAACTGCAGGACAGCCTTAACGGCATGTTCGGCAGCGGCAAGAAACGTGGCGGCGGTGACCGCAATGTCGGCAAGGGCGGTGGCTACGGCCTGCTGGGCATCGGCCTGGCGGTACTGGCTGCCATCTGGCTGTACAGCGCCGTGTACGTGGTCGACGAGCAGGAGCAGGCCGTTGTGCTGCGCTTCGGCAAGTACTATGAAACGGTCGGTCCCGGCCTGAACATCTACTTCCCGCCGATCGATCGCAAGTACATGGAAAACGTCACGCGTGAGCGTGCCTATACCAAGCAGGGCCAGATGCTCACCGAAGACGAGAACATCGTCGAGGTGCCACTGACCGTCCAGTACAAGATCACCAACCTGCAGGACTTCGTGCTCAACGTCGACCAGCCCGAGGTCAGCCTGCAGCATGCCACCGAAAGCGCCCTGCGCCACGTGGTGGGTTCCACCTCGATGGACCAGGTGTTGACCGAGGGTCGTGAGCAGATGGCCGTGGATATCCGCGAACGCCTGCAGCGCTTCCTCGACAACTACCGTACCGGTATCACGGTTACCCAGGTCAACGTACAGAGCGCGGCAGCCCCGCGTGAAGTGCAGGAAGCCTTCGACGACGTGATCCGTGCCCGCGAAGACGAGCAGCGTGCCCGTAACCAGGCCGAATCCTACGCCAATGGCGTGGTGCCGGAAGCCCGTGGTCAGGCCCAGCGCATCATCGAGGACGCCAACGGTTACCGCGACGAAGTCATCGCCCGCGCCAAGGGTGAGGCGGACCGCTTCACCAAGCTGCTCGCCGAGTACCGTAAGGCACCGGATGTGACCCGTCAGCGTCTGTATCTGGAGACCATGCAAAAGGTTTACAGCAATACCAGCAAGGTCATGGTGGCAACCAAAGACGGGCAGAACAACCTGCTCTACCTGCCGCTGGACAAGATGGTCGAAGGCGGCCGCAACACGTCCGCGCCGGCTGCCAGTGTGTCGCCGTCGGCCAATGATGCTGCCGCACGTGCGGCGCAGGACCTGCAACAGCAACAGCAGCAGATGCGCACTAGGGAGAGCCGCTGATGAGCAATAAATCGCTGATCGCCCTGATCGCAGCTGTGGTGCTGGCCGTCGTGGCCTGGAACAGCTTCTACATCGTGGCCCAGACCGAACGTGCGGTACTGCTGCAATTCGGCCGTGTGGTCCAGGCGGATGTCCAGCCTGGCCTGCATGTGAAGATTCCTTATGTGAACCAGGTGCGCAGGTTCGACGCCCGCCTGATGACCCTCGACGCCCCGACCCAGCGGTTCCTGACCCTGGAGAAAAAAGCGGTGATGGTCGACGCCTACGCCAAGTGGCGCGTTCAGGATGCCGAGCGTTTCTATACCGCGACTTCCGGCCTCAAGCAGATCGCCGATGAACGTCTGTCTCGTCGCCTGGAAAGCGGCCTGCGTGACCAGTTCGGTAAGCGTACCCTGCACGAAGTGGTTTCCGGTGAACGTGACGCGCTGATGGCTGACATCACGGCATCACTGAATCGCATGGCCAGTAAGGAGCTGGGTATCGAGGTGGTGGATGTGCGCGTCAAGGCCATCGACCTGCCGAAGGAAGTCAACCGCAGTGTGTTCGACCGTATGAGCACCGAGCGTGAGCGCGAAGCCCGCGAGCATCGTGCCAAGGGTAACGAGCTGGCAGAGGGTATCCGTGCGGATGCCGACCGTCAGCGCCGCGTACTGCTGGCCGAAGCCTATCGTGAAGCGGAAGAAACCCGCGGTGATGGTGATGCCCAGTCGGCCGCCATCTATGCCAAGGCTTACACCCAGGACGCTGAGTTCTATGCGTTCTACCGTAGCCTTCAGGCATACCGCGAGAGCTTCTCCAGCAAGAGCGATGTCCTGGTCCTGGATCCGAAGAACGAGTTCTTCCGCTTCCTGGACAAGAGCAGGCCCTGATGCTCTGATCGGGAAATGCCCCGCCTGGCAGCTAAAACACCAGGCGGGGTGCATCCTGATTAAAAAGGGGTGTATGATGAGGCAGCCGGGAAATTTCCCGGCTTTTTTGCGTCTGCAAGGTTGATTGGCAAAGCGCCAGTTGACGGTTTGGTCAGTTCGCAAGGCAATTCGAGGGTATTGGGTACGGTGGCGGCGCTGGGATCAGTGCTGCCTGCTGCTGTGCGCCAATGCCTGCTTCACTGACGGCTCGCCTGCAGGCAAGCCGCCCGGACCAGAGGGGAAATGGCGTAATGGCAACGGTAGACCGCTGGCTACTGCCAGATGGCATCGAGGAAGTACTGCCACCTGAGGCTGCGCGTATCGAGATCGCGCGTCGTCAGGTGTTGGACCTGTTCCAGAGTTGGGGCTACGAACTGGTCGTCACCCCGCATATCGAGTACCTGGAGTCGCTGCTTACCGGCGCCGGCCAGGACCTGGATCAGCGCACCTTCAAGGTGGTGGACCCGCAGTCCGGTCGCCTGATGGGCTTCCGTGCCGACTTTACCCCGCAGGTGGCGCGCATCGACGCCCACACCCTGCGCCGCGAAGGCCCGAGCCGCCTGTGCTATGCCGGCAGTGTGCTGCACGCCCAACCGCGTGCGCTGTCCACTTCGCGCAGCCCGATCCAGCTGGGTGCCGAGCTGTACGGCGATGCCAGCCCTACCAGTGATGTCGAAGTCATCAGCCTGATGCTCGCCACGCTGCAGCTGACCGACGTCGCGGATGTGCACATGGACCTCGGCCATGTCGGCATCTACCGTGGCCTGGCGCGCGCCGCCGGCTTGTCCGGCGCAGTCGAACAGCAGCTGTTCGATGCCCTGCAGCGCAAGTCGGTCGATGAAGTGCAGGCACTGACTGCCGACTTGCCGAAGGACCTGGGCAACATGCTGCGCGCTCTGGTCGAGCTGTGCGGTGGCCGCGAAGTGCTGGCCGAAGCCCGTGTGCGCCTGGGTCGTGCCCCGGCCAGCGTGCTGGCGGCGCTTGACGACCTGTTGGCGATCGCTGATCGCCTGGCGTCGCGCTATCCGGAGCTGCCGCTGTACTTCGACCTTGGCGAGTTGCGTGGCTACAACTACCACACCGGTGTGGTGTTCGCCGTGTTCGTGCCTGGCGAAGGTCAATCGATCGCCCAGGGCGGGCGCTACGACGACATCGGCGCCGATTTCGGTCGGGCACGCCCGGCCACCGGTTTCTCCACGGATTTGAAGACCCTGGTCACACTGGGGCGAGCGGAGGTCGTATTGCCAGCTGGCGGCATCTGGATGCCCGACAGCGGTGACGCGGCCCTCTGGCAGCAGGTCTGCCAGTTGCGCAACGAGGGCCAGCGTGTGGTCCAGGCTCTGCCTGGCCAGCCGTTGAGTGCTGCTCTCGAGGCGGATTGTGATCGGCAATTGATTCAGCAAGACGGGCGCTGGCAGGTTCTGCCGCTGACCCATTGAGTTTCTGCGTCGGCAGTAGGCCGGCAACCAAGTTTGCGTGAATGAGGACCAATGTAATGGGTAAGAATGTCGTCGTCCTGGGCACCCAGTGGGGTGATGAGGGCAAAGGCAAGATCGTCGATCTGCTGACCGAACATGCTGCCGCCGTAGTGCGCTACCAGGGTGGCCACAACGCGGGCCACACGCTGGTGATCAACGGTGAAAAAACCGTTTTGCACCTGATCCCGTCCGGCATCCTGCGCGAAGGCGTGCAGTGCCTGATTGGCAACGGCGTGGTCGTTGCGCCCGATGCCCTGATGCGTGAAATCACCAAGCTGGAAGAGAAGGGCGTACCAGTGCGCGAGCGCCTGCGCATCAGCCCGGCTGCTCCGCTGATCCTGTCGTACCACGTGGCCCTGGACCAGGCCCGCGAGAAAGCCCGTGGCGAAGCCAAGATCGGCACCACCGGCCGTGGTATCGGCCCAGCCTACGAAGACAAGGTTGCCCGTCGCGGCCTGCGCGTTGGCGACCTGTTCCACCGTGAGCGTTTCGCCGCCAAGCTGGGTGAGCTGCTGGATTATCACAACTTCCAGCTGGTGAACTACTACAAAGAGCCGGCCATCGACTTCCAGCAGACTCTGGACGAGTGCATGGCTTACGCCGAGCAGCTCAAGCCAATGATGCTCGATGTCACCGCCGAGCTGCACAACCTGCGTCGCGCTGGCAAGGACATCATGTTCGAAGGTGCCCAGGGCTCGCTGCTGGACATCGACCACGGTACCTACCCGTACGTCACCAGCTCCAACACCACTGCTGGCGGTATCTCCACCGGTTCTGGCGTTGGCCCGATGTACCTGGACTACATCCTCGGCATCACCAAGGCCTACACCACTCGCGTCGGTTCCGGTCCGTTCCCGACCGAACTGTTCGACGAGACGGGCGCCACCCTGGCCAAGCGTGGCCACGAGTTCGGTTCGACCACCGGCCGTGCCCGTCGTTGCGGTTGGTTCGATGCCGTCATTCTGCGTCGCGCCATCGACGTCAACAGCATCTCGGGCATCTGCCTGACCAAGCTGGATGTACTGGACGGCCTGGAAACCATCAACATCTGTGTCGGCTACAAGAACGAGAACGGCGCGGTCATCGACGCACCGTCCGACGCTGACAGCTACATCGGCCTGGAGCCGGTGTATGAAGAGATGCCAGGCTGGAGCGAGTCGACCCTGGGTGCCAAGACCCTGGAAGAGCTGCCAGCGGCTGCCCGCGCTTACATCAAGCGCATCGAGGAGCTGACCGGCGCACCGATCGATATCATCTCCACCGGCCCGGACCGCAACGAGACCATCGTGCTGCGTCATCCGTTCGCCTGATCTGCCACCTGGCTGATCTGACGCCGCGCTCTTGAAAGGGAGCGCGGCGTTTTTGCATCTGCTCGATGCTGACAATGGCACTGCTTAACCTTGGCGTTTATCCCTGCTGTGTCCGGCACAACCCTTGCTGTAAGAAGTTTCTGTAGATGCCATCAAAATAGTGGCGCCAGAAAGCACGAGGGTTTCACCGTGTCTGCCATCCTCTCACTGTTACGAAGCCGCCTCTTGCGGCCTGTGTTTGTTGCCCTTGGTATCGCTCTTTTGGTGCAGGTAGTGGTTGCCGTTGCGCTGACCCGAAGCACTGTCACCGCCCTTGAAGCCGACCTGGGCGAGCGCCTGGGCAGCGATAGCCGTAAGCTCGCCAGCGACCTTGAGCAAGCTGGGCAGGACGTACGCGCCGGTCTGGACAGCCTCTCCAGCAGTACGCGACAGCGCCTTAGCGCCGGGCTGTCCGAGCGGCTGCAAAGCGAGCAGCAGCAACTGCGCACCACGCTGGAAAAGAACCTCAAGGACTCGGCCAACGACATGGCCCAACTGCTGGCATCGGTCGCCCCGCGGGCTATCTGGGACAACGACGTGCCAGTGCTGTCCGATTTCGCACGTCGGGCCCAGCGCAACCCCAACGTACTGTTCGTGATCTATGACGACGCCCAGGGTCAGCACTTGACCCGCTACCTGAACCGGCAGAACCCGATCAACCAGGCCTTGATGGAAAAGGGCCAGGGTGAACGGGCATTGGACAAGGTACTGGATGCCGCTCGCCGCGACCCTTCGGTGTATTTCGTCGAGGCCTCGATCAGCCCCAACGGCGCGGAAATCGGCAAGGTGCTAATGGGGGTATCCACTGCCGGTGTCGATCAGGAACTCAAAGCCTTGGACCAGCGCTTCGCTGCCTTGATCACCAGCGGTGAACAATTGGTGGGCGACAGCCTCGGTGCAGCCGCAGCCGACAGCGGCAAGGCCTTGCGCGAGCGCCTGGAAACCGCACAGGGCAGTGCTACGGCGATGCAGGCCAATACCGCACAAACCGTGCGCGGCGCTGCGGCAGAGCTGCGTTGGCGCATAGGCCTGGGCCTTGTGGTGGTGGGGGTTGGCGTGCTGCTGGTAGTGGCCCTGGTGCTGGGCCGTCGCGTGCTCAGCAAGCTGCGCCTGCTGATTATCGCGCTCAACGATTTGGCTGCCGGCGAAGGTGACCTGACCAAGCGCGTCAACCTCGACAGTCGCGACGAGATTGGCGACATGGCCTCGGCGGTCAATCGCTTCGTCGACAAGTTGCAGCCGATTGTCCGCGAGGCGGGCGAAGTGGCACAGCGTACTGGTATCGAGATCGGCAGCATGACGCAGCGCAATGCAGGCGCCGATGCTGCCGCAGCGCTGCAACGCGACGAAGTGGCCGCCAGCCTGCGCGACCTGTCGAGCATGGCTGATGAGGCTCAGGCGGAAAGCCAGGCCATGCAGGCGGCGCTGCAGCAGGTGGTCGACATCCGCCAGGCGACCGATGAGAACAGCCGCGCTTCGACGCAACTGGCCGGCATGATCGAGAACCTGGCTGGCCAGGTCGAAACCGGCTCGCAGGTGATCGAACGGCTGGCCAAGCAGAGCGAGCAGATCGAAGTGGTGCTGACCGTGATCCACGGTATCGCCGAGCAGACCAACCTGCTTGCGCTCAACGCAGCCATTGAAGCCGCGCGGGCCGGTGAGACCGGGCGCGGGTTTGCGGTGGTGGCCGATGAGGTGAGGGCATTGGCGAGCAAGACGCAAAGCTCTACCGGCGACATCCAGGCGCATATCGCGGCGCTGCAGAAGGGCGCCAAGGAGGCCGTGACAACCATCGGCCAGGCCGGCCTGAAGGCCAGCGAAGGCCTGCGGGTGCTGCGCGATAACGAGCGCCGGCAGCAGTCGGTGCAGGCGGCGGTGGAGCAGGTGCATGCGGCCATCGGCCTGGCGACTCGGGCGGCGGAACAGCAGGCACATGGCGCTCAGGCGGTGCGTGGGCGGGTCGAGAATATTCATGCCCAGGCAGAGCGTTCGGCAGAAGTGGTGATGCAGACCACAGCAAGCAGCAAGGTGCTGGATGACTTGGCGGCGCAGCTGCGGGCGAGCCTGGGGCAGTTCAGGGCTTGAGTCGAGGTGGGTTCAGGTTGTTCGCCTTTGGTTTATTTGTGCGCCTTTGGGACCGAGCGCCGCCCGCGCGGCGCTAGGTTTCATAAACGCTGGAGATGTCGAGGCGAGCACCTGCGCCCTGATACGTTCCTCTCATCACCACTAAATATCGTTCAGCCCGATCAAGCGCCTTTATCGTCAAATTTGTAGGCTATTTCCTAATTTGACCTCCAACGTCTGCGTTCTATTGCGTCTGCAGTTAGGTACGGCTAGTGTCAATTGGGCCTCAAGCCTGGCGGCATGCTCTGCTTCGCCTCTTGAGGAGCAACTCCAGATCGACGCTGTCCGAACACCGTCGTTTTCAGGCCAATCGTTACCAGGGAGAGGTACACATGGCTTTCGACGCCTATATCCACATCGCGGAAATCACTGGCGAAGCGCTGGACCAGCAATACGCCAACTGGATCGAAATAGTCGGCTACAAATTCGGTGCCAGCCAAAGCACGTCTGCCACCGCAAGTTCTGCGGGTGGCGCATCTTCAGGGCGCACCACCCTCACCAATTTCACCTTCACCAAATACCTGGGCAGTGCCAGCTGCAAGCTTCTTGAAGCCAGTTGTGCGGGCCAGCACCTGAAGGAAGTGAAGCTGGTGGTGTGTCGCGCCGGTACCGACAAGCTCAAGTACTACGAAGTCGTGCTCGAAGAAGTGATCATCGCTGACTACGCCCAGAGCGCCAGTTCCGGTGTGCCGATGGAGGTCGTACAGCTCAACTACGGGCGGATCAAAACCACCTACACGCGGCAGAAGCGCCTCGACGGCAGTGCCGGTGGAAACGTGACGGGTGGATGGGACCGTATCAACAACAAGAAGTATGCGTGAGGTGCGACCATGTCCGAGGCACGCAGCTTCATCAATTCGCATGCGCAGTCATATGAGTCGCTGAAGGCCGATACGCCGATGTCGGCCAATCAGCGGGCCAAATTTGATGTGTTGAATGCGCATATTGTGAATAGCGTGGTTTTCGCCGGCGAGCTTGTGATTGTCGGCGATCCTGGTACGCCTTCCTGTACGAGCCATGAAGCATTTCTGATGGGCAAGGCGGCCAGTATTCACCGCGATATTGAGTTCAACGGTGGAGGTGTCGATGGGTACCTCTTGGAAAACTTCGAAATGCTTCAGAGTTTGCTGGCGCATGCTTCCATGGGGGCTGGTGCAATCAGTGATGGCTGGGCCAAGCATCTGGAGGGGATCAAAGGTACTTTGGGGCAAATAGAACTTTTGCATCGTGAGTATTTGGGTGCTGGAACGATTAGGGCTCGTGATGAATTTTATGCCAAGCGCACAGCGCTTTTCATGAGGCTGGAAGATCAGCTTAATAAATTGGCTGCTTTTGGTTCAGGGCTGCGCAAGCAAGGGTCTATTAAGCGGATGCTGGAGATTTCTACCAAGAGCTATTTGAGTTCCGGCGAAATCTCTAAATACGCTGATAAAATTACAGGGGTGAGCAAGGCGGCGAGTTTTATCAAGAAAGGTACGTATATTGGTATTGCATTGGATGTGGCCGCCACGAGCTTGTCAATTCATAAAGCGTGCACATTGGGGCGTGAAGAAGACTGCAGGAAAGCAAAATATGTTGAATCTTCAACTCTAATAGGGGCGGTAAGTGGAGCTAGCGCTGGTAGTTATGCCGGAGGTTTTATGGGTGGCATGATTTGCAGCGTTATTCTAGGGGTGCCGACAGGGGGCGCAGGTGCCCTTGCTTGTGCAGTTGCTGGGGGAGTTACAGGCGGTATGTTAGGTGGTGAAGTAGGTGGCAAAACAGGTGAAGTTATTGGGGAGATGATTTATGAAGGGGCTCTAAGGTGACTTCTATTCATCCTGGGTTGATTGGGCTGTTGATCATGGGGCCTATGATATTTAGCATGCTGGCTATTGTTTATGTGGCGCATTATTACGTCGAATCGTTCGAGGCAATGATGCCAAATAGTCGTATTGTTCGTGATTATAGAAGGGTTTTTTCCAGTGCCGGTTTAGTTGGAAAGCTCATGCGTACAGGTTCGATTTCCATGATACTGATGATGCCAAAGATGTATGCGCGCAGAGGGCTCGTTGACTTGGATGAAGTAAGAGGCTTTCCTCGTCGACTAAAGCGTGTGCTGGTTGGATTGCACTTATTACTATTTGTGCTATTAAGCGCTCTTGTGGGGTTCCGTTTTTTATTACTTTAGATCGATTCGTGTAACGCTAGCCCAGGCCGCATGGCAGCCTGGGCAAATTCTTAGGCCTTGTTCAAATACATCCGCGTAGTCAGCAGATACACCGGCAACCCCGAAACCACAATCAACAACGCCGCATAAGGCGCCGCCGCTGCGAACTCGACGTTGGCGGTATGCGCCCAGACCTCGGTGGCCAAGGTGGTCATGTCCGTCGGGCTGAGCAGCAGGGTGGCAGTCAGCTCCTTCATGGCATCGAGGAACACCAGTGCGAAGGCGGCCGCCAATGCCGGGAAGATGATCGGCAAGGTCACCCGGCAGAACGCCGCGAAACTGCTGGCACCCAGGGTGCGGGCCGCTTCTTCCAGGGTTGGCGATGCCTTGTTCAACGCGGTGCGCACAGGGGCCTGCGCCAAAGGCAAGAACAACAGCGCATAGGCCAGCAGCAGCAATGCAGTAGTCTGGTACAGCGCCGGCACGTAGTGCAGGGAAAACACTACCAGCGTCAGGGCGATCACCAGGCCGGGCAGGGCATGCAGCAGGTACGGCAGACGCTCGGCCCAGATCGCCAGGCGGCCTTTGTAGCGCACCACCAGGAAGCTCACCGGCAACGCCAGCAGCACGCAGAAACCGGCGCCGCCCAGTGACACCGACAGGGAGGTCAGCAGCGCCTTAGAAATCTCCGCCACCGGGAAAGCGGCCGAAGACCCCACGCTCAGCCAGTAACCGAGCATGGCCAGCGGAATACCGCTGCCCAGTATCGCCAGGCCCAGGCAGAACAGCTGCGCCAGCGGCGCCCAGCTACCCAGGCGTACCGGCTGCGCGCGGCGTGCCACGCCCTGACCGATGCGTACGTGGCGGGCCTTGCCGCGCACCTTCAGTTCCAGCCAGAGCATCACCAGGCACAGTGCCAGCAGTACCGCCGAGAGCATGGCGGCGTTGGCGTTGCTGAACTCCAGCTCGAACTGTTGGTAGATCGCCGTGGTGAAGGTCTGTAGGCCCAGGATCGACAACGCGCCAAACTCCACCAGCATGTGCAGGGCGATCAGCAATGCGCCGCCGAGCATCGACGGCCACAGCAGCGGCAGGGTGACCTTGGTGAAAACGCCCCAGCGGCTGCAGCCCAGCGTACGCGCCGACTCCTCAAGCGAAGTGTCGAGGTTGCGCAGGGTGGCGGCCACCGGCAGGAATATCAGCGGGTACTTGGACAGGGCCATGACCAGGATAGCTCCGCCCAGCCCCTCGAAGTCCGAGCTCAGCGACACCCAGGTAAAGCTGCTGACGAACGAAGGTACGGCGAATGGCAGGCATAGCACTACGCCCCACAGCCGACGGCCCGGCAGGTTGCTGCGTTCGAGCAGCCACGCCAGCGCCAGGCCAACCACCATGCACGCCAGCGTCACCCCGACCATCAGCATCAGGGTGTTGCGCATCAGGCCCCAGACGAACGGGCGCCAGAGCAGGTGCAAGGCTTCTCGCCAGCCGGCTTCCCAGGCTTTCATCGCGACGTACAGCAATGGCAGCAAGCTCATCGCCACCAGAAACAGTACAGGCAGCACCACCCAGATGGAGGGGCGCTTGCGGCGCGGTACGAAGCGTACCGGCACCGGCTCGGACAGGGCGGCGGTCATCAGAGCAGGCCGACCTCGCGTTCAAGCTCCAGCGCTTCCTCGGCATTGCCCAGGTCGGCCGGCGAGATTTTCGGCGGGCGCAGGTCTTCGAACGGCTTCAGGCCACGGTCGGAGACCATGCCTTTGTGCAGCGGGTATTCCGCGGTGGTCTGGGTGATCACACGCTGACCTTCTTCGCTGGCCATCCAGTTGAGCAGGGCCTGCGCTTCTTTCGGGTGCTTGCTGGCCTTGACCGCTGCGGCGCCGGAGATGGTCACCAGGCCGCCGGCATCGCCGTCTGCCAGGTAATACAGCTTCGAATCGAGCTTGCCGCGCTCGCGCTCCAGGGCGTACCAGTAGTAGTTGTTCACCAGCACGGCGGCGACTTCGCCTTTTTCCACGGCCTTGAGTGCGACCATGTTGTTGGTGTAGGTCTTGCCGAAGGCTTTCAGGCCGGTCAGCCACTCTTCGGCAGCGTCACGCCCGTGCATCTTGAGGATGGCCACGGCCTGTTCCTGGAATGCACCGCTGGTCGGTACGAAACCGACCTTGCCGTCCCACTCGGGGTTGGCGAAATCCATTACCGATTGCGGCAAGTCTTTCTCATCGATCTTCTTCGGGTTGAACACCACCACGCGGGTGCGGGCGGTCACGCCCATCCAGGAGCCGTTGGCGGCAACGTATTCCTTGGGCAGCATGTTCAGCGTGGCGTCATCGATCTTCGCCAGCAAGCCCAGTTCGCCCAGGTTGTTCAGTGGTGGCGATTCTTCGGTGTAGATGATGTCGGCCGGCGAGCGGTCGCCTTCCTCGATGATCTGGCTGGCCAGCTGATTGCTGCTGCCTTTGCGGATATTGATATGGATGCCGGTCTTGGCCTCGTAGGCCTTGGCGATGGCTTCGCCGATTTCCTTGTGTTGACCGTTGTACATGGTCAGAGTGACCGGGTCGTCTGCCATGGCGGCCGGAGCGCCCATCACCAGGCTAAGGACAGCGGCGGCCAGGGTGCGCATCAGCGGTTGCGGACGGATCGTCATGCGGGTACTTCCTCGCTTACGGCTACATATTTGGAAACAATGGTAAACGAAATCGTTTCTCAAGTGGCCGTGTGACGAGAAATTCATGGTTAGCCCATCGTCGGATGGCTGGCCATGCAGGGGAGGGTGACACAAAAATCGCAGGCAAGAAAAAACCCACTAGCAAGCTAGTGGGTTTTTTGAATGGTGCCCAGGAGAAGACTCGAACTTCCACGACCGTTAAGTCACTGATACCTGAAACCAGCGCGTCTACCAATTCCGCCACCTGGGCAAAGCTTTACATCGTCTGATGAAGGCGACTATCGTTCGCTTTCACACAGTAGTAACAGATCCTTGGTCATCTGTTACTTGAAATACTTGGTGCCCAGGAGAAGACTCGAACTTCCACGACCTTGCGGTCACTGATACCTGAAACCAGCGCGTCTACCAATTCCGCCACCTGGGCACACATTCGAGATAAAAAGATGCTTTACAGCGCCGTTCATCTCTACTACAACTTCGGGGTTGTCCGTCGTTGTGGTGCGCACTATACGGACGCTCCCAGGGGCTGTAAAGCCCTTGATCAAAAAAAATTTCAAAAAATTCAACTTGTTGATTCCACACGCCTATTGCCGCACTGCGGACATGCTGCTGGGGCTGTCCAAGCCCGACATTTCCGGTTTCAATAGGCCTATGCCAGAATTCATATCTATATACCCCAAGGTGAACCCCTTCTGATGGCCGATTGGCAATCCCTCGATCCCGAGGCCGCTCGCGAAGCGGAAAAATACGACAACCCTATCCCCAGCCGTGAGCTGATCCTGCAGCGCCTTGCCGACCGTGGCGAACCGGCCGCGCGCGAGGAGCTGGCGGCCGAGTTCGGTCTTTACGAAGAAGACCAGATCGAAGCTTTGCGCCGTCGTCTGCGCGCCATGGAGCGTGACGGCCAGCTTATCTATACCCGGCGCGGCACATATGCCCCGGTAGACAAACTGGACCTGATCTGCGGCCGTATCTCCGGCCACCGCGACGGTTTCGGCTTCCTTATCCCTGACGATGGCAGCGACGACCTGTTCCTCAGCCCGTCGCAAATGCGCCTGGTATTCGATGGCGACCGTGCCTTGGCGCGTGTCTCGGGGCTCGACCGCCGTGGCCGCCGTGAAGGTGTGCTGGTAGAAGTCATTTCCCGCGGCCACGAAAGTGTGGTCGGCCGCTACTTCGAAGAAGGCGGCATCGGTTACGTGACGCCGGACAACCCGAAGATCCAGCAGGAAGTGCTGGTGACCGCGGGTCGTAACGGTGGCGCCAAGATCGGCCAGTTCGTCGAGATCAAGATCACCCACTGGCCAACCCCGCGGTTCCAGCCACAAGGCGATGTGGTCGAAGTGATCGGCAACTACATGGCGCCGGGCATGGAAATCGATGTTGCCCTGCGCAGCTATGACATCCCGCACGTCTGGCCCCAGGACGTGATCAAGGAAGCGCGCAAGTTCCGCTCCGATGTCGAAGAGAAGGACAAGGAAAAGCGTATCGACCTGCGCCACTTGCCCTTCGTCACCATCGACGGCGAAGATGCCCGCGACTTCGACGACGCTGTTTATTGTGAGCCGCTTGGCA
This sequence comes from Pseudomonas sp. p106, assembly GCF_003936645.1. Lineage (NCBI taxonomy): Bacteria > Pseudomonadati > Pseudomonadota > Gammaproteobacteria > Pseudomonadales > Pseudomonadaceae > Pseudomonas > Pseudomonas sp. p106. Next base: position 99,123 of record NZ_RHQR01000016.1, read on the forward strand.
AGCTGCGGCTGTTCTCTGGTGGCTGGCGCCTCTATGTGGCCATCGCCGACGTGTCCAGCTACGTGCGTCTGGGCTCTGCCCTGGATGTCGAGGCGCAGCAGCGTGGCAACTCGGTGTACTTCCCCGAGCGTGTTGTCCCGATGCTCCCCGAGGAGCTGTCCAACGGCCTGTGCTCGCTGAACCCGCACGTCGATCGCCTGGCCATGGTCTGCGAAATGACCATGAACAAGGCCGGCCAGATGGTCGACTACCAGTTCTACGAAGGGGTGATCCACTCCCATGCCCGCCTGACCTACAACAAGGTCAGCAGCATGCTCGAGCATGCCCGTACCCGCGAGGGCAAGGCGCTGCGCGAGGAGTACCAGGAGGTCCTGCCGGACCTGAAGAACCTGTACAACCTGTACAAGGTGCTGCTCGATGCCCGTCACGCCCGCGGCGCCATCGACTTCGAAACCCAGGAAACCCGCATCATCTTCGGTGAAGAGCGCAAGATCGCGGAAATCCGCCCGACCGTGCGCAACGATGCCCACAAGCTGATCGAGGAATGCATGCTGGCGGCCAACGTCGCCACGGCCGAGTTCCTCAACAAGCATGGCGTGCCGGCGCTGTACCGCGTGCACGATGGCCCGCCACCGGAGCGCCTTGAAAAGCTGCGTGCCTTCCTCGGCGAGCTGGGCCTTAGCCTGCACAAAGGCAAGGACCCTTCGCCCAAGGACTACCAGGCACTGCTTGCAAGCATTGCCGGGCGCCCGGACTTCCACCTGATCCAGACGGTGATGCTGCGTTCGCTGAGCCAGGCGGTATACAGCACCGACAACAACGGCCACTTCGGTTTGAACTACGAGGCGTACACGCACTTTACCTCGCCGATCCGTCGTTACCCGGACCTGCTGGTGCACCGCGCCATCCGCAGCATCATCCGTTCCAAGGTCGATACTCCGCACGTCAAGCGTGCCGGCGCCATGAGCATTCCCAAAGCGCGTATCTATCCGTACGACGTGAACACCCTCGACCAGCTCGGCGAGCAGTGCTCCATGACCGAGCGCCGCGCCGACGAAGCCACCCGTGACGTTGTCAACTGGCTCAAGTGCGAGTTCATGAAGGACCGTGTGGGCGAGACCTTCCCGGGTGTGATCACTGCGGTCACCGGTTTTGGGCTGTTTGTCGAGCTGACCGATATCTACGTCGAAGGCCTGGTGCATGTCAGTGCGCTGCCGGGTGACTACTACCACTTCGACCCCGTGCATCACCGCTTGTCGGGTGAGCGCACCGGGCGTAGCTTCCGTCTGGGCGACACCATCGAGGTCAAGGTCATGCGCGTTGACCTAGACGAGCGCAAGATCGACTTCGAAGTGTCCGATCAGCAGCTCGCTGCGCCGATAGGGCGCAAGGGCCGTGGCGCCGCACCGGCTGCAGAAAAGGCCGAGCAGCAGCCAGTGGTGGAGGCCAAGGCCACACCGAAACCGCGCAGCCGCAAGAGCGAGACCGCCGAGGCTTACTTCCCGAAAGATGCCGTGCAGCGTAATGCTGAAGTGCGCAAAAGTCGCGAAATGAAGAAGGCGCTGATGACCGACGCGCGCACTGGTGGCAACGCCGGCAGCAAATCGGACAAAGGCGGCAAGCCCTCCGGCAAGCCCACCAAGCACCGTAAAGGCCCGCCGAAATCCGGCGCGCCACGTAAGAGCAAGAACAAGTCATGAGTCAGCTGGAAAAAATCTACGGTGTGCATGCCGTGCAGGCGCTGCTGCAGCACCATCCGAAGCGGGTCAAGCAGATCTGGCTGTCGGAAGGGCGCAGCGAGCCACGCATCCAGGCGTTGCTGGCGCTGGCCGCAGAAAACCGTGTGCAGGTTGGCCAGGCCGAGCGCCGTGAGCTCGATGCCTGGGTCGAGGGCGTGCACCAGGGCGTTGTTGCCGAGGTCAGCCCAAGCCAGGTGTGGGGCGAATTGATGCTCGAGGAGTTGCTTGAGCGCACCGAAACGCCACCGCTGATCCTGGTACTGGACGGCGTCACTGACCCGCACAACCTCGGCGCCTGCCTGCGCACCGCCGATGCTGCCGGGGCTACGGCAGTGGTGGTGCCCAAGGATAAATCGGCGACGCTGACACCGGTGGTGCGCAAGGTGGCCTGCGGCGCAGCGGAAGTAATTCCGCTGGTGGCGGTGACCAACCTGGCGCGTACCCTGGAGAAGCTTCAGCAGCGTGGCCTGTGGGTGGTGGGTACGGCCGGTGAGGCCGAGCAGGAGATCTATCAGCAGGACCTGACCGGCCCGTTGGTGATGATCATGGGCGCGGAAGGCAAGGGCATGCGCCGGCTGACCCGTGAACACTGCGATTTCCTGGTCAAGTTGCCAATGTCGGGCAGCGTCAGCAGTCTGAACGTTTCAGTGGCTACGGGCGTCTGCCTGTTCGAGGCAGTGCGCCAGCGCCAGGCCAAGCGCTGATCTGTCGACACTGTAGCGGCCCTATCGCCGGTAAGCCGGCTCCCAAAAGCACCACGCCAGGTTCAATGGCTGTGGTGCTTCGCTGCAAGCCGGCGAGCTGGCGGTAGGGCTCGCCCAAGGTAAAGTGTTTCCGGCTGTTCAAATAATCGCCAATCACCTTGCTTGTGTGCACCGCCTTCTCTACAATTGCGCCCCTTGCCGAGCTGGCAGGCGCACATGTGCCTCCCCTCCATGGCAAGACATACAGTGTCATTCACTCCTTGTCTGACCAGATACGCTGGCAGACTACTAACCCGTAAGGAGCATTCATGCGTCATTACGAAATCATCTTCCTGGTTCACCCGGACCAGAGCGAGCAAGTCGGCGGCATGGTTGAGCGTTACACCAAGCTGATCGAAGAAGATGGTGGCAAGATCCACCGCCTGGAAGACTGGGGTCGTCGTCAACTGGCCTACGCAATCAACAATGTTCACAAGGCTCACTACGTGATGCTGAACGTTGAGTGCACCGGCAAGGCCCTGGCCGAGCTGGAAGACAACTTCCGCTACAACGATGCCGTGATCCGTAACCTCGTCATCCGTCGCGACGAAGCCGTAACCGGTCAGTCCGAGATGCTGAAGGCCGAAGAGAACCGCAGCGAGCGCCGTGAGCGTCGTGAGCGTCCTGAGCATGCTGACTCCGCCGACGGCGACGACAGCAATGACAGCGACTCCAGCGATAACGCTGACGAGTAATCCACGGACCTTTTGAGGAGCCTATTACATGGCACGTTTCTTCCGTCGTCGTAAATTCTGCCGCTTCACTGCTGAAGACGTGAAAGAGATCGACTTCAAAGATCTCAACACCCTGAAAGCTTACGTATCCGAAACCGGCAAAATCGTTCCAAGCCGTATCACCGGTACCAAAGCTCGTTATCAGCGTCAGCTGGCTACCGCTATCAAGCGCGCCCGCTTCCTGGCCCTGCTGCCCTACACCGACAGCCACGGCCGCTGAGACCGGGTTGTCGACAAGTAGTAAGGGATAAGCATGCGAGCGTTGGCTGATTTCATCATGCGCGGTCGTGTGCAGGCCACCTTGGTGGTGGTCGTGAGTGCGGTATTACCGCTGCTGTTCTGGTTGAGTGCCGCTGCCGGGAGCCTTGTGCTGCTGCGGCGCGGGTTCAAGGACGCTTCAACGGTCATCGCTTTCGGCCTTTTGCCGGCGGTGGCCATTTGGGCCTTCGGTGATCCAAGCACCTTGCTGGTGCTGTTGGGAACACTGGGGCTGGCCGCCTTGTTGCGTGCCGGGCATTCCTGGAGCCGGGTGTTGTTGTCCAGTGTTGTGTTGGGGTTGGTCTACAGCCTCATCCTGGACGCGGTACTGCGCGAAACCTTCGAAGTGTTGGCCAAGGCGCTTTCCGAAGCGTTGCCGCAAATCGAAGGCAAGCCAGTCATTCCCGGTGAGCTGATCGGCCCTGTGCTGGTCGCTTCCACAGCGGTGATGCTGCAGTTGTTCAGCGTGCTGGCTTTGATGCTGGCGCGTTATTGGCAAGCAGCGTTGTACAACCCTGGAGGCTTCGGTCGCGAGTTTCGCGCCCTGAAGTTGCCGCGGGCAGTCATGCTGGCTCTGGTTGCCGCGATGGTGTTGGGTCCGTTCATCGGCCCGCAGTTCATCGTCCTGGCTTCCGCGTCCAGCCTGGTGCTCGTCCTGGCCGGCATCGCCTTGATGCATGGGCTGGTGGCACAGGGTCGGCTGGCCGGTTTCTGGCTGGTCGGCATGTACGTGACACTGCCGCTGATACTGCAGCTGATTTATCCGTTGCTCGTGGTTCTGGCCATTGTCGACAGCCTGATTGATTTTCGCGGTCGCAAGTCCCCTGAGGGGAATGACTCCGCGAACGGTGAAGGTTAAAAGTTAAGAGGTTTTACCAAATGGAACTGATCCTGCTGGAAAAAGTCGCTAACCTGGGCAACCTGGGCGACAAAGTTAAGGTTAAGGCTGGTTACGGCCGTAACTTCCTGCTGCCATTCGGCAAGGCCACCGTTGCCAACGCCGCCAACCTGGCTGCGTTCGAAGAGCGTCGCGCCGAGCTGGAAAAAGCAGCTGCTGACCGTAAATCGTCGGCTGAAAGCCGCGCTGCCCAACTGGCCGAGCTGGAAGTGACCATCACTGCCACCGCTGGCGACGAAGGCAAGCTGTTCGGTTCGATCGGCACCCACGACATCGCTGACGCCCTGACCGCCTCCGGCGTTGAAGTGGCCAAGGCTGAAGTTCGTCTGCCGAACGGCACCATCCGTCAGGTTGGCGAATACGACGTAGCCGTGCACCTGCACAGCGACGTTGAAGCCACCGTACGTGTGGTCGTCGTAGCTGCCTAAGCTGCGCTGACTGGGTAGCTCCTCGCGGGCTGCCCGGTTAACATCGGGCACGTCCTGTCTCTGAACAGGCCGTGCCCTTTGTCTTTTTCATCCTCCAGAATTCTTTCGTGGCCATGAACGAGATCACCAATCCCGAACAGCTAGACCTGCAAACCGCTGCCCTCAAGGTGCCGCCGCATTCCATCGAGGCCGAACAGGCCGTGCTCGGTGGCCTGATGCTGGACAATAACGCCTGGGAGCGGGTGCTGGATCAGGTTTCGGATGGCGATTTCTATCGGCATGACCACCGCCTGATCTTCCGTGCCGTGCACAAGCTGGCCGACGCCAACCAGCCGTTCGACGTCGTCACCCTGCACGAGCAACTGGACAAGGAAGGCTTGTCGACCCAGGTTGGCGGGTTGGCGTACCTGGCAGAGCTTGCCAAGAACACCCCGTCGGTTGCCAACATCAAGGCCTACGCCGCGATCATTCGCGAGCGGGCAACGTTGCGCCAGCTGATCAGCATCAGTACCGACATCGCCGACAACGCCTTCAACCCGCAAGGGCGCAATGCCGCCGAAATCCTCGATGATGCCGAACGGCAGATCTTCCAGATTGCCGAGGCCCGGCCCAAGACCGGCGGCCCGGTGGGCGTCAACGAACTGTTGACCCTGGCTATCGACCGAATCGACACGCTGTTCAACTCCGACAGCGACATTACCGGTGTTTCCACCGGGTTCACCGACCTGGACGCGAAAACCAGCGGCCTGCAGGCTGCCGACTTGGTCATCGTGGCCGGCCGTCCGTCGATGGGTAAGACCACCTTCGCCATGAATCTCGTGGAAAATGCCGTGTTGCGTACCGACAAGGCGGTGTTGGTGTTCTCCCTCGAGATGCCAGGTGAGTCGCTGATCATGCGTATGCTCTCGTCCCTTGGCCGCATCGACCAGACCAAGGTGCGTTCCGGTCAGTTGGACGATGACGACTGGCCGCGCCTGACGTCGGCGGTCAACTTACTCAACGACCGCAAGCTGTTCATCGACGATACCGCCGGCATCAGCCCCTCGGAGATGCGGGCGCGTACCCGCCGCCTGGCGCGTGAGCACGGCGAGATCGCCATGATCATGGTCGACTACCTGCAGCTGATGCAGATCCCGGGCTCGGCCGGTGACAACCGGACCAACGAAATTTCCGAGATTTCCCGCTCGCTAAAGGCCTTGGCCAAGGAATTCAACTGCCCGGTCATCGCCCTTTCGCAGCTCAACCGCTCCCTGGAACAGCGCCCGAACAAACGCCCGGTGAACTCCGACTTGCGTGAATCGGGTGCAATCGAGCAGGACGCCGACGTGATCATGTTCGTGTACCGGGATGAGGTGTACCACCCGGAGACCGAGCACAAAGGCGTTGCCGAAATCATCATCGGCAAGCAGCGTAACGGCCCCATCGGCTTCGTCCGCCTGGCGTTCATCGGTAAGTACACCCGCTTCGAGAACCTCGCACCGGGCATGTACAACTTCGACGACGACGAATAAATCTGCTTTCATGCAGTTGCGCATAACTCACTGAGTTTGCAAGGCCCGTTCGAAGCGGCTTCAGCCGTGAAGAATTCAGTGCGGCGGGTCGCACCGGCTGCGCCGTTGTTCGGGGCTAAAGCCGGTCCCGCAAGGTGTGCGACGCGCCGGCTAGCTCAGGGTTCTGAGCAATTTTCGCTTGCACCTGGCTAACTATCCGCCCCTCGCTCAGTGTGATCACTCGGTCAAATCGTGACAGCGCGCTTTGATCATGCGTCACGCAAATCAGCCCTCTCCCTTGGAACGCTTCGAACAACAGATCCCAGGTACGCTCGGCCGATCCGGCATCGAGCCCAGCTGTGGGTTCGTCAAAGAAATTGAATTCGCCTGGCTGATTGAGAACGCGTAGCAGCGTCAGCCTTCGTGCTTCGCCGCCCGAAATGGATTCTGCGCGTGCATCCAGGTCAAGTTCGTACCAGTCTTTATCCAAGCCCAGCCGCTCAAGCCATCGTTCGATTTGAGCGCGATCATGATCATGCTCGAACAGTACTGCACGGGGCAGTGGGCCGGGTAGAAAGTGCGCATCCTGAGGGCAGAGTCTTAAGCGACTGAACTGCGCGCAAGCATCGAGCTCAGCCAGGCACCTGCCGTACAATTGAACATGCTCGCGCAACTGGAATACCGTTCCAGCCAGCGCATGCAGAAGCGTCGATTTGCCGCACCCGCTGGACCCTATCAGCGCGACCCGTTCTCCTTTGTGCAGCACCAAGGGTTCTTCGATTTGCAGTTGCACACTGTTCCGAGCGCTTAGCAGGCACGGGGCGATGCGCAGCCCTGCGTTATTATCATGTGATTTCGACTCAGCAGAGCATGTCGGACCGAACGGCGGGAGTCGGAGCCAGTGTTCAAGTTTTTGTTTGTCGAGCCTGAACTGGTCTAGTAGTCGCCAGGCCTCAGCCAGTTGCGCAACCCCTGCCAGCAATCCGCTCACCAAGGTGAAAAGAGCAACGAGTTCGCCCAAGCTCAATTGCGGTGTTGTCAGAGCCTGATCCTGGATGCCCCACATGAGCAGACCGCCACTGCCCAGGCCAATGAACAAAGTGCGCAAGCCCTGAACCCAGCCCCCGCTGTGGGCTACCCTCACCGCTGAGTCGGCATAGGCCGAGAGTGTATGGTTGACCGGGAGCATCGCCGCATGCTCCGCCTTTTCCAGTTTGACCGTCGCCGCGCTCGCGAAGGTATCCACCCATTGTTCCGCCAGTTCATCCTCTCGCGAGTTCACTGCCTCTATATGTGGTCGGCGCCAGCGCACCAGTCGATCATTTGCCCATAGATACGCCAGGCTCAAGGGGATGAGACCGATCAATACCGAGGTAGCCCCCAGATATGCGAAGAGCGTAATCAGCACTGTAGCTTCAGCTAGTACCGGCCAAGCTGAACCAATCAGAAAGCCTAGCCAGCGCTCCTGTGCCGTAATTCCCCTATCCAGCACCTTTACCAGTGTTCCGCCATGGAGTTGTCCATAGGCCTCGAAGCGTTTGTCCAACAACGCTCGGCACCAGCGGATGGAGAGCTGTTTCACGCGATCCTGGCAGAGCCGTGCAAGACACCAGGCTTGCAAAGGGGTCATTGAGGCTTGTAATGCGATAAGGCATATGAAGGCTCCGAGTAGAAGCTGGGTAGGCGCGGCTGAGCTGGATATGTTGTCAATGATGTCGGCCAGTATCAGGGCGGGTACGACGGTCGCGACTTTCAGGACCAATGTCGCGCTCAAGGCGGCGATGATTCCTCGATAGATATGCATGTCATTCCCTAATGCCTTTGAATGCGCTCTGCGGCGCGACTGGAATACCTGATCTGATCAGGTGGAATCGCTCCAGTCCGGGTATGAAAACCTGCAGAACCGTGGCGAGATTCGGGTGTTCATAAAGTGTGCGATAAAATACGGCCTTATTTTGTTTTTTCAGATTGATGTGTATGCGCTTGATTTGCCCGCGCACGCTGAGCTCGGTGTGCGGAGGGTGAAACGTGGGCACGGCGTACGTGGGGCAGGGATTTATAAGTGAAGCCAGCCGGGCTGAGTGGGCAAGCATTTTTTCAGCAGAGAGGTCTTCTTGTTTTTCTCTTGGGCCATAAAGTTGTTTGCACTGAAGGTGCTCGGTTACGGCACGATACATTGCAGTGTATGGGTCGAGTGAACTACCGGAGCCTACGCTACTGAGTGAGCCTTCTGTTTTATCGGGAGAAACAGCGATGCAAAATGGCACCTCATAGAAATCGTGGGTCAAGAATATTTTCAGTTTCTTTGCGTGACGAAGAAGCTCGGCATCATGAGCGAAGGTCTCTTCCAAGAATGAAGTAGAGGGGCGGTAGAGTTCTGGCGGTGAGGCCAGTCCGCAGAGTGACAGGTAGTAAACCGAGAGGGCGTGGCGTTCGATCGCTTCATTAATGGCGTGTAGCAGAGCCTCGTTCTCTGTGCAACCAAGAGCTGTGCCAGAGTTGGTGGCATATTTGGAAAGAAAGCCCGCTGCCGTTTTTTCTATGTCATCAATGTTTCTGGTTGATGGTGCTATTATTATTGCAGGTATTTTTATTTCGTCGTAGCTGTCCAGGCCTTGAAGTCTGAGATAAGGTACCTGGCAACCAGGCGGTAGTGAGTTGAGCAACCAGTCGTCAAATGGTTCTATCGACTTCAATATTTGGTCGCTGTCGATGATGGTAGAAGTTATATCGTCGACGAAGTAATGCTCCAGGCTTTCGGCAAGCGCTCCAAGTTCGCAGTACTCGCCCTTTCCTGCTCCGCAAGAGACCTCTTTGTAGGCGCTGTCGTACAAGTGGCAGGTGGCGACCAGTTTGTTGGTTCTTGCTAATGTTGTTCTTGAATTAAGTCCCAAGTGCTGATGCAGCCTGGTCAGGCGATCGTAGGCTTCGTCTATGTTCAGCTCGCGCTCGGTAATCATCTATGACTCCTTGGTAGTGCCAGAAGGGGTAGCCCCTTCTGGCTTATCGCTTACAGGAGGTTGAGGAAGTCAATCTCGGATTCGATGAATGTGTAGTTCATCACGCGAGGGATCTGCAGCGTGTTGATTTCAGAACGACGACGTCCCATGGTTAGTACTCCTTCAGAGTTGGTTTGAGTGCGCTTTCCGCGCATGAGTGTTGTATCACTTATTTTTTTGCGGGTTCAAGAACTGGTCGGGATTCGTGGCGGAAAGTTATCGTAGGATTTCTTCCCGGTGTTTGAAGTTCGATTCCTACAATTTTTTAAGAGGCAAAGAAAACGTTCTAACAATTAACAAGTTAGCGTTTGCTGAGGGTTAGAGGGGCTAAATATTCTGTAAAAAATCTGGAAGGATTACGGTCGCTCTTCAAAGAGGAGGTGCGATCATCATAGAGCTGAGCGGGTACGGGTTTCCTGCGGGCAGTCGCTCTGATCCTTGGGCCCGTCCCGATCTCATCGGCGCCGAAACTGTTTTGGTAAATACTGGCGACCCAACCACAAACCCCCAAGCCAGCCACGTGGCGCTTCCCGCCCCAACCGTCGCCCCACCCGCCAATCCCCACGAAGGCAGTCGGATTTGGTCAAATTTTGTGCTATATTCCGCGCCCGCGATTTCCCTGCACAACAGAACCGGTCACTGACATGCAAGCAGCCAAACCACTCTACGACTATCCCAAGTACTGGGCCGAATGCTTCGGGCCAGCACCTTTCCTGCCGATGAGCAGGGAGGAGATGGATCTGCTCGGCTGGGATTCCTGCGACATCATCATCGTGACCGGTGATGCCTACGTCGATCATCCGTCATTCGGCATGGCCATCATCGGCCGCCTGCTGGAAGCCCAGGGCTTTCGCGTGGGCATCATTGCCCAGCCGAACTGGCAGTCCAAAGACGATTTCATGAAGCTTGGTGAGCCGAACCTGTTCTTCGGCGTCGCGGCGGGCAACATGGACTCGATGATCAACCGCTACACCGCAGACAAGAAAATCCGCTCTGACGATGCCTACACCCCGGGCGGCATGGCCGGCAAGCGCCCTGACCGCGCCAGCCTGGTGTACAGCCAGCGCTGCAAGGAAGCCTACAAGCACGTGCCGATCGTGCTCGGTGGCATCGAGGCATCGCTGCGCCGCATCGCCCACTATGACTACTGGCAGGACAAGGTTCGCCATTCGATCCTGATCGACGCCAGCGCGGATATCCTGCTGTACGGCAACGCCGAGCGGGCGATCGTCGAGGTCGCCCAGCGCCTGTCCAGTGGCCAGAGCATCGAAAGCATCACCGATGTGCGCGGTACCGCATTCGTGCGTCGTGACACGCCCGAGGGCTGGTACGAGATCGACTCGACCCGCATCGACCGCCCTGGCCGCGTCGACAAGATCATCAACCCGTACGTCAATACCCAGGACACCCAGGCCTGCGCCATCGAGCAGGCCAAGGGCGACCAGGAAGACCCGAACGAAGCCAAGGTCGTGCAGATCCTCGACAGCCCGCGCATGACCCGCGACAAGTCGGTGATCCGCCTGCCATCGTTCGAGAAGGTGCGTAACGACCCGGTGCTCTACGCCCACGCCAACCGTGTGTTGCACCTGGAGACCAACCCGGGCAACGCTCGTGCGCTGGTGCAGAAGCACGGCGAAGTGGATGTGTGGTTCAACCCGCCACCCATTCCAATGACCACCGAGGAAATGGACTACGTGTTCGGCATGCCCTATGCCCGTATTCCGCACCCGGCCTACGGCAAGGAGCGCATCCCGGCCTACGAGATGATCCGCTTCTCGGTGAACATCATGCGTGGCTGCTTCGGCGGCTGTACCTTCTGCTCGATCACCGAGCACGAAGGCCGGATCATCCAGAACCGCTCCCACGAGTCGATCCTGCATGAAATCGAGGAGATGCGTGACAAGGTGCCTGGCTTCACCGGCGTGGTCTCCGACCTTGGCGGGCCGACGGCCAACATGTACCGCATCGCCTGCAAGAGCCCGGAGATCGAGAAGCACTGCCGCAAGCCGTCGTGCGTGTTCCCGGGCATCTGCGAAAACCTCAACACCGACCACAGCTCGCTGATCGAGCTGTATCGCAAGGCACGCGCCCTGCCGGGTGTGAAGAAGATCCTGATTGCGTCGGGCCTGCGCTATGACCTGGCAGTGGAATCGCCGGAGTACGTCAAGGAGCTGGTCACCCACCACGTGGGCGGTTACCTGAAGATTGCCCCGGAGCACACCGAGCGTGGCCCGCTGGACAAGATGATGAAGCCCGGCATCGGCTCCTACGACCGCTTCAAGCGCATGTTCGAGAAGTACTCGAAAGAGGCGGGCAAAGAGCAGTACCTGATCCCGTACTTCATCGCTGCGCACCCAGGCACCACCGACGAAGACATGATGAACCTCGCCCTGTGGCTCAAGGGCAACGGCTTCCGCGCCGACCAGGTGCAGGCGTTCTACCCGTCGCCCATGGCCTCGGCCACAGCCATGTACCACTCGGGCAAGAACCCGCTGCGCAAGGTCACTTACAAGAGTGAAGGCGTTGAGATCGTCAAGAGCGACGAGCAGCGCCGCTTGCACAAGGCGTTCCTGCGTTATCACGACCCGAAGGGCTGGCCGATGCTGCGTGAGGCCCTGGAGCGTATGGGCCGTGCCGACCTCATTGGCCCGGGCAAGCATCAGTTGATCCCGCTGCACCAGCCGCAGACCGACACCTACCAGAGTGCACGGCGCAAGAACTCGACGCCGGCCGGCAGCCACAAGGTGGGCAAGGATCAGAAGATCCTCACCCAGCACACCGGTTTGCCGCCGCGTGGCAGTGACGGCAGCAAGCCGTGGGACAAGCGTGAGAAGGCCAAGGCTGAAGCGTTCGCCCGCAACCAGCAGGCGGCCAAGGAACGCAAGGAAGCGGCAAAAGGTGGTGGCAAAGGCAGCAAGAAGCCGCGCCAGCCTGTCATTCCGCGCTGATTGATTCTTGGGGCTGCTTTGCAGCCCATCGCGACACAAGGCCGCTCCTGCAATGTCCGCGCAAGCACAATTCATTTGGCAGCGCGGTCGATGTTGGAGCGGCCTTGTGTCGCGAAAGGACCGCAAAGCGGTCCCAAAAGCCTCTGGGTCAATCAGGCTTCTTGTCGACCCACTTCGCCGCCAAGGCCGAGAAAACCACGCGACTTCTAGTTGAGTCCATTCGCATCAAACAAACCTGGCCTTAATGTTCGAAGGCAGTTGTCACTCCGGGCGGGAGAATTCACAGATCGCACCGCTGGCCCCGTGGGCGTAGGCGGCGAGCAGGCTGTTCATGAAACTTGAGAGGGCCATTGCAGTTGCTCCTGAATGAGAGGTTGTCCCATCGTCCATTAAAAGGGCATGATGTGCCCTTAGATTGGTTGTATACAATCCATTGAACAATTCAACTGGCTGGCCACTTGACACCCTTTGATGCATGTCAGCAAGGGGCTGAACGGTTTCAGGCAGTCTCGCAATTGATAAAACCCTGCCAAGGAGATTCATGATGTTTGCGAAAGCTGTAGCGGTATCCCTGCTGACCCTCGCCAGCGCCTCCGTCTTCGCCGCCGAGTGCTCGGTAACTGTCGACTCGACTGACCAGATGTCCTACACCACCAAGGAATTCACCGTCGACAAGAGCTGCAAAGAGTTCACCGTGAAGCTGACCCATTCCGGCAACCTGCCGAAAAACGTGATGGGCCACAATCTGGTGATCAGCAAGACTGCCGACATGCAGGCCATTGCCACTGAAGGCATGAGCCAAGGCATCGACAAAGGCTATCTGAAGGAAGACAACGCCAACATCATCGCCCACACCGCGATGATCGGTGCACCTGAGAAAGAAACCGAAGTGAAGTTCGACACTTCCAAGCTGGAAGCGGGTGGCGATTACAGCTTCTTCTGCACCTTCCCCGGCCACATCTCGATGATGAAGGGCAAGGTTGTAGTCAAGTAATGACAGCTTGAAAGCAGGGGAGGGCTTTGCCCTCCTTCGCGACACAAGGCCGCGCCTACAGTCCTGTAGGCGCGGCCTTGTGTCGCGAAAGGGCCGCAAAGCGGCCCCAGAGGTCTCACGGTGCGAACGGCAGTTCGCGCTTGTGTTGGGTCTTGCGGTAGGTGGCGACGATGATGTCGAACGCTTCCTGCTCAACCGGCAGCCCATGCAGGAATGCATCGATCTGCTGGTAGGTCACGCCATGCGACGCCTCGTCAGGCTTGCCTGGTTCCAGGTCTTCCAAATCCGCAGTAGGCACCTTCTCCACCAGCGATTCCGGCGCCCCAAAGCTGCGCGCAATGGCCCGCACCTGGTTCTTCACCAGGCCGCTCAACGGGGCCAGGTCGCAGGCACCGTCACCAAACTTGGTAAAGAAGCCCATCACTGCCTCGGCGGCGTGGTCGGTGCCGATCACCAGGCCAGCGCGGGCGCCAGCGATGGTGTACTGCGCGACCATGCGCGTACGCGCCTTGACGTTGCCCACGACGAAGTCCACCAGTGACGGCGAGCCGTCTTTCAATGCTTGCACCTCTGCGGCCAGCGCACGCACGGCAGGTGCAATATCAACGGTGTGCACTTCATCGGCGTTGATCACTTCCAGGCACGCCTGGGCGTCGTGCTCGTCATGCTGTACCTGGTACGGCAGGCGCACGGCAATGAAGCGGTAGGCCGGGTCGCTGCTTTCGGCGCGCAACTCGTTGATGGCGCGTTGGGCGAGCAGGGCGGCAGTCAGCGAGTCGACGCCCCCGCTGATGCCCAGTACCAGGGTCTTGAGACGGGCGTTGGCCAGGCAATCCTTGATGAACGCCACGCGCCGGGCGACTTCGGCCTCGAGCGCAGCGGCGTCTGCGAACGGCGGCTGCACGTTGAGCGCCTGGGCAATCTCTTGCTGAACGGCTTGCATGGGTTACTCCTTGCTGGGGATTTTGAACACGTGACGCATGTAGGCGACGAAGTTCTCGTCGCGGCACTGGGTCTTGGCGGCCTCGTCAGAGATCTTCGCCACCGGCGAGCCGTTGCAGTCGGTCATTTTAAGCACGATATTCATCGGCGCCACGCCGGGGATGTCGCAGGTCAGGTTGGTGCCGATGCCGAAACTGACGTTGATGCGCCCGCGCAGGGCACGGAAGATCTGCAGCGCGCGGGTCAGGTTGAGGCCGTCGGAGAACACCAGGGTCTTGGTCATCGGGTCGATCCCCAACCTCTGGTAATGGGCGATGGCCTTTTCCGCCCAGGCCACCGGCTCACCCGAGTCGTGGCGCAGGCCGTCGAACAGCTTGGCGAAGTACAGGTCGAAATCGCTGAGGAAGGCATCCATGGTGATGCAGTCGGTCAGGGCGATGCCGAGCAGGCCGCGGTACTCCCGGACCCAGCAGTCCAGGGCGGCGATCTGGCTGTCGATCAGCCGCGGGCCGAGCTGCTGGTGGGCCATGATCCATTCGTGGGCCATGGTGCCCAGCGGCTTGATATCCAGTTTCCATGCCAAATCGACGTTGCTGGTACCGACGAAGCGGGCCGGGAAGTCATCGCGCAGTACCCGCACCACCTCCTCCTGCACGCGGCTGGAAAAACGCCGGCGGGTGCCGAAGTCGGCCACTTGCAGTTCGGCCAGTTCGTCGGCGCTGGCATGCGCCTGTAGCCAGTCGAACTTGCGGTAAAGTTGGTCACGGGCCTCGGCCAGGCGCATGCGTGGGTGCAGGTGGCGGTTGCGCACTTCGCTGATGATGGCCAGCAGCGGGACTTCGAAGAGGATCACATGCAGCCAGGGCCCTTTGAGGCGCAGGTACAGCTGGTCGCCCTCGATACCAACCTGCACATAGCGCAGGTTGAAACGGAACAGGCGCAGAAAGCGCAGGAAATCGGGCTTGAGGAAGCTGATGCGTTCGAGGAAGGCCAGCTGGCCATCATCGAGGGTAAGTTCGCTCAGCCGTTCGAGCTGGTTGCGGATCTCGCCCAGATAGGGGCGCAAGTCTTCGCCATTGCGGCAGCGGAATTCCCACTCCACGTCGGCATCCGGGTAGTTGTGCAGCACGCCCTGCATCATGGTGAGCTTGTAGAAGTCGGTGTCGAGCAGGTTGTGCACGATGCGCTCAGCGAATGCGCTCTCGCTCATCAGGGTGGGCTCCAAAGCGGCGAATGGCGGTCATTGTGCCACAGGAAACGCGCCGAACTTGCCGGCAACGCGTTACCGGCGGGAGCGGGTGCGTGTGTGAAGAGGCCGAAACAGACAAATCAGGTGTTTTTCCGTGCACCAGCTAGCCTTGAAACGGTGCCGCCTGTAGCAGTTGCGCACCAGGGGTGTGCACTTCGGTGACGTCTGCTGTTACAGGGTGGTTGCACGTAAACACTTGTCAGGGTTGCAATGATGGCACTCGGTGGTTGCTCCTTGTTTGCGCGCATGGTGGCGCTTGTCGCGTGGCAGACGGTTGCACACTCAGTAAAGAAAAGGC
Organism: Pseudomonas sp. p106; assembly: GCF_003936645.1. NCBI lineage: Bacteria > Pseudomonadati > Pseudomonadota > Gammaproteobacteria > Pseudomonadales > Pseudomonadaceae > Pseudomonas > Pseudomonas sp. p106. Next base: position 114,843 of record NZ_RHQR01000016.1, read on the forward strand.
CGTCGGTCGCCTCGACGCGGCCCCAACAGTGTGATTTCCCGGAAGACAAAACCGATGGCACGGCCCTTGCTCTGAGCACAGGGCTGAGAAGTTGTAGTGCCAACCAAAAAAAACTCTAGGAGCACCACCTCATGTCGCAGACGTTTTACAAGAAAGGTTTCCTGGCACTGGCCGTGGCTACGGCACTGGGTGTTTCTTCGTATGTTCAGGCCGACGTCAAGATCGGTGTCGCGGGCCCGATGACCGGGGCTAACGCAGCGTTTGGCGAGCAATACATGAAAGGTGCCCAGGCGGCAGCTGACAAGATCAACGCTGCCGGTGGCGTCAACGGCGAAAAAATCATCCTGGTCAAAGGCGATGACGCCTGTGAGCCGAAACAGGCTGTATCGGTTGCCAACCGTCTGGTCGATCAGGACAAGGTAATCGGTGTGGTAGGCCACTTCTGCTCCTCCAACACCATTCCAGCTTCCGAGGTGTATGACGAAGCAGGCGTGATCGCCATCACCCCTGGCTCTACCAACCCACAAGTCACCGAGCGCGGGCTGAGCGCCATGTTCCGCATGTGCGGCCGTGACGACCAGCAGGGCATCGTTGCCGGTGACTACATCGTCGATGTGCTCAAGGGCAAGAAGGTGGCGGTGCTGCACGACAAGGACACCTACGGCCAGGGCCTGGCCGATGCAACCAAGGCGCAGCTGGAGAAGCGTGGCGTCAAGCCGGTGCTGTATGAAGGCCTGACCCGTGGCGAGAAAGACTTCAGCGCCGTGGTGACCAAGATCCGTTCCACCGGTGCCGACGTGGTCTACTTTGGCGGCCTTCACCCCGAAGCCGGTCCGCTGGTGCGTCAGCTGCGCGAGCAAGGCCTGAAGGACGTCAAGTTCATGTCCGATGACGGTATCGTCACCGACGAACTGGTCGCAACCGCGGGCGGCGCCCAGTACGTGGACGGCGTGTACATGACCTTCGGTGCCGACCCGCGCATGCTGCCAGACAGCAAGGCGGTGGTGGAAGAATTCCGCAAAGCCGGCACCGAGCCTGAAGGCTACACCCTCTACGCCTACGCTTCGCTGCAAGCCCTGGCCGCTGCCTTCAACGGCGCCAAGTCGAACAAGGGCGAAGACGCTGCCAAGTGGCTCAAGGCAAACCCGGTGCAGACCGTCATGGGCGAGAAGAAGTGGGACAGCAAAGGCGACCTGACTGTCTCTGACTACGTGGTCTACCAGTGGGACAAGGACGGCAAGTACCACCAGCTGGAAAAACAAAAATAACAACGGCAGCCAGCCCGGGCCTGCGCCCGGGCCGATGCCCCTGCGGTACCTGTCTTTATTCGGAGATCTGCACGGTTCTGCGCTGCGAGGGCCGCTTTATCCGTGGCCTGGCGTGCTCGGCGCTTGTGCAGTCTCGCTCAGGTGAGATTGCGTTATGGATGGTATTTTCCTGCAGCAACTGGTCAACGGCCTGACCCTCGGGTCGGTCTATGGCCTGATCGCCATCGGCTACACAATGGTCTATGGCATCATCGGCATGATCAACTTCGCGCACGGCGAGGTGTATATGATTTCCGCGTACCTCGCGGCAATCAGCCTGGCATTGCTGGCTTATTTCGGTATCGAGTCGTTCCCCCTGCTGATGTTGGGCACCTTGTTGTTCACCATCGTCGTCACGGGTGTGTATGGCTTCACCATTGAACGCATCGCCTACAAACCCCTGCGCAACTCCACCCGCCTGGCACCGCTGATCAGTGCCATCGGCATCTCGCTGATCCTGCAAAACTATGCGCAGATCAGCCAGGGCGCCCGCCAGCAAGGCGTGCCGACCCTGCTCGAAGGCGCCTGGCGCGTCGAAGTGGGCACTGGCTTCGTGCAACTGACCTACACCAAGATCTTCATCCTGATTGCCGCATTCGTCGGCATGGGGCTGCTCACCTATGTGATCAAGTACACCAAGCTCGGCCGCATGTGCCGCGCTACCCAGCAAGACCGCAAGATGGCCTCGATCCTTGGCATCAACACCGACCGGGTGATCTCCTACGTGTTCGTCATCGGCGCGGTGATGGCTGCGCTTGCCGGTGTGCTGATCACCATGAACTACGGCACCTTCGACTTCTACGCCGGCTTCATCATCGGCATCAAGGCATTCACCGCTGCGGTGCTCGGCGGCATCGGCTCGCTGCCCGGCGCCATGTTGGGCGGGATTATCCTGGGTATTTCCGAGTCGTTGTTCTCTGGCCTGATCAACTCCGACTACAAGGACGTGTTCAGCTTCTCGCTGCTGGTGCTGATCCTTATCTTCCGCCCACAAGGCCTGTTGGGTCGCCCGCTCGTGGCTAAGGTGTGAACATGTCCACTGCCAAAACTGCCTCCGTTTCCGAAACCCAAGGTTTCGATCTCAAACGCAGCTTGCTCGAGACCATCGTCGCCGGCCTGCTCGCGCTCATTGTCTTTGGTCCGGTCGTCGGCGTGGTGCTCGACGGCTATAGCTTCAATGCCGAACCCCGCCGCGTGGCCTGGCTGGTCGGTGGCGTGATGGTCGGGCGCTTCCTGCTCAGCCTGTACCTGCAGACCGCCGCAGGCAAACGCATGTTGCAAGGCTTCGACAGCGGCGGCTCGGGGGTGCACGTCAATGCACCGAACTACAAGTCGCGTCTGCGTTACATCATTCCGGCGCTGATCGTGATCGCCATCGTCTTCCCCATCTTCGCCAACAAGTACCTGCTGACCGTGGTCATCCTCGGTCTGATCTACGTGCTGCTGGGCCTTGGCCTGAACATCGTGGTGGGCCTGGCGGGCCTGCTCGACCTGGGCTACGTGGCGTTCTACGCCATTGGCGCCTATGGCCTGGCGCTGGGCTATCAGTACCTGGGGCTGGGGTTCTGGAGTGTGCTGCCACTGGCGGCCATCGCCGCGGCTCTGGCGGGGTGCATACTGGGTTTCCCGGTGTTGCGCATGCACGGTGACTACCTGGCGATCGTGACCCTGGGCTTTGGCGAGATCATCCGCCTGGTGCTGAACAACTGGCTGTCGTTCACCGGTGGCCCGAACGGCATGCCGGCCCCGGCGCCGACCTTCTTTGGCCTGGAGTTCGGCCGTCGAGCCAAGGATGGCGGGGTGCCGATCCACGAGTACTTCGGCTTCGATTACAACGCCAATCTGAAGTTCGTGTTCATCTATGCCGTGCTGTTCCTGGTCGTGCTGGCGGTGCTGTACATCAAGCATCGGCTGACCCGCATGCCGGTTGGCCGCGCTTGGGAAGCGCTGCGTGAGGACGAAATCGCCTGCCGCTCGATGGGCCTGAACCATGTGCTGGTCAAGCTTTCGGCCTTCACCCTGGGGGCCTCCACTGCGGGCCTCGCCGGGGTGTTCTTCGCCACCTACCAAGGCTTCGTCAACCCGTCCTCGTTCACCTTCTTCGAGTCGGCGCTGATTCTGGCCATTGTCGTACTGGGCGGCATGGGCTCGACCGTGGGCGTGGTGATCGCTGCGTTCGTACTGACCGTAGCGCCGGAGCTGCTGCGCAGCTTCTCCGAATACCGGGTGCTGCTGTTCGGTGTGCTGATGGTGCTGATGATGATCTGGCGACCGCGTGGGCTGATCCGCATCAGCCGCGCCGGTGTGGTCCCGCGTAAAGGAGTGGCGCCATGAGCGACGAAATCATTCTCTCGGTCGACAACCTGATGATGCAGTTCGGTGGCATCAAGGCGCTCAGCGACGTCAGCCTCAAGGTCAAGCGTAACCAGATCTTCGCCCTGATCGGCCCCAACGGCGCCGGCAAGACCACGGTGTTCAACTGCCTGACCGGTTTTTACAAGGCCAGCGGCGGGCGCATCGAGCTGAACGTGCGCGGCAGCCATACCAACGTCATCCAGTTGCTTGGTGAGCGCTTCCAGGCGGCGGACTTCGTTTCGCCGGCACGTTTTGGTTCGCGCCTGTACTACAAGATGTTCGGTGGCACCCACCTGGTCAACCGCGCGGGGCTGGCGCGCACCTTCCAGAACATTCGCCTGTTCAAGGAAATGTCGGTGGTGGAAAACCTGCTGGTCGCCCAGCACATGTGGGTCAACCGCAACCTGCTGGCCGGCGTGCTCAACACCAAGGCCTACCGCAAGGCCGAGAGTGATGCCCTGGACCACGCATTCTACTGGCTGGAGGTAGTCGATCTGGTCGACTGTGCCAACCGCCTGGCCGGGGAGCTGTCGTATGGCCAGCAACGCCGCCTGGAGATCGCCCGGGCCATGTGCACGCGGCCGAAGATCATCTGCCTGGACGAGCCGGCGGCCGGCCTCAACCCGCAGGAGACCGAAGCACTTAGCCGTATGATCCGCGTGCTGCGTGACGAGCACGACATCACCGTGGTGCTGATCGAACACGACATGGGCATGGTCATGAGCATTTCCGACCATATCGTCGTGCTCGACCACGGCAACGTGATCGCCGAAGGCGCGCCGCAGGATATCCGCCACAACCCGACGGTGATCGCCGCCTACCTGGGTGCCGACGAAGAGGAGCTGGTATGAGTGCACCCATTCTGGAACTGAAGGACCTGGACGTGTTCTACGGGCCGATCCAGGCGTTGAAAAAGGTCTCGATGCACATCGATGAAGGTGAGACCGTGAGCCTGATCGGCGCCAACGGTGCCGGCAAGTCGACCCTGCTGATGTCCATCTTCGGCCAGCCGCGCGCAGCCTCGGGGCAGATTGTCTACCGTGGCACCGACATTACCCGCAAGTCGTCGCACTACATCGCATCCAATGGCATCGCCCAGTCGCCGGAAGGGCGCCGGGTGTTCCCCGACATGAGCGTCGAGGAAAACCTGATGATGGGTACCATCCCTATCGGTGACAAATATGCCAGTGAGGACATGCAACGCATGTTCGAGCTGTTCCCTCGGTTGAAGGAGCGGCGCAACCAGCGTGCGATGACCATGTCCGGTGGAGAGCAGCAGATGCTGGCCATTGCCCGTGCGCTGATGAGTCGGCCCAAGTTGCTGTTGCTCGACGAGCCGTCGCTGGGGCTGGCGCCGATCGTGGTCAAGCAGATCTTTTCGACCCTGCGCGAACTGGCCAAGACCGGGATGACCATCTTTCTGGTGGAGCAAAACGCCAACCATGCCTTGAAGTTGTCCGACCGGGCTTATGTCATGGTGAACGGCGAGATTCGCATGACCGGCACCGGTCAGGAGTTGTTGGTCAACGAAGAGGTTCGCAGCGCCTATCTTGGCGGGCACTAAGCTGAATCCGGGGCTGCTGTGCGGCCCCCGATCGGCATCACCTGGCGAATGTGGACAACTTGTCGCATATCTTTCTTGAGCTTTGCCACAACCCCTACGCAAGCCATTGTTTCCACGGGCTCATTGTTGTCCACGGATAATGTGGAGCCGCCTGTGGAAAACATGGTGGCATCTAGCTGCAACCCAATGAAATCAAGGCCTGCACGATTCTGTTCATATTTTGATCAGTTGCTGTTATGAGTCATTCAGCGCGGGTTTTCGCAGACGCCTTAGAGCGCTAACGATAGGCTACCAGCCTGTGGATAACTCTGTGCGAAACCCTTGGACAGACTGCTGTAAGCGGCATGTTTGAAAGGGTGCGCCATTACCGCAACGCGTGATCCTGACCGTAGGTGGCTGAAAGGGTTCCGCCTGATGGCGAAGTTGCCCCCAATCCGTGGGGAAAGCCTTGTGGATAACATGCGCATAGCTCGCGCTGGACCCTCTGCCATGCGGCTTTGCGGGTAATGTACAAAAAATGACCAACTGCCTCGATGGCTTGCTGACTACGCCCGTCGCGGGCATGCTGCAAAGCTTGCCGAAAATAATCCACAGCGAGGAACAGAGCATGACGTCCACCGTATTCATCACTGGCGCGACTTCCGGTTTTGGCGAGGCCACGGCTCGCCGCTTCGCCGACGCCGGCTGGAAGCTGATCCTCACCGGCCGGCGCAAGGATCGCCTGGATGCCCTGTGCGCCGAACTGTCGGCCAAGACCGAAGTGCACGGTCTGGTGCTCGATGTACGTGACCGCAAGGCCATGGAACACGCCATAGCCAACCTGCCAGCGGGCTTTGACAAGCTGCGCGGGCTGGTCAATAACGCAGGCCTTGCGCTGGGCGTCGATGCGGCGCAGAACTGCAGCCTGGACGACTGGGAAACCATGGTCGATACCAACATCAAGGGCTTGATGTACACCACCCGCTTGCTGCTGCCACGCCTGATCGCCCACGGCCGGGGGGCGTCGATCCTCAACGTGGGGTCGGTGGCGGGCAACTATCCGTACCCTGGCAGCAACGTCTATGGCGGTACCAAGGCGTTCGTCGGCCAGTTCTCGCTCAGCCTGCGTTGTGACCTGCGTGGCACGGGCGTGCGTGTCAGCAACCTTGAGCCAGGGCTGTGCGAAAGCGAGTTTTCGCTGGTGCGGTTCGGTGGGGACCAGGCCAAGTATGATGCCACCTACGCCGGTGCCGAGCCTATTCAGCCGCAGGATATCGCCGAGACTATCTTCTGGATCCTCAATCAGCCGGCTCACATCAACATCAACAGCCTGGAGGTGATGCCGGTGAGCCAGGACTGGGCTGGGTTATCGATCGACCGTTCGGTGAAGGGCTGATGCAGTAAGGGCGCTTCGCCGCCCAATCGGCGGCAAGCCGGCTGCCACAGGTGTTGCGGCTCTGCTTGCTCTGTGGAAGCCAGTTTGCCGGCAATTGCGTCAGTTCAGCCGGTGCAAGCCTTCCAGGCAAGTCGCCAGGTGATAGGGCGTAGTCGAAGGCATGTCATGGCGGCTGACCGCACCTTCACCATCGCGGCACTCATACCAGCCACCATCGTGCAGGAAGCGCTGTTCCATTGCCTGCAACTGTTCAGCCACCTTCACTTCACTCCCTGACCGCAAGGCCAGCGCCCGCAGGTACTCCGCCTGTGCCCAGATGCGCTGGGTCGCATCGATCACCTGGCCATCCACAGCCAGCATCGCCAGCACGGCAGCATCCTTCACTCCGCACTGCTCGGCGTAAGTGAATGCGCGGTCGATGGACGCATGCAGCGGCGTACCGCGCAGCAGTGCCGAGGTATGCAGCAGGTAGAACCACTCGAACTGGTGCCCCGGCTCGAACCAGTTATCCACAGCACCGCGGGGTTTTTCCAGCATCAGGCCATGTTGCGGTTCGATGAAGTGCGTCTGCAGGGCTTGGCACAGTTGCAGCAGTGCCTGTTGCACACCTTGATCTGCACGCACGGCGAGAACCTGCAGGAAGGCTTCGGCCAGGTGCATCTGTGGGTTTTGCAGCGGGCCGCTGCCGAGGTCGGACCAGTCTTCACCGAGGCTCGCTTCGTAAAGGCCGTCATCGCGGGCAAACTGCTCGCTGACGATCTCGAGGGCAGCATTGAGCGCCGATTCCACCAGGCTTTCGCGGACTTTTCCCCAGTAATGAGCGCAGGCAAACACGATGAATGCGTGGGTGTAGAGGTCTTTGCGCCGGTCCAGCGGTTTGCCTTGGGCATCGATGCTGTAGAACCAGCCACCATGTTCGGCGTCGTGGAAATGCCGCTGCAGCGAGCGAAACAGGGCTGCGGCCCGCTCTGCCGCTCCCGGTTGCTCGATACGGCTGCTGAACAGGTACAACTGACGCGCGCAGGCCATCGCCCGGTAGCGCTGCACTGGCAGCGGGCGGTGCGTAGCATCCAGCGCCTCGTAGGGCAGGGCCATTTCGGGATTCCAGCCGGGGCCCAGCCACACTGGCACGATGCGTTCGGCGAAGTGCTGGTTGAAGCGGGCCAGTTCGGCTGGAGTGGGGCGGGGGTCGGACATGAATGCGCTCGTCACAATCGGCAGTGCGCCATGGTAGCAGAAGTGCGCTTCAGCCCGGATTACCCAAACCCTGCCAATGCCGCGCACCGACGAAGATGAAGCGCAACTGCTGGGTGATCTTGTCCCGTGCACTCAGCGCCTGTGGATAACCTTGTTCAGGGTTGTCGATCAGTTCCGGCAGGGTGGCGAACACGGTCTTCACCACCAGGTCGGCAATCACCGCCAGCGCTGCTCCGTTCAGATGCTGCCAGCGTTTCATTCGCGCAAGGTCGGTAGCCAGGTCGTTGCTGATACCTTGGCGCAGGCGGCCGATGGCCTGGCGCACCGCCTGCGAGCCGCCGTACTGCTCGCGGGCCAGGAACAGGAACTGGGCCCGGTGGGCGGCTACCACGTCGAGGAAGATGCGTACCGAGGCGTCGGTGATACCGCCGAGTTCGAACTCGTTCTGCCGCACCAGGCGGATGGTCTGACGGAAGGTGTCATCGACCTCGGCCACCAGGGCCAGGCCCAGGGCGTCCATGTCGGTGAAGTGCCGATAGAACCCGGTGGGCACGATGCCGGCGGCCTTGGCCACTTCGCGCAGGCTGATGCTGCCGAAACCACGGCCACTTTCCATGAGCTGGCAGGCCGCGTCGAGCAGGGCCTGGCGAGTCTGTAGCTTCTGTTCGGCGCGCGGCAGCATGTCAGGCCATTGATCGCGAAGGAAACCTGCACTTTATTGGCTCATGGACAAAAGTCAAAAAAAGGTTTCACGCTGCCTGCCCGTCGTGGTGGCGGGAAGCGTAATGCTCGATGTAGCTGTCGCTGCTGATCGGCACCTCCAACATTCTCATGTCCATGCGTTTCAACCGCTCCAGAATCAAGGGTGCATGCTGCACCAGCAGTGCTTGTTTGCGGTTTGCCCAGTTCCTGATCTGCCTGGAGGATGCTGCCTGGGTCCGTACCAGCGCCACAGCGTGTTGCTCTAACTGGCTGAGCAGAAACACATCGAGGATAACGCCATCCAGTGGGCTTTCATCGATATGGGCCAGGTAGCGCACACTGGCCATGCGTACCCCCAGCAGCTTGGCCAGCAGCAGCATGTCCTCGCTTTGCAAGAACCGGTCACGCTTGTCGGCAATGCCTGAGCGGATGAGGTCGATACAGGTGTCGAGGTGTTCGAGCAGACGCTGGCGCTTTTTGCCCTTCACTGCGTGCGCGCTGGCTGGGGCCGCGTGTTTCATGAAGTAGGCAGCGGCCTTGAGCATGATCACCAGATTTTCGCCTTCGGCAGTGATCGCGCCGTTATTGTTCAACAGGTAACCGATGATCTTGTTCGCAGCGAACATGCCTTGTGCGCCACAACGTTCACGGCAGCGCACCAGAATGTCCTGGCTGGCCCAGGTTGAAACTGCCTTGAGAATTGCCACTTCGTTGAGTACGTCAGGCGCTAAAGGCTTGAGCGCATCCTTGCCGTGCCCGGCGACGATCTGTTCAAGCCACGCGGCATGAACTAGGTTGGTCACGACATCAATGGCCAGGGGGTGGCGATAGGTGGGATGGGCAAGCAAGTTGACCGGACCGCCCGGGCTGAAAGTCTGACGTTTCTGCGCGTAGGTGTAATTGATATGCAAGCCGGCCATCGCCACCGCCAGGGCGCAACTGGCCATGCACAGCTTGCCGGACTGGACACGTTCGATGGAGCGCATGAAGCGTTGGCTGCGTGTAGTGGCCAGCGTGCGCAGTTGCCCATCGCGGTCCAGTTCGATGGTGCCTCGTTGCAAGAGCGCCTCGTAAGGGAGTTCAACGTTTTCGAACGAGGTCATGGCATTGTCCAGGTGCATCCCTGGTTTGTGGCCCAGTGCAGTAATACGAACACCGGGGAAGGCCGTGTCGCCCGCATGCAGTGGCACAAGAAACGGCAAGATACCGATGAACTTGTCGTTGACCATCAGGCGCGCCATCACCACTGCAATCTTGGGCAAGGGGCTATGCGTGCTGTTTGGCATGAACTTGTAGGATTGGCGGCTGGGCGAATCAAGCACGAATATCTGTCGCTCGGGGCAATAGCGTGCTTCTGTTTCCAGTGAGAAAAGATTGCTGCCATACCCCAGTTCCGTGGCGAGGTATACACCGATTGCCGTGCCTTCGTTCAACTGCTTGTACAGGCTGCGCACATAGTCACTGTCATTGCCCATCGATTTGATCGAGCCCATGCACAAGTTGTAGTGAATCGAGATCATCGATGCCAGAGCACCGTCATGCATGGCACAGGTTGTATGAAACCGAAGCAACTTAGGCAGATCGGCAAGCAATGCATCGCCCTGCAGGCTTGGCTGCGCCAACAGTTCAATGAAGGTTCGTTTGGCCTCTTCGCTGTTCTCGATCGGCCGGGCGATGAGCGCCAGCAGTCTTTCGTCCAGCCAGTCAGGCCTGAGTGCTATCAGATCGGTTGCCGGGTTTCTCATTTGAACGCTCCGTAGCCATACCTTCAGTAACCTAGCAATGGCGATGGGCGATGTGGAACTAGCAGAATTACCAGTTGCGCGGGGCGGTGTTACCTGAAAACAAAGCCCGGTCAATTGACCGGGCTGGGAGGTGGGTAGGCACTTTGATGCAGGTTGTTGTTTTCGGCCATGGAGATCAGCTCACACGGCTGATTTCGATCAGGCGATCCGAACCGCCTTCGGCAACGCGGCCGGTGCGCTCGATCAGGCGATCCGAACCACCCTCGGCAACGCGGCCGGTGCGCTCGATCAGACGATCCGAACCACCCTCGGCAACGCGGCCGGTGCGCTCGATCAGACGATCCGAACCACCCTCGGCAACACGGCCAGTGCGCTCGATCAGGCGATCCGAACCGCCTTCGGCAACACGGCCAGTGCGTTCGATCAGACGCTCGGCACCACCTTCGGCAACGGTTTTCAGCGGTTGGGCCATTTCAACAGCGCTGGAGCGCGATTCGGCGGTCAGGTGCTGATCGGCAGCTGGAACGGCGAAGGCGTTGGCAGCAAGAATGGACAGCGTCAGGGTCAGCAATTGGCGTTTCATGATTTCGGTGCTCCTCTCGGGGGCTGGAAAGTGGGTACGAAGCCAATGCTACGCTCGGCAACGCCAGAGAGAAGTTCATACGGGTAATGGTAACAATCGATGGTATTGATAGCGCGGTGTCAAGGCTCTAACGCAGGTGTTTCAAGGCATCATGTGATAAAAAGCTGAGCAGGTAGGCAAGAAAACTTCACCATCATGGGCTTCATGGATAAAACCCTGGGGGCTTTCATCAGTCGGAGATATTGAGTGCGATCGTTGCGCCCGTTTTGCCCCAAGCCGTCAGGAGAATAACGCAATGACGCGTCCCGCCAGAATCCTCGTCTGGACCCTTACCAGCCTGCTGACCTTGCTGGCGATACTGGTGGTTGTGATCGCCACCTTCGACTGGAACCGGGTCAAGCCATTGCTTAACGAGAAAGTCTCCGAAGCGTTGCACCGGCCGTTCGCGATCAACGGTAACCTGGCGGTGCACTGGCGCACTGAGCCGGAAGAAGGCGGGTGGCGCGCCTGGGTACCGTGGCCGCACTTCATTGCCGAGGACCTGGTCCTAGGCAATCCCGAGTGGCTGAAGGAGCCGAAGATGGTCGGCCTGGAGCGTGTGGAATTTCGACTGGCGCCGCTGCCGCTGGTATTCCAGCAGATCGTCATCCCGCGCATCGACCTGGTCAAACCCACCGCCAGCCTTACTCGCCTGGCCGATGGCCGCGCCAACTGGACCTTCGACTTCGGCCCCAAGGATGAGAATGCGCAGCCCTCCAAGTGGCAGCTGGATATCGGTGCCATCGGTTTTGACCAAGGTAATGTCAGCTTCGACGACCAGACCCTGAAAACCAGCATGAAGGTACAGATAGATCCGCTGGGCAAACCCATACCGTTCAGCGAGATCGTGGGTAAGGCAAGTGCCGACAAGGCCGGCGGCGCTCAGGACTATGCCTTCGGGCTCAAGGCCCAGGGCCGTTACAAGGGGCAGCCAGTCTCCGGTACTGGCAAGATTGGTGGCCTGCTGGCGCTGCAGGACGCCAGCCAGCCATTTCCGTTGCAGGCCGACGTGCGCGTTGCCGATACCCACGTAGTGCTCGCAGGCACCCTGACCGACCCACGCAACCTGGGGGCGCTGGATCTTCGCCTGCGCTTGTCAGGCGCCAGTTTGGGTAACCTTTATCCGCTGACGGGGGTGACCCTGCCAGACACACCAGCCTACGAAACCGATGGTCACCTGAAGGCCAACCTGCAGGCGGCCGAAGGTGCGACGTTCAACTACGAAGGATTCAACGGCAAGATCGGCAACAGTGACATCCACGGCGACCTGGCGTTCGTCGCCAGCCAGCCGCGGCCTAAGCTATCTGGCAAGCTGGTCTCCAACCAGTTGTTGTTCAAAGACTTGGCACCGCTGATCGGTGCCGACTCCAACGCCGAGCAGAAAGCCCGCGGGGGCGCCAGCAAGCAGCCTGCCGGCAAGGTGCTGCCAGTGGAGGAGTTCCGCACTGATCGCTGGCGCACCATGGACGCCGACGTCGAGTTTGCCGGCAAACGAATCGTCCACAGTGAGCAATTGCCGTTCAAAGACCTCTCTGCCCATGTAATTCTCGATGACGGCCTGCTGCGCCTGGAGCCGCTGCGCTTCGGGGTGGCCGGTGGCAACCTGGCCTCCAGGATACGCCTGGATGGCCGCAGCGTACCGTTGCAGGGGCGCGCTCGGCTGACTGCGCGTGGCTTCAAGCTCAAGCAGCTGTTCCCCACCTTTGCGCCGATGCAGACCAGCTTCGGCGAGCTCAACGGCGATGCCGATATCAGCGGCCGCGGCAACTCGGTGGCAGCCCTGCTGGGCACGGCCAATGGTGACCTGCGCATGCTGATCAACGATGGTGCGATCAGCCGCAGCCTGATGGAGATTGCCGGGTTGAACGTGGGCAACTACGTGATCGGCAAGCTGTTTGGCGATGAGGATGTGCAGATCAACTGCGCAGCAGCTGATGTTGGTATCAAGGACGGGCTGGCGAGCACGCGCCTGTTCATATTCGATACCGAGAACGCGATCATCTACGTCAACGGCACGGCTAACTTCGCCAGCGAGCAGCTGGACCTTGAGATCACTCCTGAATCGAAAGGCTTGCGGCTGTTCTCGCTGCGTTCGCCGCTGTATGTCCGCGGGCCGTTCGCCAAGCCCGGTGCGGGCGTGCAGGCAGTGCCGCTGGCATTGCGCGGCGTGGGCATGGTGGCACTGGGGGTAGTTGCAGGGCCTGCGGCGGGGCTGCTGGCGCTGGTGGCGCCAAGCAGTGGCGATGAGCCCAACCAGTGCACGCCGTTGCTGCAGCAGATGAAAGCCGGCAAGGCGCCGGCTGAGGTGAAGGGCAAGCAATAAGTGAACCGGGGCCGCAAAGCGGCCCCTGGCGATTACAAGCCTTGCAGCAGATCGGACATGTCGTCTGCGTGTTCTTCTTCCTGAGCCAGGATGTCCTCGAAGATGCGACGCGTAGTCGGGTCTTTGTCGCCAATGTACTGAATGATCTCGCGGTAGCTGTCGATCGCGATGCGTTCGGCCACCAAGTCCTCCAGCACCATCTCCTTCAACGAGTTGCCTGCTACGTACTGGGCATGGGAATTCTTGGTCAGGTTGTCCGGGTTGAAGTCCGGCTCGCCACCCAGTTGCACGATGCGCTCGGCAAGCTTGTCGGCGTGTTCGGCTTCCTGGTTGGCATGCTCGAGAAACTCCTCGGCAGCCACGCTCGCCTTGATCCCGCTGGCCATGAAGTAATGACGCTTGTAGCGCAGTACGCAGACAAGCTCGGTGGCCAGCGACTCATTGAGCAGGCGCAGGATTTCCTGGCGGTCGGCGTGGTAACCCTCGGTCACCGCGCCTTGCTCGACGTGCTCACGGGCACGCTTGCGCAGGGTTTGCACATCGGTCAGTTCAACGTTGCTCATGGTTTTCTCCAGACAAATCAGGACGGGTGGTCAAGGTGTTGCGCAGGCTCACGCGCCGTGTACGGCTTCGCTGTCCTCTTCTCGTTGTTTGCACGTCTTGAAGCCCTTGGCATCGACATGGCCGGTGGCATCGAAGCGCACGTAGTAAGGCTGCTGATGGCCATCGCGGTTGAGGATGTAGTCGTTGCAGGTGCCTCCGTGCGGCAGGTCGATCGCATTCGATGGGCTGCCGCCGATGGCGATGACTTTCTGCATGGTCATGCCGTTTTCGACTTGCTTGACCAGCGGCTCGTCGCGGTAGGTGACGTAGTCCACCGGGTTTTCCGGGCGGCTGCCACAGGCGGCCAGGGTCGCGCTTGCCAGAAGGATTGCCAGGGTCTGTTTGTACATGGTCCCGCTCCTTGCTCAAGGGTCTGTTCTGGTTTGGAACCGCACGGCGCGTCAGGAGTTCGATTGCGATGGTCATTCATGCCGCTGTAGTGTTGGCCGAACGTCCACGCAAAAGGGGCTGGGCCCATGCAGCAGGAATTGGCTACGCGATACCCGTTGGTGCTGGTACCGGGCATGCTCGGCTTTGTCAGGGCATTGCTCTATCCCTATTGGTTCGGCATCGTGCCGGCCTTGCGCAAGGGCGGGGCGCAGGTGTTCCCCGTGCAGGTATCGCCCTTGCACTCCAGCGAAGTGCGTGGTGAGCAGTTGCTGGCAATCATCGAAGACATCTGCCAGCGCACCGGTGCTGACAAGGTCAACCTGATCGGCCATAGCCAAGGCGCCCTGAGCGCGCGTTATGCCGCAGCCAAGCGGCCTGGCCGGGTGGCCTCGGTGACTTCGGTAGCCGGCCCCAACCATGGCTCGGAACTGGCCGACCACCTGGCTCGCACAGCGCCGGGCGATTCACCCCAAGGGCGCATCCTCAGGGCTGTTTTGCATGGCCTGGCGGTGCTGCTGGGGTGGTTGGAAACCGGCTGGCGCCGCGACTCATTGCCTATCGACGTGCATGCCTCGCACCAGTCGCTGACCAGCGCCGGCGTAGCGCTGTTCAACCAGGCTTATCCACAGGGCCTGCCCGACACCTGGGGCGGTGAGGGCGCGGGAGAGGTCAACGGCGTGCGTTACTATTCGTGGTCAGGCACCTTGCAGCCGGGTATCACCGACCAGGGGCGTAACCGCTTTGACGGCAGCAACCGCTTCTGCCGCCTGTTCGCCCGCAGTTTCGTCAAGGAAAAGGGCCAGTGTGACGGTATGGTCGGGCGCTTCAGTTCACACTTGGGGCAGGTGATCGGTGATGACTACCCGCTCGATCACCTGGACATCGTCAACCAGTCGCTCGGCGCCGTGGGCAAGGGCGCCGAGCCGGTGCGGCTGTTCACCGAGCACGCCGCCCGCCTCAAGGCTGCGGGGCTGTAGCGCTGCGGCGCACGGGGGTGGTCCAGCGTTCGGCGAGGACCACCCCGGCCAGGGTCAGCAAGCCGCCGATCAGGTGGTAGCTGGCCAGTTGCTCGTCGAGCACTGCGGCTGCGATCAGCGCGGTCACCAGCGGCAGCAGGTTGAAGAACAGCGTGGTGCGGCTTGGCCCCAGGCGGTGCACGGCCTGCATCCACACCAGCGGCGCGACCATCGAGGCCAGCACACAGGCGTACAGCACCAGGCCCACGTTATGCACGTTCAGGCCGGTCTTGTCCGAAAGCAGGAACAGTGGCAGCAAGACAATGATTGCCACCAGCACCTGCAGGTACAGCAGCTGCAAGGGCGGCAGGCGCAGCTGCCATTTCTTCAGCAGGAAGCTGTACAGCGCGTAGGCCAGGGTGGCCACCAGCATCAGCAGGTCACCGCGGTTCAGGCCTTGCTCCAGCAAGATGCCGGGCTGGCCGGCGGAGACGACTTCCAGCACGCCGATGAACGACACCACCGCGCCTGTCAGCGCACCGTAGCTCAGCCGCTGCCCGAGCCACGCGATGGACAGGGCCAGCGACATCAAGGGCATCAGCGAGAGAATGATGCCCATGTTGGTAGCGCTGGTGATGCTGGCCGCGAAGTAGGCGAGGCTTTGGTACAGGGCCATGCCGAGCACGCCAAGGACGAAGATTCTGGCCAGGTGCGCACGGATGGCCGCGCGGTTGCGCCACACGGCCGGCAGCAGGAACGGGGTGAACAGCAGCCCCGCGAGCAGCCAGCGGTAGAAGCCGATCTCGGCAGGGTGGATGGCACCTGCTGACAGCTTGGTGACCACGGTGTTGCCGGCCCAGATGAGGATAGCGGTAAGGGGGTACAGATAATTCATGACGCAACGGCTCTCGGATGCTTACTAGCCTCTGTGGGCGCGTTTGCGCTAGCACACAGAGGTTGTAGTGTGGCCCGGTATTATCGGGTGTCTGTCAGCAAGCCTATACTCCTATCCAGACAACCTGCCCCTTGAAGCAGACAGCATGCGCCGCAAATACCTCGACATCCCCCAATTCGACCAACTCCCTGCGCCTGTGTATCTGCGCCACGACGAATTTGGCGCCGACACTCACAGCCCGCCCCATCGCCACACCTGGGGCCAGCTCAACTACACCGCCCATGGCGTCATGCACCTGGATGTCGATGGCCAGCGTTTTCTGTCACCCCCGCATTACGCCGTCTGGGTGCCGCCGGATACCCAGCATGGTTGCTACAACCCTCAGGCCATCGTTTACCGCTCGGTCTATCTGGACCGCAGCCTGTGCGCCGGGCTGCCGCAGCAGCCGTGCAGCCTGGTGATCAGCGATATCCTCAAGGCTATCCTCGGCGACTTCGCCCGCCGCGACGTCAAGGTGGCTCAGGACGAACGCGACCAGCGCCTGGTGCAGGTGCTGCTCGATCAGTTGCTGCTGGCACCCACCCAGACCTGCTACTTGCCCTTCGCTCGGAGCGAGGGCCTGCGCCAGGTGCTCGATGCCCTCGGCGCCGAACCTGGTGACAACCGCCCGTTGGCGGACTGGGCGGCGCGGGTGCATGTCAGCGAGCGCACCCTGGCGCGGCAATTTCTGCGCGAGCTGGGCATCAGCTTTGGTGAGTGGCGCTTGCGCCTGAGGTTTTTGCGGGCCATCGAAGCGCTGGAGGCCGGCTTGCCGATACAGGCCATCGCCTTCGACCTGGGCTACAGCAGCGCCTCGGCATTCATCGCCATGTTCCAGCGTCAGGCCCATTGCACGCCGGAGCAGTACCGGCGGCAAGCGCGGACGGGTGTGTAAAATGTGTTGTCTACACTCACATGCGACACCGTGCATCGGGCGCGGGAGACAAGGAGACCACTCCATGAAGATGCTGCACATGCCATTGCTGGCGTTGGCTGTTATGTTCAGTGCGCAGGGATTCGCTGCCACCGCTCAACAGGAAAAGATGACCTCGTGCAATGCCGACGCTTCTGCCAAGGCGCTCAAGGGCGATGAGCGCAAAGCCTTCATGAGCACCTGCCTGAAGAAAAGCGTACCGCCCACCCAGCAGGAAAAGATGAAGATCTGCAACGCTGACGCCAGCGCCCAGGCGCTCAAGGGCGACGAGCGCAAGGCCTACATGAGTGACTGCCTCAAGAAGAAATGACCTGCGCCTATGCCTGTAGGACGAAGGCTGGCAGACTGCGGTTCTTTTCCGTTGTCTGCCGTTGAGGCTGTATGACTTTCACCCCCCGCCAGGTCACCCTGGCCAGCTGGATCATCGTATTTGCCGGCCTGCTGCTGGCGCTCCCCCTGAAATTGTTACCCAGCCTGCTGGCCGGGCTGCTGGTGTTCGAGCTGGTCAACATGCTCACGCCACGCCTGCAGCCGATCATTGCCGGGCAACGCGCACGTTGGCTGGCGGTGGCGCTGCTGGGTACCCTGGTGGTCAGTACACTGACCTTGCTGATCGCCGGCGCGTTCAGCTTCTTGCTGCACGAGGCAGAGAACCCCGGCGCCTCGCTGGACAAGTTCATGGCCCTGTTCGAGCGTGCCCGTGGCCAGTTGCCGCCGTTCATCGAGGCCTACCTGCCGGCCAGTGCCGCAGAGTTCAAGGTGGCCATCGGGGACTGGGTCAAGAGCCACCTCAGCGACCTGCAACTGGTAGGCAAGGGCATGGCGCACATGTTCGTGACGCTGCTGATCGGCATGATTCTCGGCGCCATCATCGCCCTGCAGCGCATCCCCGACATTTCCCGGCGCAAACCGCTGGCAGCCGCCTTGTTCGAGCGCCTGAGCCTGCTGGTGCAGGCGTTTCGCAACATCGTCTTCGCGCAGATCAAGATCTCGCTGCTCAACACCGTGTTCACCGGTATTTTCCTTGCCGTGGTGCTGCCACTGTTCGGTGTGCACCTGCCGCTGACCAAGACGCTGATCGTGCTGACCTTCCTGCTCGGGCTGTTGCCGGTGATCGGCAACCTGATGTCCAACACCCTGATCACGATTGTTGGCATGTCGCTGTCGATCTGGGTGGCTGCGGCCGCGCTGGGGTATCTGATCGTTATCCACAAGGTCGAGTACTTCCTCAACGCGCGGATCGTGGGGGGGCAGATCAGTGCCAAGGCCTGGGAGCTGTTGCTGGCGATGCTGGTGTTCGAGGCGGCGTTCGGGTTGCCTGGGGTGGTAGCGGGGCCGGTGTACTATGCGTACATGAAGAGCGAGCTGAAGCGGGCTGAGCTGGTTTGAGAGCTGCAAGCTTCGAGCTACAAGCTGCAAGATAAAGCCGAACGCGGTGGGCCTCCATCGCCAATCGGCTTATAGCTTGCAGCTTGCAGCTCACCCGTAACGCTTGCGTGCTTCGATCGCCAGCCCGCTGCCGATGCTGCCGAAGATGTTGCCTTCCACATGCCGCGCGTTCGGCAGCATCGCCGCCACACTGTTACGCAGCGCCGGAATGCCGCTGGAACCACCGGTGAAGAACACCGTGTCCACCTGACCTTCGCTTACACCGGCCTTGGCCAGCAGCTCGGTGACGCTGCCACGCACCCGCTCCAGCAGCCCTTCGATCGCGCCTTCGAACACCGCACGGGTAAGGTCCACGCCCAATTCGCGCTCGACGCGGCCGAGGTCGATACGGCGGCTTTCTTGGTCGGTCAGCTCAATCTTGCTGGCCTCGACCTCCATCGCCAGCCAGTGCCCGGCCCGTTGCTCGATCAGCTTGAACAGACGGTCGATGCCCAGGGTGTCCTCGATGTCATAGCGCATGCTGCCCAACGCCAGTTGCGACTTCTGCGAGTACAGGGCGTTGATGGTGTGCCAGGTGGCCAGGTTGAGGTGGTAGCTGGTAGGCATCAGCGCACCGCTCTTCATCCGGCTGCCGTAACCGAACAGCGGCATCACGCCCTGCAGGCTCAACTGCTTGTCGAAGTCGGTACCACCGATGTGCACGCCGCCAGTGGCGAGGATGTCGCTCTGGCGCTCGGCCACCTGGTGACGCTCGGGTGACAGGCGTATCAGGGTAAAGTCCGAGGTACCCCCGCCGATATCCACGATCAGTACCAGCTCTTCACGGCTGATACCTGACTCGTAGTCGAACGCGGCGGCAATCGGTTCGTACTGGAACGACACGTCCTTGAAGCCGATCTTGCGGGCCACGTCGGCCAGGGTATCTTCGGCCTCCTGGTCGGCGGCCGGGTCTTCGTCGACGAAAAACACCGGGCGGCCCAGTACCACCTGATCGAAACTGCGGTCGGCGGCGGTTTCGGCACGCTTTTTCAGTTCGCCGATGAACATGCCCAGCAGGTCCTTGAATGGCAAGGCGCTGCCCAGCACGCTGGTGTCGTGCTTGATCAGCTTGGAGCCCAGCAGGCTCTTGAGCGAGCGCATCAGGCGGCCTTCGTAGCCTTCCAGGTACTCGTGCAGTGCCAGCCGGCCATACACAGGGCGGCGCTCTTCGATATTGAAGAAAACCACCGAGGGCAGGGTGATCTTGCCGTCTTCCAGGGCTATCAGCGACTCGACCCCGGGGCGGTGCCAGCCGACCGTGGAGTTGGAGGTGCCGAAGTCGATGCCAAGGGCACGGGCCGGGGATACGTCAGACATGGGAAAAGGGCTTCCGGAGGCAAAACGGCCGCGCAGTTTATGCCACTTGGCCAGAGAATCAAGACCGGTCGTCTGCCTTGAAGCAAAGCCAAGCGCACCTTGAAAGGCTATGCTTGACCCTTATCTTCAGATGCAACACGAAAATTCACATTGGTGATCCATAGATGGACTTCAAAGACTACTACAAGATACTCGGCGTAGAGCCCACGGCGGACGAGAAGGCGATCAAGGCCGCGTACCGCAAGCTGGCGCGCAAGTATCACCCTGACGTCAGCAAGGAGCGCGACGCCGAGGAGAAATTCAAGGAGGCCAATGAGGCCTACGAGGTACTTGGCGACGCCCAGAAACGCGCCGAGTTCGACGAGATCCGCAAGTACGGCGGCCAGCATGGTCGGCCATTCCAGGCCCCACCGGGCTGGGAGAACCGTGGCGGTGCGGGCGGTGGTTTCGAGGGTGGTGATTTCTCCGACTTCTTCAGCTCGATCTTCGGCGCACGGGGTCCCAACCCCTTTGGCGGCGCTCGGCAACAACGCAGTGCCGGCAGGCGAGGGCAGGATGTGGAACTGGAATTGGCGATCTTCCTTGAGGAAACCCTGAGCAAGGAGTCCAAGCAGATCAGCTTCCAGGTGCCGCAGACCAACGCCGCCGGCCAGCGTACCGGGTTCACCACCAAGACCCTGAATGTGAAGATCCCGGCCGGCGTGAGCGACGGTGAGCGCATCCGCCTCAAGGGCCAAGGTGCACCGGGCAGCGCTGGTGGTGCCAACGGCGACCTGTTCCTGACCATCCGCATGGCACCGCACCCGCTGTTCGATGTCGAGGGCCAGGACCTGATCATCACTGTGCCACTGGCACCGTGGGAGGCCGCATTGGGCACCAAGGTGGCGGTGCCGACCCTGGACGGCAAGATCAACCTGACCATCCGCCCCGACAGCCAGAGCGGCCAGCGCCTGCGTGTGCCTGGCAAAGGCCTGGCGAACAAGCAGGGTGAGCGCGGCAACCTCTACGCCCAGCTCAAGGTAGTCATGCCGCCGGCATCCGACGCCTCTACCCGCCAATTGTGGACCCAGCTTTCCGATAAGGCGGCGTTCAATCCGAGGACACAATGGAGTAAGTGATCATGAGCAGCACCCTGATCGTTCAACTGGACATGCGCACGCTTTGCCAGGAGGCCGATATCACGGCCGACTACGTGGTCGAGATCGTCGAGCACGGCATCGTTGAACCTTCGGGGCGAACGCCGGAGGAATGGTTGTTCGATGATCAGGCGCCGCTGCTGGCCAGGCGTGCGGCAAAGCTGCACCAGGAGCTGGAACTGGAGTGGGAAGGGGTGGCGCTGGCGCTGGAGCTGTTGCAGGAAGTGCAGCAGTTGCGCAGTGAGAACAGCATGCTGAAACAGCGGCTGGGCAGGTTTACCCAGATGTGATGTCGACTGCAGTGGCCCCAGCGCCGGCTTGCTGGCGATGGGGCCACTGCAATCAGCAAAAAACTCAGGCCGGCTCTGCCCCCGGGTCGAGCACCAGCTGCATGAAAGTCAAATCCAGCCAGCGCCCGAACTTCACCCCCACCTGGGGCATCTGCCCGGTCACCACGAAGCCCAGACGCTCATGCAGGCGTACCGACGCGGCATTGCCACTCTCGATGGCCGCGACCATCACATGCTTGCCACACCCCCGCGCGCGCGCGATCAGTGCTGCCATCAATTGCGGCCCCAGGCCCTTGCCGCGCTGATCGCCACGGATATACACCGAATGCTCCACGGTATTGCGAAAACCCTCGAACGGCCGCCAATCGCCAAAAGACGCATAGCCCAGCACACCGCTGTGATCCACTGCCACCAGAATCGGATAGCCCTGTTGCGCCCGGGCCTCGAACCAGGCCTCTCGGTTGCCCAGGTCCACCGGCGTATCGTTCCAGATCGCCGTGGTGTTGCGCACCGCGTCGTTATAGATGTCGAGGATGCCCGGCACGTCGGCGGGCAGGGCATCGCGAATTTCGTGGCTCATTGCTGCGTCTCACAAGGTCGAGGGCTGCAGATTAAATGGTTACCAGCCCACGCACACCTTCGGCCTGCATGTTTTCACCGCGCCCGCGCTGGATGATTTCGCCACGGGCCATGACCAGATACTGGTCGGCCAGCTCCTCGGCAAAGTCATAGAACTGCTCCACCAGCAGGATGGCCATGTCGCCACGCTCTGCCAGGCGGCGGATGACCGCACCGATCTCCTTGATGACCGATGGCTGAATGCCTTCGGTGGGTTCGTCGAGGATCAGCAGGCGTGGCCGGCTGGCCAGGGCGCGACCGATGGCTAGCTGTTGCTGCTGGCCGCCGGACAGGTCACCGCCGCGGCGTTGCTTCATCTGTTCCAGCACCGGGAACAGTTCGTAGATGAACGCAGGCACCTCACGGGCCTCGCGCGCCGGGAAGCGCGACAGGCCCATCAGCAGGTTTTCCTCGACGCTGAGCCGCGCGAATATCTCACGCCCCTGGGGCACATAGGCGATGCCTGCGTGTACCCGTTGCTGTGGCTTGAGCGTGGTGATCGGCTTGCCTTCCCATTCGACGCGGCCTTCGCGTGGCGGCACCAGGCCCATCAGGCAGCGCAGCAGGGTGGTCTTGCCCACGCCGTTGCGCCCGAGCAGGCAGGTGACTTCACCGACCTTGGCTTCGAAGGACAGGCCGCGCAGGATGTGGCTGCCGCCGTAGTACTGGTGCAATTCACTGACTTCAAGCACTTTCAATTCCTCGTTCTTGTCAGCTACAAGCTTCAAGCTTCAAGCGGCAAGAGGGAGCGCACGGCTACTGCTTGCGGCTTGAGGCATGCCACTTGAGGCGCGTCAGCGCCCTAGATAAACCTCGACCACCCGCTCATCCGCTTGCACCTGCTCCAGCGACCCCTCTGCCAGTACGCTGCCCTGGTGCAGCACGGTCACATGGTCGGCAATGCTGCCGACAAACCCCATGTCGTGCTCCACCACCATCAGCGAATGCTTGCCGGCCAGGCCTTTGAACAGCTCAGCGGTGAACTCGGTTTCGGCATCGGTCATGCCGGCCACCGGCTCGTCGAGCAGTAGCAGTTGCGGCTCCTGTACCAGCAACATGCCGATCTCGAGGAACTGTTTCTGCCCATGTGACAGCAGGCCTGCCTGGCGCTGGGCCAGGGGTAGCAGGCGCAAGGTGGTCAGCACCTCTTCGATGCGTTGCTGTTGCTCACCGCTCAAGCGTGCCGTCAGGCAGGCCCAGACTGACTTATCGGTTTTCAGTGCCAGCTCAAGGTTCTCGAACACGGTCAGTGCTTCGAACACCGTGGGCTTCTGGAACTTGCGGCCAATGCCGGCCTGGGCGATCTGGTATTCGCTCATGCGGGTCAGGTCCAGGGTATCGCCGAAGAAGGCACTGCCGGTGTCGGGGCGCGTCTTGCCGGTAATCACGTCCATCATGGTGGTCTTGCCGGCACCGTTGGGGCCGATGATGCAGCGCAACTCCCCCACACCGATGTACAGGTTCAGGGCATTGAGTGCCTTGAAACCATCGAAGCTGACGCTGATGCCTTCCAGGCTCAGCACCGTGCCGTGACGGGTATCCAGCCCCGCTTCACGGCGGCTGCCCAGGCCGATGGCGTCACGGCCGCTGCCAAGGTTGTCGAATACCGGTTCGAGCATGAATTCCGGATGCACTGGGGGCACGCCTTTCATGGCTGGCTCCTTTTCTTCAACAGGCCGACCACGCCCTTGGGCAGGTAGAGGGTGACGAGGATGAACAATGCGCCGAGGAAGAACAGCCAGAACTCGGGGAAGGCCACGGTGAACCAGCTTTTCATGCCGTTGACCAGGCCCGCGCCCAGCAGCGGGCCGATCAGTGTGCCGCGCCCGCCCAAGGCTACCCAGACAGCAGCCTCGATGGAGTTGGTCGGCGACATCTCGCTGGGGTTGATGATGCCCACCTGTGGCACATACAGCGCACCTGCCAGGCCGCACAGCACGGCGCTCAATACCCACACCAGCAGCTTGAAGCCCCGTGGGTCATAGCCACAGAACATCATGCGGTTTTCTGCATCGCGTACGGCGGTGAGCAGGCGGCCGAACTTGCTCTGGGTCAGGCGCCAGCACAGGTACAGGCTTGCCAGCAGCAAACCTACGGTCAGCAGGAACAGCACGGCGCGGGTGCCTTGGGAGGCAATGTCGAAGCCCAGAATCGTGCGGAAACTGGTGAAACCGTTGTTGCCGCCAAACCCTGTCTCGTTGCGGAAGAACAGCAGCATGCCGGCGAAGGTCAGGGCCTGGGTCATGATCGAGAAATACACGCCCTTGATCCGCGAGCGGAAGGCGAAGAAGCCAAACACCAGTGCCAGCAGGCCAGGTGCCAGCACCACCAGGCACAGGGCCCAGGCAAAGTGCTGGGTACCGGCCCAGTACCACGGCAGTTCGCTCCACGACAGGAATGTCATGAACCCCGGCAGGCCGTCACCGGCGGCCTGGCGCATCAGGTACATGCCCATGGCGTAACCACCGAGGGCGAAGAACAGCCCGTGGCCGAGCGACAGCAGCCCTGCGTAGCCCCAGACCAGGTCCAGGGCCAGAGCGACGATGGCGTAGCAGAGGATCTTGCCGACCAGGGTGAGTGTGTAGGCCGAGACCTGCAAGGCATGGTCGGGCGGCAGCAACGACAGCAGCGCCATGGCCAGCAACAGCAGGACGACGACGGTACCGATGGCCAGCGACAGGCGCGGCCCGGCTTTTTGCGAAGCGGTGACAAGCAGTGGCTGGTTCATCAGTCGATTACCCGTCCCTTGAGGGCGAACAGGCCTTGCGGGCGCTTCTGGATGAACAGAATGATCAACGCAAGGATGAGGATCTTGCCAAGCACCGCGCCGATTTGGGGCTCCAGTAGCTTGTTGGCTATCCCTAGGCCGAAGGCGGCCCAGAGGCTACCGGCCAGTTGCCCGACACCGCCGAGCACCACTACCAGGAACGAGTCGATGATGTAGCTCTGGCCAAGGTCCGGGCCGACGTTGCCGACCTGGCTCAGCGCTACACCACCAAGCCCGGCGATGCCCGAGCCCAGGCCGAAGGCGAGCATGTCCACCCGCCCGGTGGACACACCACAGCAGGCAGCCATGTTGCGATTCTGGGTGACCGCACGTACGTTCAGGCCCAGCCGCGTGCGGTTGAGCAGCAGCCAGGTCAGCAGTACCACCGCCAGGGCGAAGGCAATGATCACCAGGCGGTTGTAGGGCAGCACCAGGTTGGGCAGCAGCTGGATGCCACCAGACAGCCAAGCCGGGTTGCTGACCTCGACGTTCTGCGCGCCGAACAGCAGGCGGATGGCCTGGATCAGCATCAGGCTGATGCCCCAGGTCGCCAGCAGGGTTTCCAGCGGGCGGCCGTAGAGGTGGCGGATCACCGTGCGCTCCAGGGCCATGCCCACCCCGGCGCTGACGGCGAAGGCCACTGGCAGGGCAATCAGCGGGTAGAACTCGATTGCGCCTGGCGCGTAGCGCTGCAGCAGCACCTGGACCATGTAGGTGCTGTAAGCACCGAGCATGAGCATCTCACCGTGGGCCATGTTGATCACGCCCAGCAGCCCGAAGGTGATCGCCAGGCCAAGGGCCGCCAGCAGCAGGATCGAACCCAGCGACAGGCCGCTGAAAGCCTGGCCGAGCAGCTCACCGAACAGCAGCTTGCGCTTGACCTGCGCCAGGCTTGTTTCAGCGGCAGTGCGCACGCCTGCGTCGGTTTCCACATCGGGTTGCAGCAAGGCCTCCAGGCGGGTGCGGGCCAGCGGGTCGCCGGTTTCGCCGAGCAGGCGTACCGCCGCCAGGCGCACGGCTGGCTCGCTGGCGCCCAGTTGCAGGTTGGCCAGTGCCAGGCCAAGCGCTGCGTGCACGGTAGTGTCGGGTTCGCTGGCAAAGCGCCGGTCGAGGAATGCCATTTGCGCCGGTTGTGCACTTTTTTGCAGTTGCTGGGCGGCGGCCAGGCGAGTGTCGCTGTTGTCGCTGAGCAACTGGTGGCTGGCCAGGGCGTTATCGATCAGGCCGCGCAGGCGGTTGTTAAGGCGCACTTTGCGGGTGTCATCGGCTGCGATGCGGCCCTGGCGCAGGTTTTCCAGCAGCGGCAGGCGCGCGGCGTCGGGTTGCGCCGCCCAGCCTTCGAGCAGGCGAGCCTGCTCGGCGGGCTTGGCGGTGAGGAAGAATTCGCCCTCGCTGGCCTGGGTTGCCAGGGGCAGCAGGAGCAGCAGGGTGAGGAGGAGTCTGAGCATGCGGGCAATCCTGGAAATCGGCGGTGGATTCATCGCCGGCAAGCCGGCTCCCACAGGGTGGTGCTGTTCTCAGGGCCCTGTGGAAGCTGGCTTGCCAACGAAGGGGCTGCAGCGCAGCCCCAGTGCACTCAGTTGCCTTTCACTGCATAGTCAGGGCGCTTGTCGTTGCCCGGAATGAACGGGCTCCACGGCTGCGCGCGCAGCGGCTGTTCGGTTTCCCAGACCACGCTGAACTGCCCGTCATCCTGGATTTCGCCGATCATCACCGGCTTGTGCAGGTGGTGGTTGGTCTTGTCCATGGTCAGGGTGAAGCCGGACGGTGCCTTGAAGGTTTGCCCACCCAGGGCTTCGCGTACCTTGTCGACATCGGTGGACTTGGCTTTTTCCGCCGCTTGCGCCCACATGTGGATGCCCACGTAAGTGGCTTCCATCGGGTCGTTGGTCACGGCCTTGTCGGCACCCGGCAGGTTCTTGGCTTTGGCGTAGGCCTTCCAGTCGGCGACGAACTTCTGGTTGACCGGGTTATCCACCGATTCGAAGTAGTTCCAGGCGGCGAGGTGGCCTACCAGCGGCTTGGTGTCGATGCCGCGCAGTTCCTCTTCACCCACCGAGAACGCCACCACCGGTACGTCGGTGGCTTTCAGGCCCTGGTTGGCCAGCTCCTTGTAGAACGGTACGTTGGAGTCGCCATTGACGGTGGAGATAACGGCGGTTTTGCCGCCTGCCGAGAACTTCTTGATGTTGGCGACAATGGTCTGGTAATCGGCGTGGCCGAACGGCGTGTAGACCTCTTCGATATCCTTGTCGGCCACGCCTTTGCTGTGCAGGAAGGCGCGCAGGATCTTGTTGGTGGTGCGCGGGTAGACGTAGTCGGTGCCGAGCAGGAAGAAACGCTTGGCGCTGCCGCCGTCTTCGCTCATCAGGTATTCCACGGCCGGGATCGCTTGCTGGTTGGGCGCGGCGCCGGTGTAGAAGACGTTCGGCGACATCTCTTCACCTTCGTACTGCACCGGGTAGAACAGCAAGCCGTTGAGCTCTTCGAACACGGGCAGTACCGACTTGCGTGACACCGAGGTCCAGCAGCCGAACACCACCGCGACCTTGTCCTGGGTCAGCAACTGGCGGCTCTTTTCGGCGAACAGTGGCCAGTTGGATGCAGGGTCGACCACCACCGGTTCGAGCATCTTGCCGTTGACCCCGCCCTTGGCGTTGATCTCGTCGATGGTCATCAGCGCCATGTCCTTGAGCGATGTTTCGGAAATCGCCATGGTCCCGGACAGCGAATGCAGGATGCCGACCTTGATGGTCTCGGCGGCCTGGATGCTCCAGCTAAGGCCCATCGCCGCAATCGATGCGCTGAGGGTAAAGGCCTTGATCAGACTGCGACGCTTCATGTGCTCTCTCCGCTGAGTTTTTTTGTGTTGGCCAAGCGGAGGGGGCTGTTGCAAGGGGTGTGCCGAACGGCAAAAGGTGCGTAATAGAAGGGCTGTGCGAGGTGTTGGGGCGTTTGCAAGGTCCAGGTTGGTGCCTGAGATGTTTGTGTGCACAGGATTGGGGCTGCAAGGCAGCCCCGGAGTGCATCAGCTGTTGCGTACAGCTGTCCGCGGATGGCGCTTGCTACGCACACCCTGGTAGGTGACGGCCAGCAACACGAACCAGATCGGCGTGACGATCAGCGCAGAGCGGGTGTCCGCTTCCAGGCTCAGCAGCACCAGGATAAAGGCGAAGAACGCCAGGCACACGTAGCACATGAAGCGCCCGCCCGGCATCTTGTAGGTCGATGCCTGGTGCAGCGCCGCACGGGTTTTGCGGTACTTCAGGTACGACAGCAGGATCAGCGTCCAGACAAACATGAACAGCACTGCCGAAACCGTGGTGACCAGGGTGAATGCCTCGATCACGTTCGGCACCATGTAGATCAGCACCGCGCCAAGCAGCAGGCAGGTGCACGAGAAGTACAGGCCGTTGGCCGGTACGGCGCGGCTCGACAGTTTTTCGAATGCGCGCGGTGCGTCGCCTTCCTGGGCCAGGCCGAAGAGCATGCGGCTGGTGGAAAACACGCCGCTGTTGGCCGACGAGGCCGCCGAGGTCAGCACCACGAAGTTGATGATGCTCGCCGCCGCTGGCAGGCCGGCCAGCACGAACAGCTCGACGAACGGGCTCTTGCCCGGCACCACATCGCGCCATGGGGTCACAGCCATGATCGCGATCAGTGCCAGCACGTAGAACACGATGATACGGATCGGGATCGAGTTGATCGCCCTTGGCAGGGTACGTTCAGGGTTCTTGGCTTCGGCGGCGGTGGTGCCGACCAGCTCGATGCCGACGAAGGCGAACACGGCAATCTGGAAGCCGGCGAAAAAGCCCATCAGGCCGTTGGGGAACATGCCGCCGTCGTTCCACAGGTTGGCCAGCTGCGCGGTGCGCCCGCTCGGCGACTCGAAACCGGTGATGACCATGTACAGGCCGGTGGCGACCAGGCCGAGGATGGCGACGATCTTGATCAGGGCGAACCAGAACTCCATCTCGCCGAACATCTTCACGGTAACCAGGTTAAGCGACAGCAGTACTGCAACGCAGGTCAGGGCGGGTATCCACTGTGGCAGGTCCGGGAACCAGAACTGTGTGTAGGCGGCAATGGCGACCACGTCGGCAATGCCGGTGACCACCCAGCAGAACCAGTAGGTCCAGCCGGTGAAGTAGCCGGCCCAGGGGCCGAGCAGGTCGGCCGAGAAATCGATGAACGACTTGTAGTTGAGGTTCGACAGCAGCAGTTCGCCCATGGCGCGCATGACGAAGAACAGCATGAAGCCGATGATCATGTAGACGAAGATGATCGACGGCCCCGCCAGGCTGATGGTCTTGCCCGAGCCCATGAACAGGCCGGTGCCGATGGCACCTCCGATGGCGATCAGCTGGATGTGGCGGTTGGTCAGGTTACGCTGCAGGTGCTGCGCTTGAGCAGGAGGGGAAGAGGTCCGGGTCATTGGCTGCATTCCATTGAGGGTCAGTCTTTTTGTGAAAGCCGCGTAGGCTAACACGCGCGTCCCAAATCGGGGCGCGACAGATCGACTCGACTTTTCAGTAGCAGATGGCTGCTGTGCGGCCCTTTCGCTACACAAGACCAACGCGGTCGTCTGAGCGGCCTTGTGTCGCGAAAGGGCTGCACAGCAGCCCCAATGGCCTCAAGTGCTGGCCAACACCCTGCGCCTTACCACCAGGCTGTCCACCACCCACATCACCACCATCGACACCCCCACCAGCGGGAAGATCACCCCAAGTACCAGCATCACCCCGACAGCTGCCTTCCAGCGCGGCAGGTCATGGCGCAGTGCCGGTACCCCAAGGCCACCGGCCGGCCGGCGTTTCCACCACATCACCAGTCCGCTGACCGAACCCAGCAAAATCATCAGGCACACCAGCAGAATGATGATCTGGTTCAGCACGCCGAACATCTTGCCCTCGTGCAGCATGACGCCCAGCTCGGTCGCCCGGGCCACCGGGCTGTAGTCCTGCCAGCGCACGTCGGCCAGCACCTTGCCGGTGTACTGATCGACATGCAGGGTGGCATCGTTGCGCGGGTCGTCGGCGAACACGGCGATGGTGAATACGCCATCGGCAGTGGTCGGCACGGTGATGCTGTAGCCGGGTTCCACCTCGCGCGCGGTGGCGAGGTCCTGTACCTGCTGCAGGCTCACCTGAGGTGCCGCTGGCCTGTTCGACATCATGTGGTGCCCGGCATGTTCGGCATGCGCACCGGACTGCGGCATCGGCGTGTTTTCCATGGCCCAGGGCACCGTCTGGCGGTGGGCGCTGTTCAGTTCACCGGCCTGTTGATCGGACTTGGGCACGTCATTCCACATGGCCGCCGGGAAGCGGTTCCACAGGTCGGCGTACTGTTTGCCCCACAGGCCGGTCCAGGTCATGCCGCTGAGCAGCATCAGCAGCAGCAGGGCCGAGCCCCAGAAGCCGCTGACCGCGTGCAGGTCGCGCCAGAGCAGCCGGCCACGCGCCGACAGCCGTGGCCACAGCACGCCACTGCCGGCGCGCCCGCGCGGCCACCACAGGTACAGGCCGGACACCACCAGCACGATGCCCCAGCCGGCTGCCAGTTCCACCAGTCGGTCACCAAGCGTACCGACCATCAGCTCGCCATGCAGGGCTCGGGCGACCGCCTGCAGGTTCTGCTTGGCATCCTGTTCGCCCAGGATCTTGCCGCTATACGGGTTGACGAACACATTCAGTTCGCGCCCACCGTCATGCACCACGAACTGCGCGCTGCGCTCGGCATTGATGGGTGGCAGATATTGGCCCACATGGCCTTTGGGGTAGGCCTGGCGCACTTCGGCCAGCATCACGTCGGCGCCCTGGCGGTGATGGCTGGCCTCGACCACCATCAGGTCACGGTACAGCAGTGGGTCCAGCTGCGGTTTGAACAGGTAGATGATCCCGGTAATCGCCAGCAGGATCATGAACGGGGCGACGAACAGCCCCGCATAGAAATGCCAGCGCCAGGCCAGGTTGTAGAATGAAACGCGTGTTCCGCTCATGGGAACCTCCTGTTTGACCAGCTGAGGGGCGCAACCAGCGGCTGCGCCCGTTGTTGTTGTCAGAAGCTGAAATCGACCTTGGTCCAGAACGTCCTGCCCGGTTCGTTGACCGGCTGTGGATCGGAAGCCGGGTAGCCGAACCCGGCGTTCCCGGCCAGGTTCAGGTGCTCGGCGTAGGTTTTGTCGAACAGGTTGTCGACGCCTGCGCTGAGCTTGAGGTTGTTGTTCACCTTGTAGGCGCCATTGAGCGAGAACACGCCGAACCCGGCGCTTTTTTCGTAGTCCTTGCCGACCACATTGCCCTGGTTTTCGGCGATGCGGTTCTGTGCAGCCACCAGCCGCCACAAGGCCCCGGCGCTCCAGGTGTCGCGGCTGTAGGTCAGGCCCATGCGGCTTTCCAGTGGTGGCATCTGCGGCAGTGCCTTGCCGTCACTGCTGTTCTTGCCCCAGGCGTAGGCCAGGGTCGCATCGGCCTTCCAGGTTTCCGTCAGCTTGTAGGCGGCGCCCAGTTCGCCACCCATGATGCGGGCGTCGATGTTCTGCGCCTGGGAGGTGCTCATGCCCATCATGCCGGTACGGTAGTCGAACAGGATGTAGTCGCGGATCTGCCCGACATAACCCGAAGCCCAGGCTTCAAGGCGCTCGTCGCGGTACTGGATGCCGAAGTCGAGCTGGGTGGTCTTTTCTGGCTTGATGCCGTCGAAGGCGTTGGCGGCGCCAGAGGGCGCCAGCTTGGGCGAGAACAGCTCCCAATAGTCGGGGAAGCGCTGGGCATGGCCAAGGCCGATGTAAGTGGTGGCCGGCACCGCCGCGAGGTCGTGCTCATAACGCACGAAACCGCTGGGTAGGGTATCGGCGCGGGTATCACCTTCGGTAGCGCTGCCAGCCCGGAAGTCGCGGGCGGAGGCGCGATCGAGACGGGCGCCGGTGATCAGCCGGTCAACCCCTGTGGCGTACCAGGTCAGTTCACCAAAGGCCCCATAGTTATGGAAGTCGGCATCCTTGGTCCAGGGCTGGCCCTTGTGCGCATCAACGCCCATGCCGCCACGCTGGCGATGTTCGTTGGTCTGTGCGTCGATGCCACTGATCAGTTGCACGTCGGCCCAGCGCCAGGTGGCCTTGATGCGTGCGCCCATTGTGCGGCGGTCGACATTGCTGACCATGGGCATGCCCATCATGCCGCTGCCCGATGGGGTGCGCAGGCTGTAGTTGTCCATTACGTGGTCGGCGTAGTTGTAATAGACCTGTGCCTCGACCTTGTCGAGCACCTCGCCCAGGTTGGACTTTTCAAAGCGCAGGCCCAGGCTTTCGCGCTTGAACTGCGAGCCGTCCATGCCACGGCCGGCATAGCGGGCCTGGCCGTCACCCTTACCGGCGGTGAGTTCGAGCAAGGTGTCCTGGTCGGGCGTCCAGCCCAGGGTCACATCGCCGTTCCATTTGTCCCAGCGCGAAGGCACGGTGTCGCCGTTGCCGTCGTGGTAGTCGTCCGAGCGCGACTGGTTGCCGACGAAGCGCGCATAAGCCTGGCTATTGCCTGCGGCGGCGTCGAGCACCTGGTCGAAGCGGCCGTTGGAGCCGGCCAACAGGCTGGCGTTGATCCGGCTGCCGAGGGTGCCGAATTTTTCCGGTTCACGTTCGAAAAGGATGGTCCCGGCCGAGCCGCCGGGGCCCCAGATCACGCTTTGCGGGCCTTTGATAACGGTGAGGCGGTCATAGGTTTCCGGCGCGATGTAAGAGGTCGGTGCGTCCATGCGGTTGGGGCAGGCACCGAGCATCACACCACCGTTGGTGAGGATGTTCAGGCGCGAACCGAACATGCCGCGCAGCACCGGGTCACCGTTGGTGCCACCGGCGCGGATGGCTGAAAAACCAGGGATGGTCTTGAGGTAATCGGCACCATCGCTCGCCGGCACGGGCTGGCGCGGGTCTTTGGGGTTGGTGACGACCGTCAGGGGCGAGCTGGGTGCGATGGCGGTGATCACCGTCGGGCTCAGCTCGGGCGGCGCTTGCTCGTGCGTTTCATGGCCAGGTTCGGCGGCCAGGGCCATGGGTGCGAGCAGCGACCCGCACAACACGGCGAATGTCCCTCGCAGAGAGGGGGCGAATACAGGGGTGCAGCCGGACATAGTGATTCCAGTCGATCAGTCATGGGTGGGCACGGAGCCTTCAGGCTCCGTGCGGCAGCAGGGGGTCAGACGCTGATCGAAGGCGGTGGCGCGCGGCTGCGCGCACCGGGGAATATGGCCTGTCGGGCATGGCCCTGAAGGGTTGCCGCAGGGATGAGGGTGACGGGCAGGGCGTGCCCGGCAACGAGTGGGCTGAAGGTCTGCGGTAATGCAGGGCAGTTGAACAGCAGGCTGCAGTAGCCGCATTTTTCCCACATCACATGCAGTTGGCCATCGTCGCCGTGGCCGTGATGCGAGTCGCTGGCGTGCCCGTGTTCCGAGGACAGAGCCATGCCCATCGGCATGCTCATGCCCGCGTGATGATCCATCGGCATCGACTGGGAAATCAGCGGGCCGATAAAGATCATCCACATGGCGAACAGGCTCAGCCAGCCGCCACCGACGCGCCTGCGTTCAGGGCGGGTGGTACGGCTGCGTCTGTTGCATGGCAGGCTCATGAAGGCGAGCGCCAGTCAGCGAAGGGTCAGTGTGCGTGTTCGTGCGGCTGGTCCGCCGGGGCCTGCCTCTGCACAGCCACGTCGACTGTGATGTCGCCTGCTTTCTCGAAATGCAGGGTCAGCGGGAAGCGCTTGCCGTCGCTGAGCAGGCTACGGTCCTTGTGCTGCATCAGCATCACATGATAGGCGCTGGGGGCGAAGACCACGTCCTTGCCGGCGGGCACTACTACATTGGGCACCTGCTGCATCTTCATGGCGCCGTTGGCACTCATCACGTGTTCGTGCAGTTGTGCGTCAGCAGTGATGGGGCTGTCCACGCTGAGCAGGCGGTCATCGACCTTGCCGTTGTTGTGCACGATGAAATAGGCGGCCACATTGGGCGCGTTCGGCGGCAGTTGCAGCGACCAGGGGTGGGCGATATGCAGGTCGCCCACAGTGTATTCATGGGCGTTGGCGAAGGCGCCGGGCAGCAGCAGTGCGGCCACTACGAGAGCTTGCTTGAGCATGGTGTAAGTCTCCGTTCTGTTCAGGTTCAGGCAGACAGCGTGATGAACTCAGACCAGGGGAGAGGCGCGGGGGTTGAGCGCGGGCCAGAGCTGGCGCGGCGTCATTTGGTAATCGGCTGGCGGTGGAACATGCGCGGCCAGCAACGTGGGCGGGTTGTGCAGTTGTGGCGGATAACCTGGCAGGGCCAGCAGCGGCGAGGCTCCCGAACAGCACCAGCAGTGCTGCATGTTGGAATGCTCGTCGTTTTGCGTGCCGAGGTCGATCTTGGCCAGTGCCTGGACGTCGACCTTGGCCTTGCCTGCCATGCTGGAACAGAAAGCCCCCCACAGCAGCTGCTCTGCCGGGCCCTTGGGCGCGGCAGAGGACAGCGGCATGGCCAGCAGGTTGAACAGCACTGCGAGGCAGGCTATCCAGGCGATGTGCCGACGTGGGGGCATGGAGAGATCCGGTCAGGAATCGTGGCGGGTATTGTACGGCGCAGTATAGGTAAAAATGATGGGGTGCGGTGAAGTGACGCAGGCGGGTCGATGGGGCTGCTGTGCAGCCCATGGCCGGCAAGCCGGCCATGAAGCTACAGCAGCATCAAGCCTTGTTACGGCCCATCAAGCCACGCACGGTCTCTTGCAAATCAGCCGGCAGCACCACCACCTTGGCATTGTTGCTGCTGGCCAGGTTCTCCATGGCGCCGACATAGCGCTCACCCAGCAGGTACATGGCTGGCACCGTCTCGTTGCCCACCGCGTCCTTGACCAGCGAAATCGCCTTTGCCGAAGCCTCGGCAAGGTTGATTTGCGCCTCGGCATCGAGCTTGGCCGACTGCAGGCGGGCTTCGGCCTCGAGAATGGCGGCCTGCTTGGCACCTTCGGCACGGGTCACGTCGGCTTTACGTTCACGTTCGGCCGCCGCCTGACGTTCCATGGCCAGCTGCATGTTTTCCGATGGCTTGATGTCCTGGATTTCTACCGAGCGCACGGTCACGCCCCAGTCTTCGGTCTGTTCGGACATCGCCTCTCGCAGGCGTGCCTTGATCTGCTCGCGGCTGGACAACGCTTCGTCCAGGTCCATGGCGCCGACGATGGCGCGCAGCGATGTCATGGTCAGGCTGGTGACGGCAAACGAGAAATTCTGCACGCCATAGGAGGCCTTCTGTGGGTCGACCACCTTGGCGAAACACAGTGCATTGGCGACGATCACCGCATTGTCGCGAGTGATGATTTCCTGCTCCTGCACATCGAGGATGATGTCCTTGGTCGGCAGGCGATAGGCGACCACGTCCATGTACGGGATGACGATGTTCAGGCCGGGCTTGAGTGTGCTGTGGTAGCGGCCCAGGCGCTCGACGATCCACTCCTCCCCCTGGGGTACGATGCGTACACCCTTGAAAACAGTGATCAGAACGAAAACGGCGAGGGTGCCGACGACGATAAGGCTGGTCATGATGCGAACTTCCTTTTAATGCGGTCAGGCCCGGATGACCCGGGCAGTATTGCCTTCGATGGCGACGAGACGTACACGCTCGCCTGACGGGATGTCGCTGTCAGCGACGCAGATCCATTCCTCATTGCCCAGGATCGGTTTCTGGAACCGCACACGGCCTTTCTGGAATTGCGAAACGCTGCTGATCAGCAGCCCGACTTCGCCGATCACGCTGTCGGCGGTCCAGCGCACATCCGGCTGCTTGCGCCGGAACAGCTTGAACCAGAGTGCCGTGGTGACCGACGAGAACAGCACCCACGACAGTACCTGCATGTCCAGTTGCAGGCTGGGGGCGGCGAGCGAGATGAGCGACACCAGCACGGCACCGATGCCGAACCAGATGATGAAGAACGTGGGCAGGACCAGTTCGAGCAGGATCAGCGCGATGCCGAAGACCAGCCAGATCCACCATTGCATTTCCATATGGTTGACGCTTTCCGGAGGGGAGGGGGGTTGAGTTTAAGACTGACGACAGGCCAACGGCCATATGAATGTATCTGGTCACAGCGCAGCGATGGTCGATAGCCACTGTCGGAATATGGAAAGGGCTACGTCTTTTACCCTGGCGTGGCCAGCCAATCCTCAACCCGCAACCCCGGAACGCGTATGAACTCTCGCAGGTTGTTGGTTACCAAGGTAAGCCCCCGCGCGCGGGCATGCCCGGCAATCAACTGATCGAAAGGGCCGATGGGCGTACCGGCCTTTGCCAGTTCTGAGCGAAGCTGCCCGCTGTGTTCTGCTGCATGGCTGTCATAGTCGAGTACTTCAAGACGCGCTACGAAACCCTCCACAATCGAGAGATTTCGTGCAGGAGCGGCCGATTTCTCTGCACCGTAAACCAGCTCCATCAGTGTGACGGTGCTGATTGCCAGCTGACCATGGTGGCGGTTGAACGCTTCACGAACTACCTGGGGTTTGTTCTTGATCGTGAAGATGCAGATATTCGTATCGAGCATGTACTTGAGCATTAAAACCCTTCACGTTCCTGGTCGGCAGGTTGGTCGCGGCTGGCCATGAAGTCCGGGCTCGCATCTTCGCCGTCAAACCAGCTATCCCATGATTCACCAGCGGGAGTGATGATGCGGGTTCGACCCACTGCAACAATGTCCACGCGGGTCACCTCTTCGGGAAATGCGACAGATTTCGGCAAGCGGATGGCCTGGCTACGATTGCTTTTGAAGACAGCACCTTGCTCCATGATGGGCCTCCCTGGAAGCGGCAAACTGTGACTGAAGTTTAAATTCCGCAAGGTATATGTCAATGGGATATACGTTGCCAAAGGCTGCCAGTCATAGATGCAGGGCGCTGAGCAACAGGCAGTACCGGGTGAACTCAGCATCGACCTGTGGAAGTGTGGGGCGCTTCAGAATGAGTACTGGAACCCCCAGCTCCCGCGCCACCTCAAGCTTGGGCTCGGTCGCCACGCTGCCGCTGTTCTTGCTGACCAGCACATCGATATCGCGCCGTGCGAACAGCACCCGCTCATCGTCAAGGTGAAACGGCCCCCGCGCACCGATCACTTCGCAGCGATCATTACCAGGGCAGGCCTGCAACGCCCTGAGGGTCCAGAACTGCTCTGGCGGAATCTCGTCCAGATGCTGCAGCGGCTCGCGCCCCAAGGTGAACAAAGGCCGACGGAACGGCTTGAGTGCATGGATCAGCCCCGCCCAATCCTCCACTTCGCGCCAGTCGTCACCGGGCTGGGCCTGCCATGCCGGGCGCCGCAAGGCCCAGCACGGGATGCCCACGGCCCGTGCGGCGGCGGCGGCATTGTGGCTGATCTGCGCGGCATAGGGGTGGGTGGCGTCTATCAGCAGGGTGATACCCGCCTCGCGCAGGTAGGCGGCCAGGCCTTCGGCCCCGCCGTAGCCGCCGACCCGCACCTGGCAGGCCAGGCCCTGCGGCACCCGGCCGATGCCAGCCAGGCTGTAGACATGCTCCGGGCCAAGCTGACGGGCGATGGCCAGTGCCTCGGTGACACCGCCCAGCAGCAGGATGCGCCGGTTCATTGCACACCTGCCTTGCCGACGATGCCGCCCTGGCGGTCGATGGCGAACACTTCCACCTGCACCTGTGCGGGCACCACGCTGCGGGCGAACGCCAGGGCGTGGGCGCAGACCGCGTCGCCCAGGGCGATGCCGGCGGCGTGTGCCAGGGCCAGGGCTTGCTGGCTGGTGTTGGCGGCCATGATCGCTGCCTGCAGGTCGGCATCGGCGCCGATGTCCGCGGCCCACCCGGCCAGTTGCGGCAGGTCGATGCTCGAGTGGCGGCTGTGCAGGTCCATGTGCCCGGCGGCCAGCTTGCTGATCTTGCCAAAGCCACCGCACAGTGACAGGCGTGGCACCGGCACCTTGCGCAGGTGCTTGAGCACCGCGCCGACAAAGTCGCCCATCTCGATCAGGGCAATTTCCGGCAGGCCGTACACGCGGCGCATGGTGTCTTCGCTGGCATTGCCGGTGCAGGCGGCGATATGGGTATAGCCATTGGTGTGGGCCACATCGATGCCCTGGTGGATGGAGGCGATGTAGGCTGCGCAGGAGAAGGGCCGCACGATGCCGCTGGTACCGAGAATCGACAGCCCGCCGAGGATGCCCAGGCGCGGGTTCATGGTCTTGAGCGCCAACTGCTCGCCGCCCTGTACGTTGACCGTGACTTCGAAGCCGCCGCGGTAGGCGCAGTCGTCGGCCAGTTGCTGCAGGTGTTCACTGATCATGCGCCGCGGTACCGGGTTGATCGCCGGCTCGCCCACGGCGAGCACCAGCCCGGGGCGGGTGACGGTACCGACACCCACGCCTGCGACAAAGCGTATACCCGGTTCTTCCTGCAGGCGCACCTGGCTGTAGAGCAACGCGCCATGGGTGACATCGGGGTCGTCGCCGGCATCCTTGAGTGTGCCGGCTTCGGCGCGCTCGCCCTCGCGGCGGCAGAACTCCAGGCGCATCTGCACCACCTTGCCCTTGGGCAAGGTGATGCTCACGGCGTCAGCGCACACACCGGTGAGCAGCAGGCGCGCTGCCGCCAGGCTGGTGGCAGTGGCGCAGCTGCCAGTGGTCAGGCCGCTGCGCAGTGGCGCAGGTTGTTCGCGGGTTTCTTCACGCATCGTGGGGCTTCACCACGTCGAGCAAGGTGATCGGCAATGCCTGGCGCCACGTGTCGAAGGCGCCCAATGGCTGGGCCTGGGCGACATGGATGCGCGTCAGTTCACCGCCATGCTGTTGGCGAAAGTGCGCCAGTGCCAGTTCGCTTTGCAGTGTCACGGCATTGGCCACCAGGCGCCCCCCGGGGCGCAGCCGCTCCCAGCACAACGGCAGCACGCCTTCGCGGGTGACGCCGCCGCCGATGAAGATCGCATCCGGGCGCTCCAGCCCGGCCAAGGCCTGCGGTGCGGTGCCGCGCACCAGTTGCAGGCCGGGAACGCCAAGGGCATCACGGTTGTACTCGATGAAGCCCTGACGGCCCTCGTCAGCTTCGATTGCCAGTGTTCGGCAGGCGGGGTGGGCGCGCATCCACTCGATGCCGATCGAGCCACAGCCTGCGCCCACGTCCCACAGCAACTCGCCTGGTTGTGGGGCCAGGCGGGCCAGGGTGATGGCCCGTACGTCACGTTTGGTCAGCTGGCCGTCATGACGGAAAGCATCGTCCGGCAGGCCGGCTGCGCGTGACAGCCGCGGAGCGTCGGCAGCAGCCTGGCACTCGATGGCAACCAGGTTCAGCGCGGCGACCTGGGGTTGGGCCCAGTCATCGGCGATGCCCGCCAAGTGGCGTTCGGCAGGGCCGCCGAGGTGCTCGAACACCTGCAGGCGGCTTGGCCCGAAACCGCGCTCGCGCAGCAGGGCGGCGATGGCTGCCGGGCTATCCCCGTCGTTGCTCAGCACCAGCAGGCGCATGCCGCTGTAAAGGTGGGCGTTGAGAGAGGCCAGGGGGCGCGCGACCAGAGACACCACCTGCACATCCTGCAGCGGCCAGCCAAGGCGGGCAGCGGCCAGGGCGCAAGAGGAGGGCATCGACAGTACCTGCAGCTCTTGGGCCGGAACCTGCCGCGCCAGGCTGGCGCCGACGCCGTAGAACATCGGGTCACCGCTTGCCAGCACGCACACCTGCTCACCGCGCCGAGCCAGTACCGGGGCGAGCGAGAACGGGCTCGGCCAATGTTCGCGGGCGGCGCTTACGCAGCGCGGCAGCAGGGCCAGCTGACGTGGGCTGCCGATGATCCGCGAAGCGCCGAGCAGGGCGCGTCGGGCCTGCTTGCCCAGGCCGCTGAAGCCGTCTTCGCCGATGCCTACTACTGTCAGCCAGGGTGTCATGTGTTTCTGATCCGCCATTTTTGGGGGCGCATCGCCCCCCCTAAGCCGGCAAAGGGGGCGACGCGGTGATGAATTTCTGTTCAATCGCCAGCGATGCTCGACCACCGGCTTTTCATGCCGCCGGACAAAGCAGGCATAATACCGCGCCTTCTACACTCAAGCGCATTTTCAGCGATTGCCGGACGTCCCTTTGAAGCAGGTCCATACCCCACCCGTATCGCCCCGTCCCTCGGCTTGCCCGGGGTTGTGGCGCATCGTCAGTGCCCTTGATGGCGGGATCTGCCGGATCAAGCTGCCCGGTGGGCTGCTGCTGGCCGATCAGGCCGATGCCGTGGCGGCGGCTGCCGAGCGTTTCGCCGGTGGCGTGATCGAGGCGACCAACCGCGGCAACCTGCAGGTCCGTGGCATTGGCGACGATCACGCCGGCCTGATCGAAAGCCTGCTGGCAGCAGGCCTGGGCCCACGCGATGCTGCCAGTGACGATGTGCGCAACCTGATGCTCAGCCCCTTGGCCGGGCATGACCCCTTGATGGTGCTGGATGTTCGTCCCCTGGCCGAACACATCCTCGACATGCTGCAAGGCACACCGCGCTTTCACCAGTTATCGGCCAAGTTCGCGGTGCAACTGGACGGCGGCGAAGGCCTGGCGATGCTCGAGCACCCGCACGATCTATGGCTTTCAGCATTGCGACTCGAGCAACGCACTTGGTTGGCGTTCGGCCTGGCCGGCTCCCCTGCTGACGGCCAGGTGCTGGGTGCGGTGCCGGTGGAGCAGGGGCTGGCGCTGGTGCGCGCAGTGCTTGAGCGCTTTCTCGACCTGGCCAGCCCGGACCAGGCACGCATGCGCCAGTTGTTTGAAAACTGCTCAGTGGAGCGATTCATCGAGGGGCTAGGGCTGGCGATCCGCCGAGATGCTGCCGTCCTCGATTGGCGCCGCAAAGCGGGCAACAGCCCATGGCTGGGTGCCGTTGAGCAGCTGCAGGGCATGGCCCTGGGCGTTGCCCCGCCGCTTGGCAGGCTCAGCGCCGACATGCTGCGCGGTGCGGCGCGAATCGCGCGTGAACACGGTGATGGCAGCCTGCGCCTGAGCCCCTGGCAGAGCCTGATGCTGACCTCTGTAGCTGGCGCGAGCATCGCCCCGGCGCAACGTGAGTTGTCGGCCCTGGGCCTGCTCTGCCATAGCCATGAACCCTTGGCCCGCCTGGTTGCCTGCACCGGCGCCAGCGGCTGCGCCAAGGCGCACGGCGAAACCAAGGCCGATGCCCTGGCCCTGGCGGCCCTGTTGCCCGCTGGCGCCCCTGCCAGTGTGCACCTGTCTGGTTGCCCCCGATCCTGCGCCGTGGCCCATGTCGCCCCGGCCACACTGCTGGCCCGCTCGCCGGGCCGCTATGACCTCTATTTGCGTGACGCGCGCCTGCCGGGCTTCGGTGCCCTGCGCGCCGCCAACCTCACCTTGAACGAAGCAGGCGCCATGCTCGACCTGCCGACGGAGCACCTTGATGATTGATTACATCCGCGATGGTCAGGAGATCTATCGCAATTCCTTCCGGATCATCCGTGAGGAGGCCCGGCTCGAGCGGATCCCCGCAGACCTCGAGA
Source organism: Pseudomonas sp. p106 (assembly GCF_003936645.1). NCBI lineage: Bacteria > Pseudomonadati > Pseudomonadota > Gammaproteobacteria > Pseudomonadales > Pseudomonadaceae > Pseudomonas > Pseudomonas sp. p106. Next base: position 155,913 of record NZ_RHQR01000016.1, read on the forward strand.
AACTCGCCGTACGTGTGATCCATGCCTGTGGCATGGTCGAGGCCATCGACGGCCTGCAGTTCTCCGAAGGTGCCGGCCGCGCCGGGCGCCAGGCCCTGGCCAACGGCGCGCCGATCCTCTGCGATGCGCACATGGTCGCCGAAGGCATCACCCGTGCACGCCTGCCCGCCGACAACAAGGTGATCTGCACCCTGCGCGACCCGAGTGTCCCGGCCCTGGCCAAAGATGCCGGCAATACCCGCTCGGCGGTGGCTCTGGAGCTGTGGCGGCCTTACCTGGAGGGCAGCGTGGTGGTGATCGGCAACGCGCCGACCGCACTGTTCTACTTGCTGGAAATGATCGATGCAGGTGCACCAAAGCCTGCGCTTATCCTCGGTTTCCCGGTTGGCTTCGTCGGTGCGGCGGAGTCCAAGGCCATGCTCGCCGCCGACAGCCGGGGCGTCCCGTTCGTGATCATGCAGGGCCGCCTGGGCGGTAGCGCGATGGCTGCTGCCGCGGTCAATGCCCTCGCCACGGAGGTGGAATGATGGCGCCGCGTGGACGTCTGCTGGGCCTGGGCGTAGGCCCTGGCGACCCTGAGCTGATCACCCTCAAGGCCCTGCGCTTGCTGCGCGAGGCCCCAGTGGTCGCCTACTTCGTGGCCAAGGGCAAGCGTGGCAATGCCTTCGGCATCATCGAGGCGCACCTGCAGCCAGCGCAAACGCTGCTGCCGCTGGTCTATCCGGTGACCACCGAGGCGTTGCCGGCACCGTTGTCGTACGAGCAGGTCATCAGCGATTTTTATGACGAGGCCAGCGTGCAGGTGGCCGAGCACCTCGATGCCGGCCGCGATGTCGCGGTGATCTGCGAGGGCGACCCGTTCTTTTACGGCTCCTACATGTACCTGCATGACCGTCTGGCGCAGCGTTATGACGCGCAAGTGATCCCTGGTGTCTGCTCGATGCTGGGAGGCGCGTCGGTACTGGGTGCCCCCCTGGTTTACCGCAACCAGAGCCTGTCGGTGCTGTCGGGCGTGCTGCCGGCCGAAGAACTCACGCGGCGCCTGGCCGATGCCGATGCGGCAGTGATCATGAAGCTGGGCCGCAACTTCCCCAAGGTACGCCAGGTGCTGGCCGAACTGGGCCTGGACGGGCGAGCGCTGTACGTCGAGCGGGCGACCATGGCAAATCAGAAAATCGTCGCGCTGGACCAGGTGGATCCACAGTCGTCACCGTACTTCTCGCTGATCATCGTGCCGGGTGAAAAATGGCAGGGATGAGCATGCACAAGGCACCGGCAATCATCGTGCTCGGCGCTGGCAGCGTGGCCACCGCGCGGCGCATTCAGCAGCATTATCCACAGGCGACGATCCATGGCCTGAGCGGCCGGGTCGAGATGGCCGACCAGTATTACGAAGCATTTGGCGACACGCTGCGCGCCCTGTATCTACAAGACACGCCGATCATAGCCCTGTGTGCGGCGGGTATCGTCATCCGTAGCCTGGCCAGCCTGCTCAGCGAGAAAGGTGCGGAGCCGCCGGTGCTGGCGGTGGCCGAGGACGGCAGTGCGGTAGTGCCGCTGCTTGGCGGGCTGAGCGGCGTCAATGTCATGGCCCGCGAGATCGGTGAGGCGCTGGGCGTGGCGGCGGCGATCACCACCAGTGGCGAGCTGCGTTTCGGCACCTGCCTGTTGAACCCACCCGAGGGCTACGCGCTGGCGGATATCGAACAGGGCAAGCGTTTCGTTTCCGATCTGCTGGCGGGCGAGGCGGTACGTATCGAGGGCGATGCGCCTTGGCTGGCTCACGCCCAATTGCCGGCCAGTGAAGCCGCCCAGCGCACCATTCATGTGGGATGCACTGCGCGCCCGGCCAGCCGTGACGAGTTGCTGATCCACCCCCGTTCGGTGGTGGTTGCGGTGGATGCGGGCGGTCCTGATCTGGTTGAACGCGTCAGCGATGCCCTGCGTGAGGCGGGCATCGCCGAGCAGTCACTGGCGTGCCTGCTGGTTGCCGAACAGGCCATGGCCGAACCGTCCTTGCAGGCAGCGGCCAAGGTGCTGGGTGTCGCACTGCGTTTTGCTGCCAAAGAAAGCACTCTTGTCAGCATGGCCGCCGAAGCACTGCCGGATGCGCGCCTGATCGAACAAGGGGGCCTGGTCATTGCGCTGGCATCGGTGCCTGTCAAGGTCAACCAACTGGGCCGCAGGCGTGGTCGCCTGGCCGTCATCGGCCTTGGCCCTGGCGCCGCCGAGCTGATGGTGCCGGCGGTCAAAGCCGAGCTGGCACGCGCCGAAGATATTCTCGGTTACGAAACCTACGTACGCATGGCCGGGCCGTTCCGCGACGACCAGGTGCAACATTGCACCGACAATCGCGAAGAAATGCAGCGCGCGCGTCATGCTTTCGAGCTCGCCGCACAAGGGCGCTCGGTGGTGGTGGTGTCGTCGGGTGACCCGGGGGTATTCGCCATGGCCGCCGCCGTGCTGGAAGCGTTGCACGGGTCCACTGACCCCGCCTGGCATCGTGTCGATCTGGAAATCCTGCCAGGGGTTTCGGCCTCGCTGGCCACTGCCGCTCAGGCGGGCGCGCCGCTGGGGCATGACTTCTGCGTGATGTCGCTATCGGACAACCTCAAACCGTGGCCGACCATCGAGCATCGGCTGGCCCTGGCGGCCCAGGCCGACCTGGTGCTGGCCTTCTACAACCCGATCTCGCGTTCGCGCCCTTGGCAGCTTGGGCGCGCGCTGGAAATCGTGCGCCAGCACCGGGATGGCAATACACCCGTGGTGCTGGGGCGTGACATCGGCAGGCCGGGGCAGACGCTCAGGGTGGTCACCCTCGCCGAGCTGACGCCAGAGATGGTCGACATGCGCACCATGGTCCTGGTCGGTTCTTCCACGACCTGTACCTTTGCCCGTGCCGACGGTGGGCAGTGGGTCTATACCCCGCGCTGGTACCCTGTTGCGCCCTGAGTGGCAGGGCTAGCCGACCAGGTAGCCCCTGATGCCGGTGAAGATGATCTGCGCCGCCAAGGCGCAGACGAACAGCCCCATCAGGCGGCTGACGATCTGCAGGCCTTGATCGCCGAGAATGCGCTCGATCCCGTGTGACAGATACAGCACCAGGCCCACGGTGAAGCTGGCCAGCGCGATACTGACGATGGCCAGCAACTTGTCGTCCCAGTGCGGCTGGCTGACGCCCATCACCAGCAGGGCGCCGATGGTGCCCGGGCCTACGGTGAGCGGGATGGTCAGCGGTACGATGGTCACGTCTTGCTGCACGTTGTCGGCCTGCACGGCCGGTTTGCCCTGGGCCATGCCCAAGGCAGAGATGAACAGCACGCTGCCGGCGCCGATGCGGAAGGCATCGGCCGTTATGCCGAAAATGCCGAAGATCGCCCGCCCGAACAGGTACAGCAACACGCTGGCGACCAGGGCGGCGAAGGCAACCTTCCAGGCCAGCTGTTTGCGCTCCTTGCTGGAGTGGCCACGGGTCAGGCTGATGAAGCACGACAGCACGAAGAACGGGCTGTAGAGCACCAGCATCTTCAGGTAGACACTGAACAACTCATGAAGCATGAGGGTGAGTCCTTTGTAGGAGCGGCCTTGTGTCGCGAAAGGGGTGCGCAGCAGCCCCAATTCCGTGTGGCGCTGCTGAAATTCTGGGGCTGCTGCGCAGCCCTTCCGCGACACAAGGCCGCTCCTACAAAGGACTCACCCTCATGCTTCATGAGTTGTTCAGTGTCTACCTGAAGA